>DUKH01000014.1:21961-23011 GCA_013329415.1 Methanosarcinaceae archaeon | reverse complement strand
AAGCAGGTTGAACCCCCACTCCCGAAGGTCAGCCATCCCGGGCTTCGGGGTTGGCCCCATCGTTTCGGCAGTAATCCCTGAAAGGTCCTCTGCCGCCCCCACTATACTGTTGATCGCGATCTGGAGAGATTCCAGATTTTCAACGGAAAAAGTACCGGTCTTAAGTTTACTCATTGTTTTCTCCTCTGGAGTCCTTCCGGCGCCCAGCAAGCCGGACAGGACTTTCACATGAAACTATCATTCTAATGAATACGGATTTTATGGGTATCGTTCTCGCGAATATTGTGTTCATGAATGTCGTTTTCATGAATGTCGTTTTCATGAATGTCGTTTTCATGAATGTCGTTTTCATGAATGTCGTTTTCATGAACATTGATCCCATAAAAATTGCCAAAATAATTATCACGATTTATAGTGATAATAAGGCAAGCCCCATTATTTACTTTATTAATATAAATCTATTGATTAACATATAAAAATTAGAACAGATTGAACCAATAAAACAGAAACAAAAAACAGTTCGTATATATGCGAATTGATAGTTCCTTTTTAAAAAAATAAAAAACCACGGTCAACAGCCGTGGCACTTCAGGAGATTATGTCCTTTTGGAGGTATGCATTCGGACATATTAGTTACTTTAGCTGTCCAGTTTTAGCTGTAGCTGCTTCAGCGCTTCGGACCCTTTAAGATCAGGCCTTTACCTGCTCAACAGTTGCTGTTGAGAGCGTGGAAGATGCGGATACGGACGTTGTACAGCCGCATTTCCTGCAATAATAGAATGTATTCGAACCGAGTACCTGCTTCTTTAGCAAGGTACCGCACCTGCTGCATTTTGTGGGAAACTCAAGCATATTGTATTTCTCCCGTATTTTAATCAAAGATCATTATCGGTTCAAGTCTTGCTGTTTCCTTTCTTGTCCAGTACCCACAGACATGGCAATACTGGAATTCCCCGAAACAATCGTTCTTCAGTTCGGAGTTACACTCCAGACATTTTTTCAACAACCCCGTGTTTCTTCCCCCCCTCTTTCCAGCTTTTTCCAGCTTTT
>DUKH01000014.1:7627-21651 GCA_013329415.1 Methanosarcinaceae archaeon | reverse complement strand
TTTTCCAGCTTTTTCCAGCTTTCTTACGGATTATTCAGATATCAATTTCGGACCGGACGTATTTTGCTTTCAAACCCCATAACCACTGCCGAATATATATAGATAACCTCAATAGACTATAGAAAACCTATCGAGCATCATATTTCAAGCAGATGTCTCACACACTTTCCGGCACCACATTCAGGGCTTCCCTGATTGCAGGTTGTAGACCCGCATGGAAAGCAAAGTTACAAATGGCATTTTCCGGAGTTAAAAAGAAATTAATTTAAAAAGTGTGTTTTGGAGGCATGCCCTTCCCCACACAAAGGCCAGAGAGCCAGCGTGTTTTGCCTTATTCATAAATCATTATAGGCCCAAGCATTGCGCTTTCTTTTCTAGTCCAGTATCCGCAAACAGTGCAGTACTGGATATCTGTTCCGGGATCTTCTTTCAATTCGGAGTAACATTCAGGACAAAACTTCAGACTACCCATCTTCAATCCTCCCTTTTATACGACTTACCGGAAATTTCCTTGATGCCTGACTTTGAGACATACTGGAACAAAAATATATTCCCACTAAACCCCTTAAGAACCGTTTTTAGAGTTACGGAATATTTACAGATATTTATATAGATGGATTCCCATAAATACTTTTGCAAGATATTCATTACATAAAATATATTTCTGAGGAATTAAAGAGTATTTTAAGCATTTTAACGCCGTTAAAACGCTTTTTCAATTTAAAACTAATTAAATATTTATAAATAAGATTTGTATTATCTCTCGTTGACAGCCCTATCTTACGGCGGAGTTTATAAGAATACAATAACTTATTTCCTACTTAATATTATTTAAAATAATCGCTTAATCAATCAATTCACAGACTCCATATGACTGCTTAACTATAACTGCCCCGATCTAAAAAGTCCGATCTTAACTTCCTGATGTTAACCCGACCTCGATTTTAACGCGGTCCCGGTTCCTTTTCGGTCTCCAGGACTTTCAGGGTGATCTTCATTACGGAATCGGGGTTCAGGGATATGGAATCAATCCCCTCTTTTACCAGGAACTCCGCGAATTCCGGATAGTCACTGGGAGCCTGCCCGCAGAGTCCGCTGTGCCTACCATTTCGCTTTGCCCCCTGTACGGCCATGGACACGATCTTCATGACCCCGGGGTCCCGCTCGTCAAATTCGGCAGCCAGCAATTCGGAGTCCCGGTCCACGCCCAGGGTGAGCTGGGTGAGGTCATTGGAACCTATGGAAAAGCCGTCAAAGAGTTCGCTGAACTCATCGATGAGGAGGACGTTGTTGGGTATCTCGCACATAACATAGACCTGCAGCCCGTTTTCTCCCCGCACAAGCCCGTTTTTCTCCATCTCGGCAAGCACTTTCCTGCCCTCTTCCAGGGTCCGGCAGAAGGGGATCATGAGGATCAGGTTCGCGAGCCCCATTTCGTCCCTGACCTTTTTCATGGCCCTGCACTCCAGGGCAAAGCCTTCCCGGTAGCGCTCGTCAAAGTAGCGGGAAGCCCCCCGAAAGCCGATCATGGGGTTGCTCTCCTCCATTTCAAAGTAGCTCCCCCCGAGGAGGTTTGCGTACTCGTTGGTCTTGAAGTCGCTCATGCGGACAACCACGGGTTTCGGGTAAAAAGCCGCAGCAATCGTAGAAACCCCTTCGGCAAGCTTTTCGACAAAATACGCTTCCTTGCTTGCAAAGCCCCTGGTCAGGCTTTCGATTTCCTGGAGGGTTTTCGGGTCTGCGACCTTTTCCGGGTGCACCAGAGCCATGGGGTGGATTTTGATGTAGCTGTTGATTATGAACTCAAGCCGGGCAAGCCCTATCCCGTCGTTCGGGACCATGGAAAAGCTGAAAGCCTCTTCCGGGTTTGCCAGGTTCATCATGATCTCGGTCTTCGGCCGTTCCAGGTCTTTCAAACTGAGAGTATCCACATGGAAAGGCAGGATGCCGGCATAGACAAGCCCCTCTTCCCCCGTACAGCTTACGGTTATTTCCTTTCCTGTGCTGAGAAGTTCGGTTGCATCCCCTGCCCCGACAACCGCAGGAATCCCGAGTTCCCGGCTCACGATTGCAGCGTGGCAGGTCCGCCCACCTTTGTTCGTGACAATGGCAGCCGCCGTTTTCATGACCGGTTCCCAGTCAGGGGTCGTGGTGTCCGCAATCAGGACCTCTCCCGGCTTAAAGGAAGGCAGGACGGAAACGTCAGGGACCACATGCGCTTTTCCGGCTGCGATCTTGTCCCCGACGCTGCTCCCCCGGACAAGCACTTCGGACTTCTCTTCCAGGACATAGGTCTCAAGCACGTCCCGCCGCCGCTGGGACTGGACGGTTTCGGGCCTTGCCTGCACGATAAAGAGCTCGCCTGTACCCCCGTCCTTTGCCCACTCGATATCCATGGGCCGGGCTTCCCCGTACCTGTCTGAGTAGTGGTCTTCGATGGCGATCGCATACTCCGCAAGTTTCAGGACCTCGGCATCACTGAGACAGAAACGCATCCTCTCAACCTCAGGGACGTCCACGTTCCGCGTCAGGACCTTGGAATCCCCGCGCCCGTAGATCATCTTGATCTCCTTGCTCCCGACCTTCTTCCGGATAATGGGTCTGTACCCCTCCCGGAAAGTCGGCTTGAAAACGTAAAACTCGTCAGGGTTGACCTGCCCCTGGACAATGTTCTCCCCAAGCCCGTAAGCCCCGGTAATAAACACAACATCCGGGAACCCCGTCTCCGTGTCCAGCGTAAAGATCACCCCGCTTGATGCCAGGTCCGACCTGACCATCTTCATGACCCCGATGGAAAGCGCCACCTTGAAGTGGTCGAACTCATGAGTGACACGGTAAGAGATAGCCCGATCCGTAAAAAGCGACGCAAAACAGCGCACGCAAGCATCCTTCAGCGCCGGATACCCCCGGATGTTCAGGTAAGTCTCCTGCTGCCCCGCAAAAGAAGCCGTGGGAAGGTCCTCAGCCGTTGCCGAACTCCGCACAGCCACGTCCGTCTCCTCCCCGTACTCCTCACAGAGCCGGTCATAAGCCCCCTTGATCTCCGCCCAGATCTCGTCCGGAAGCCCCGCCTCCAGGACCAGGTCCCTTGCAGCCTTTCCCCGCTTCGAAAGCTCAGCCACGTCCGAAGTATCAAGCCCCTCCATAACCTTCTTCAACTTCTCCAGGATCCCCCCTGCCTCCAGCAGCTTCCAGTAAGCTCCGGCAGTAATCGAAAACCCGTTCGGGATCTTAATCCCCTGCCCGGTGAGTTCCCTGTACATTTCCCCAAGCGATGCATTCTTCCCGCCCACAATTGGGACGTCGCCTATCGTGGTTTCGCTGAACCAGCGGATGTAATTGGTATCAGGCATATTCCCTTCCCCGTTCTTTGTAATTATAATATGGAGTTGATTTTATTTATGCGTTGAGAGGGGGGAGTGGGTTGGTGGGGAGTGGGAAGGAAAAAGTTCAATTCTATATTTTTTAGAGAATATAATAACCTTTTTATTATATGCAGTATGAACTTTCATGATTTTCCATCACACCATAAATTAGACTTTTTAATCCCACGAGTCCCTATAATTTATAAGACATCACTTTTAACTAATCACAAAGGTGGTTATTCTGGATTATCGTCCCCTCGACCTGAAAATTTCAAAAGGACCTGAGAAATCTCCAAATCAGTACCGTGCTTCAATTCTGGAAAATGGAGAAATTGCAGTTTCTCAGTATTTTGAACTGATACGAGACCTTAAACTTCTCCAGATGCTCGAACGAATTGAGGAAAAAGCCGTAATACCCAAACCCCAGCCTGAAGAAATAACTCATATAGATTTTGGGAAAATGCTTTACAAAGTTGTATTTTCCGGAGAACTTGGTAAATATTTTAACAAGTGTCTCAGTGAAGCACAGGATAACAATTGCGGACTCAGAATTTCTCTTCAGTTTGATGACGATGTTCCAAAAATTGCAGCTTTGCCTTGGGAGTACCTGCACAACGGAGAGGACTTTTTAATCACCAGAAGAAGCATTTTGCTTTCAAGGCTCCCCCCTAATGTAAAGAAAAAAGAAGCAAAACCTCTGAATTCCATTCTCCGGATGCTTGTAATAATTTCAGGCCCTGATGATCCCACAGTTTTACCTTTGAATACGGAAAAGGAACAGGAAATTATTCTGGAAGCCGTGGACAATCTCCAGAAAGAACAGAAAATAAAGGTCGATTTTACA
Organism: Methanosarcinaceae archaeon; assembly: GCA_013329415.1. Classification (GTDB taxonomy): domain Archaea; phylum Halobacteriota; class Methanosarcinia; order Methanosarcinales; family Methanosarcinaceae; genus MTP4; species MTP4 sp9310u. The sequence continues at coordinate 17,442 of DUKH01000014.1, read as the reverse complement.
GAAGATGCAACTTTTGAAAATGTCCAGGGTTACCTGAACGAACAGGAATACCACATTGTACATTTTACCGGGCACGGGATAAGCATAAACGGCAAAGGGTATCTTGCATTCGAAACCGAAAAACGGAAAGCCCGGCTCATGGACAACAAAACCCTTACAGACCTTTTTTCTGACCGGGGTATCAGGCTTTTAGTACTCAGTTCCTACGAGTCGGCTAAAGGCTCGAACAAAGAAGCCTTCGGGGACCTCGCCAGTATGCTTTCGAAACGGAGTATCCCAGCTGTAGTAGCCATGCAGTATTCGGTCCTAGATGACGTGGCAATCAAGTTTGCTTACACCTTTTACAGGACGATTGCAAGTGGAAAATCAGTTGATTTTGCTCTGAAAGAGGCCAGGATCATGATGAAGAACTCGGAAAAGAGCAACTGCCTGGACTTTGCAACCCCCGTGTTATACCTATCGGACTGCAACTGCGTCCGCACAGGAGACATAAAGCCGGAACCTGAGGAATTCACAAACAAATCCATGATGCCACCCGAATTGCAGGTGATGAAAAAGGGTTTCATTGGCAGGAAAAATGAGATTGGACTCTTGGAAAAAGGTTTCAGGTCCGATGTAAAAAGGGCTGCTATAATTCATGGTTTTGGTGGAATGGGAAAAACTGTCCTCGCAACCCGACTTGCTCTAAAGATGAATGAATATTTCGATGGAGTTTTCGGGATGAGGTGTACTCCAACCACCCGACCGGAAGATATCCTGAACAAAATTAACAACTTCCTGATGAGGAAGGGGATCTTCAACTTAAACCAGCCCGCATCCCTTGAAGTCAAAACCTCCATGCTGGTAAACATACTCAACCAGCTGCGTTTCCTGATAATCTTCGACAATTTTGAAGATTGCCTAGACGAAGACCGGAAAGATATTGAAAACCCCGAGCTCAAAGCATTCATCAGGCACCTCCTTAATAACACCATCAGTAACACAAAATTCATCATAACGACCCGTTACGACTTCGACCCCCTGGAAGACAGGCTCTTAGAAGGTATAGAACACATCTCTCTGCCCGAACTCCATTTCCCGTATACCAACCAGCTGATGAATAACTACAAAGAACTGGCAGACCTTGATATCTCGAAAAAAAGGCAGATATACAATATAACAGGCGGGCATCCATGGACAATAGGGCAGTTTGCAAAACTTTCGTCAGTTCAGGGTGTGGACAGTTTAATGCTGGACTTAAAGCCCCTGAAAAAAGAACTTATTGAGTTTACCCTGCTGGACAAATCCTTCTCAAAACTGGATGCTGATGCTAAAAAACTTATTCTCAAAGCCTCGATTTGCGAAGAAGCCGTTCCTGTAGAGGCATTATCATGGATCATGGGAGATGATAAGGAAGCAAGCCCTTCCATTGTAGAACCCCTTCAAAAACTTATCCACTGGGGTCTGATCTCAAAAGAACCAGTATACGATGAAGTAGTTTACAACGAACACACAATAGTCAGGGATTTTGCACGTGAAAGACTGGAAGAAGAAAGGTTCGACAAAAAGAAACTCCTACTCAGGGCTGCCAGATACTTTGAAAATCTAACCTCTCAAACCAGAGACATTTGGGATTATCTGAAAGCGAGAGCTTACTACTTTCGGGCAGAAGACTGGGAACGTTCTAGTGAAATTACGCTGGATACGTTTCATGACCTTATCAGCTGGGGCCACGTTGAACTCGCAATGAACCTATTAAATGAGTCTATCAAAACAACTTCAGGTGTAACTAAAATAGACTTAGAGATCTCACTTGGTGTTACTTATCAGTTACTAGGCGATTGGAACGAAGCTTTAAATATATTTAATAATAGTATTGTAAAATTTACCAACCTTGGAGAATATAGAGCAGTACCTTATACATTGAAAATGATGGGGGCGATTCATTCTGATCAGGGTAATTACGAAGAAGCAATGAAACTTTATAATCAATCCTTAAAAATGGAAGAAGAATTTGGTGGAGATAGTACTCCTGCACAAACATTGCAACTTATTGGAATGATTCATCAATGTCAAGGCAATTACAAGGAAGCAATGAAACTTTATAACCGATCATTAGAGCTTTCTAAAAGATCAGAAAATAAAGGAGCAATAGCACATACAATGTATACTCTTGGAAATCTTAATCAAGATCAGGGTAACTACCAAGCAGCTATCAACTTTTATAACCAGTCCTTGGAGATAGAGAATGAATTAGAAAATAAACACGGGATCGCACAAGTGCTACATTCACTTGGAATGCTTTATCAGCGCCAGGGAAATATCGAAGAAGCTGTGAAGCATTATAGACAGTCACTAGAGATTTCAAAAAAATTGGGAAATAAAAACGGAATTGCACATACACTTAATTATCTTGGAAAAGTTCATTTTCATCAAGGCAATTGCAAAGAAGCTATCAAACTATATAGCGAGTCATTGGAAATCTCAAAAGATTTGAAAGATAAAACTGAGATTGCACAAACACTGCGTTATATTGGAGAAGTTTACTATCTTCAAGGTGCTTACCAAGAAGCTACTAAGTCATACAAACAGTCTTTGAAACTGGAAGAAGAACTAGGGAATAAAAGTGGAATTGCACAAGCGTTGCGTACACTTGGAAATATTCATCAAAATCAAGAGAATCATGAGGAAGCTCTTAAATTATATAATCAATCCCTTAATATTTCAAAGGAACTAGGAGATAAGAGTGGAATTGCAGGTGTATTCTACGAGATTGGAGTAATCTTCCAAAATCAAGGACGTTATGAGGAAGCTATTAATTTATATAAAAGATCATTGAAAGACTCAGAGGAATTGAGAGAAAAAAGTGCAGTTGCATCAGTACTCCATGCACTTGGAAATGTTCATTATCTTTTGGGCGATTATGAAGAGTGTACAAAATTACACAATCAAGCATTGGAAATTTCAGAAATACTAGGTGACAAAAGTCAAAGTGCGCTAATTCTACATAATCAAGGAAATATCTGTCGAGATAAAGGTGATTATGTCAACGCAGTAAAACTTTATAATAAATCTTTAATGACCTCAAGAGAGATAGGGGAAAAAAGAACAATTGTGAAAAATCTGCATTCACTTGGGATTATTCATATGAATGAGGGCAATTATGAGGAAGCACTAAAAAATTGTAACCAATCCCTAAAAATAATAGAAGAAATTGGAGATAAAATTGGAGTTGCCGAGATACTGAGCAATCTTGGAGTAATTTATAAAGAAAAACAAGAATATGGTTTTTCCCTCCAAGCCTATCTAAAAGCTCTTTCGATTTTCAGGGAACTTAACTCTCCATACTGCCAAATGGTTGAGAAAAACATCTCTAATATGAGGGCTGAACTAGGAGAAAAGGAATTTAACGCAATCCTAACAAAATGGAGGGTGGAAAACGACTAATGAACTTGTTAAATGTACTCATTGTGGTTATCAATATTACACAAATGTAGAGAAAATTGTTGAAGATGGAGAAACTGTTGTAGTGCGCTTGGGATTTCCTGGTATCAAGAAGATATTCAGAAGAGATACTCCTAAAAGCTTATCCATAGATCTCACATGTCCGAACTGCAAAAAAGAGTTTGAATGGGAAGTGAAGACATGATCGAGAAGGAAAACGGGATCAAAACTTATGAAAAAGAAACTCCTGTTGTACTTACTGAACCAAACCCTTTCTGGAAACAGAATGCCGAAAAACTTGTAGGAGAATCCATTTCCAGCATGGAAGATAGTGCAAAACAATTTATTGCTATTACAGGGCTGCTACAGGGGATTTATTTTCATGCAATAACTTTTTCAGACGTAAGAGAAGGACCTGCTTACTCGGTTTTGATATATGTTGCTCCTCTGCTACTCTGGCTGCTAAGTCTCATTTTTGCTATGCTGGTGCTATTCAGGAAAAAATATGGCATAAACATAAATTCAAGCCGGGATTCGAAGGAAAACTTTGAGAAAATTGCAGCAGGGAAATATAGGCTTATCCGGATATCCGGGGTGTTTTTGATCCTTAGTTTTGTGGCGCTTATCATTGCGGTTTTGTATTATCTGGGTGTGGTTACATACCAGACTTTTGAGGCACTGTGGGCGATTTTCTAAGGGATATTTAGGGGCCAGGTTATTTAATCTGCTTTTATCGAGTACCGGAGTACTCACCGGCCGAAGGCCGGCTTTTGCAGGACTGAAATTGAAAAGAAATTGAAATTGAAAGACATACAGTTTTTTTTGAAATGAGCGCTGGCACATAAAAACCGTAATCAGGTACAGTGATATCGTCTTCATTAATTCACGCTGGCGTTTTAACTCTGCATTCTATTATTCAATTTACTTATGGAAAAGCCGGCCGCCTTCGGCGCCCGGTGAGAGCCCCGGTACCTATTAAGCAATCAGACGAACTTGTTTTGATTTTCTGAAAGCTTCTACATCAAAGGTTAGGAAGGATCTTTCCACCTATGCAAACAATTCTATTAGTTGAACGAATTCCTCTTCGGAAGCTCAATTGCGCACAAAAGCCTGCGCAAACTACTGCTTTAGACCTGCCAGCTTGAAGGAATCGTCTCAATGCCGTCCGGGGTCTTCAAGCCCTATGCTGGCGTTTCAACGGCGGTCCTGGTCTTTACTAAAGGCGGGAGCACGGATAAAGTCTGGTTCTATGACATGGAAGCCGACGGGTATTCGCTGGACGATAAGCGGACGCCCACAGACATGAAAGGGGATATTCCGGATATCATCGAGAGGTTCAGGAAGAGGAGAGAAGAAAATCCCGGGGACAGGAAGAGGAAGTGTTTCTTTGTGCCTGCGGAGGAGATAAAGGCGAATAATTACGATCTTTCAATTTCAAGATACAAAGAGATCGAGTATGAAGAAGTGGAGTATGAGAAGCCGGAAGTGATTATCCGGAAGATCGAGGAGATTGAGGGGCGGATTCTGGAGAATGTTGGAGAGTTGAAGGGGATGCTGGGGAAGGAGTTGTGAGAATTCCGGCATTCCTAACTTTTTTATGAACCTAGCAATTTCCTGTTTGCTGTCAGGACTTCAAGTCCTGAACCTTTAAAGTCCCCGTCATGAGTGACGAGGACCATGTTTCGACTTTTACAGATTTCTGTGAAAATCAGGTCATTAAAATCATAACTTCCCGTTTCGAAATATTCAACAATATGCACAAGATCCAGATCTGCAATATCAGAGTCGCATCTGAGGGTTATATTGAGAATTCTTTTTACGTTGTAAGCGATTTCTTCAGCTGTTGAAAGGAAAGCAGAAGAATTGCGGAAATCCTTGAATCGTGTAAATGTGAACTGCTGCTTGAATTCCATCCGAGCAAAGCTGTTTATAAATTCAGAAATGACCATGCTGTTCGTGTAGATAGGACATCCAAGGTCATGCATTTTTTTGAGTGCACTGGAATAGATCCCAGATTTCCAGTCCTGATAGGCAACAGGCCCATAGATATAGAGCCAGACGTTTGTGTCAAAGAAAAAAATATTTTCAGGAGAAAAACCATATTTTTTGATATGGTAAGTTCTTTCAGGCATCATTGCCACCTATTACATCCCTAACTGCCTGTCTATATGGTTCGGTATCTTTGAAATAGCTTTTAGCCCGGTCGACAACCTTTTTCATTATGACTCTGTCTTCTTTTGCAAGGTCCTTCAAGGACAGATTCTCCCTGATGAATTCTTCGGAAAATTTTCCATATAACTGTCCAATCGCTGCATTCAGGAAAGCCGAGGTTAGATCGGTTATATCTGAAAAAGAGAGTTCCACTTTTTCATTCGCACGGAAAGCTTCAGCAATTTTCTCATATACCTTTTGCCCATCCCCTGATGCGACACAAAAACCGCTGCCTATGACATCGGTTACACTGATTTTAACGGTATCAACCATGAATATCTCCCTAAAATGTCTCCCTATAATAGTTTTACAACCATTTAATAGTAAACATTAATCACACTACAATTAAAATATATCTTCTGCTTCAATCTCTTCTTCAAGGCAGTAAGAACGAGAATCAGCAGTATTAATCTCAATATTCACCACTGTTCCAGGGAATTTGCTTGAAAATGTGTTGGTTTTTACACTGCCTTCCGAAAGTTCCCAGAATCCAGAATCTGAAGCAATCTGCATTTTTCCCCTGTTTAAAGTTACGAATTCCCGGATTAATTTCAGACCCAACCCTCCAGGAATTGGGCCGGATTTCGTAGTTTTTTCTTCGCCCATAGCCCATTCTATTGCCTGCACGGGACTTAAGTCCAATTTTGTCTTTGAAGTGACATTCCGATAAAAGCCAATACCTAAATCTGCAATCGAGAAATCAAGCCTTTTCTTGTAGGGAAAATACTGACCGCAGGCGAAGATGTATTCAGTTTCGGAATGAGTAACTGCGTTTTCAAAAATCTCAAAAATACTTTTCCTGAATTCCTTGAGGAGGGCTTCACTCATCTCCGGCAAACCATGTCCTCTAAAATTTCTTTCTACGTATTCACTAAAGCTTCTGTAATCCCCCTGACTGAACTGCTTGTATTCTATCGTAGTCCCGTTCAAATCAAGCATGATAGAGGTATCAAAGCCCAAAAAGAACAAAAAACTGTTTTTTTGCATAATTTTTTTCGCTTCAGGGTTGATCCATTCGAAAGATATCTGCTCCTCCTTTTTACTGGAGAGATGTAAAATAGCTCCTAAAACAGCACACATATTTGCATCAAACCATTGAGGAAAAATGACAACCAATTTATCATCAGGACCACATGACTTTATTCGCTCACAAACAGCAATCAAGTCAGAAAATCCTTTAAAATCGCTTTCAATATTTTGCAAACGAATATTCATAAAAAACCTCTCAATTATTCTCAAACAAGACTTGATGTCAATTACTAATTTGTGATACCATAAAAATATTTCATCGTTAATGCGCTCAACGGGCCAGTACAGACAAAAAATAAAAAATAAGATTTTAAAATCAGACGCCGAACTATGATAAATGAAAACCGCAATCAGATCACATAATTAAATGAATACTAGTGTCTAGTCAACGGTAAAATGTCGCATTAAATCAGTCGCAGCTATCCAGAATTGCTCAATCCTTGAGGATTGACGCGACACTAGTCCAGATTTTTGAATCCGCTTTTATCGAGTACCGGCGTACTCACCGGCCGAAGGCCGGCCTTTCCCTGACTGAAATTGAAAAGAAGCTGAAATTGAAAGACATACAGTTTTTTTTAAATAAGCGCTGGCATGTCAAAAAGTTGGGAATGACGCAAAGTAATGTGTTCTTATCAATCCAGTCGGGTGTTTTTACTCTGCAATCTATTATTCAATTAACTTCCGGAAAAGCCGGCCTCCTTCGGCGCCCGGTGAGAGCCCCGGGACCTATTAGACAATCTTATCAACCCGGTTTTGGGTTTATAAGAAACGTCCCATCAGAAGGGAGAAGGCTTCTTTTGATTTCCTTTTAGCAATTACGGTTGTTCCGGGAAAGTTCACGCAGCTGTCCCTGCACTGGCAAAAAATAAAAAACAAGAATTGAAATGTCCTGGCTATGAAGGATATAATTACTATAGCAGATATAGCACAAAAAATGGATGAAACTACAACCATAAAGATAAAAACAAGGACAAGAGACGAATTACGTGCCCTCGGATCGATGGGTGATGATTATAACATAGTTATCGAAAAGCTGATTCTGGAGCACAACAGGAATAAATTTGTTGAATACAGCAGAAAAATTGTAGAAGAACATGAAGACGAGTTCTTGAGTATGGATGAGCTTTAATGTCCAGTTCTCCGCACCTTTTTGATGAGATTTCCGCCGAACTGAAGAAGAACATTAAATCGGTGATTTACCATCCACATAGGTAACTTTACTCCAATAATTACCATCTATATCGGTAACTTTTCCTCAATACTTACCATCCATATCAGTAACTTTTGAGCTTCTTAACAGGTCCAGCATATCACTGCGAATCCAAACCGACTTTATCCACCTTACGGCTTCTCCGTAAATTTCCGGTATTTTTTAATAGTAACCGCTATTTCTCTGTGTTTTTCTTTTTCAAGCCGCTTCAGCCCTATTTCGGATTTTTTTGACTGGAATACGAGTTCTTCGGTTAGCCTGTGGTAGCTTTCCAGCCGCTCCTCCGGAATGAGCCCTTCCTCCACTGCCTGCAGGACAGCACAGCCGGGCTCGTCATGGTGGGTGCAGTCTTTGAAACGGCAGTTCCGGGCTGCACTGATGATATCGGAAAAGGCTTTTTCAAGGCCTTCGGAAGAGTCTCCAAGCTGGATTTCCCTGATCCCGGGGTTGTCTATGACAATTGCGCCGCCGGGAAGAAGGAAGAGCTGGCGGACTGTGGTTGTGTGTCTCCCTTTCTCATCGTCTTTTCGGATGTCGGCGGTTTTCTGGACGGCTTCGTCAAAAAAGGCGTTGATAAGTGTGGATTTCCCGACACCTGAGGAGCCTATCAGTGCCACCGTTTCCCCGGGCTTGAGATAGGGGCTGAGGGCATCAAGCCCGGTTTTTGAAAGGGCGCTCAGGGGGATGACCGGCACGTCCCCTGCAATGGACCGTATTTTTTCGACCAGGCGGGCAGGGTCATCCGCAAGGTCCGCCTTGTTCAGCAGTATCACCGGGTTTGCCCCGGAGGAATATACGACGGCAAGGTAGCGTTCGAGCCTCCGCAGGTTGAGGTCTTTTCCCGCTGCAGTCACAATGAAGATGGTATCGATGTTTGCGGCAAGCACCTGCTCCCCGCCTCCTTCCCCCGGCGCCCCTCTTGAGAGGCAGGTCCTTCTGGGCAGGATATTCACAACCATACGCGAGCCCGCTTCCGGCTGGTCCAGCAAAACGACAAAATCCCCCACTACAGGCTGCTTACCGATCCGCAGGAGTGCACCCGACATTCCCGCCTGCACGACAGCCCCCGGAATAAGGATGTCGCAGACCGTTTTATGCCTGGATGCCACTCTTCCGGGCAGGTAGGGACCTTTGTAGGCAGAAAAGGCCGATTCAAGCTCTTCATTCCACCCGGGAACAGCCTTCATTCGGTCATGACCCGGACTTTCCACTTCAGAATGGTCATTCATTGATTAAAACTATCAACTTTAAATGGATAAGTCTTTTGATACCTTATCTTCTATCAGCCCGATTATGCAGCTCGCCGGGACTATAAAAATATAAAAAATAAGATTTGGGAAAAATCCCCCACCAGACAGTACCCAACCAGACAGTCACTCCGCTTCAAACTCTATTTATACTAAAGTGGCAAATTCATAATGATGAATAATCCGGCTGTTCCTCCAATTGTTATAATTTTAATTGTCACTGCCATAGTTCTTCCCCTCCTCTTCTACCGGCTGGGAAAAAAGATCAATCAGACCGGGAAATACACAATAAGCTTCGGGAAAGAGAAGGAGGATGCAATGGGAACCGGGCTTGCCCTTGGCATGTCATTGGGTTTGCTAATTGGAATCATGACAGACAATATCGCCCTTGGGGTTGCTCTCGGGCCTGCCCTGGGAATGGCGATTGGGGCAGCTATAGGGGCAGACGGGAAGGAAAAATAAGAGAGTCCCGGTACCCACCAAACAATCCTGTAAACATGCCCCAAATTTCCGGAAGCTTCCAAATCAAAGGGAAGGAGGGCTTTATTTTTGTTTCTGCAAGAGATTCGTTTTTTCCGGTTGAGTTTAAGCAGCTAACCAGGCACCACCAGAAAAGTGCTCATACAAGAAAATTAATCGGATTGCCTTCAGCACGCTAAACAAGAAACTCGGGCAGTAAAACACAAGATTTTAAA
>DUKH01000014.1:6962-7314 GCA_013329415.1 Methanosarcinaceae archaeon | reverse complement strand
TTTAAAATCAGCCCCTAAACACCTGAAAATTGAGATCTGCATAATCAGCTGAAAGTGAAACGTGATTACACCGGACGGGGCCCAATTTCTTTCAAAAATACACTTACAAAATAAGGTTAAGTTCAAAGCCATTAAAAAATTCAAAGTTTTGTGTATATTTGAAGATTAGAAAAGATTTTAACATAATAAAACATTCAAGATCATACAATCATTCAAGTATTTTGAAAAAATGACAGAATTCATTATATATAGAATTCAAGCTTAAAAATCATTGCATTTAATGGAAGTGTGAGCAAGTATAAAACAGAGAAAGTGCCAGAAATACGAAAAGATTCTTTAAGTGGGGATTCTT
>DUKH01000014.1:0-6611 GCA_013329415.1 Methanosarcinaceae archaeon | reverse complement strand
GTGGGGATTCTTTAAGTGGGGAGAGATTAAATGGACCAGGAAACAACCCGTGACCAGACCAGGGGAGAGGAAGATAATTACGCTGGTGAGTATCTGGACCTTCCGGATATTCCCCATCCAGACACGGACAACGTGTTGTATTCAATTTTAAGTTCATTAAATCAGAATATAGCAGACTTTTATACATATTTAAAATTCAAGAATTACCTGTCTGAAGATCAATTAAATCTTGAACTGCTAAAAAGAAGTATGTCCATTCACAGAGATTTTGCAGCTCTATTTCTACACACTAAAGAAGAATTAGTATTAATTTATCCGGACTTTATAGAGGTAACGGAAAAGCTGTTATTCAAAGGAGAGGTGGGCAAAGATTGCATAAAGTTCCACACAAAATATGTAGAGCAATAAATGACTACAAAATAGCCTTACATAGAGAAGGGTATTTACCGGATTTTAAGAGGCAGTTACCACTAACTGAGATATGATCATTAGGCAGCTTTCTGCAAATTCCGAAAATGTAGAGGCGAAAGCTGAACAAACAGGCCGCCCCTGTTCCCGGGATTTGGTTCTGACCCTGGTACGGCACTGGGCGTAATATTGTCTGAAAAACCAAACACTCCCCTTTTTCGGTTATTTGAGGTGGAAACAAGAGAAGTGGCCGGAAAGAGTACAAAAATATTTTTACAGGATAACCTTAAGTATTCAGATATTTAATTATTTATTGGAGTGATAATGTTGACAACAGAGCAATTTACGACTGAAGAAGCAAAGGAAGTTGGAGAACAACTGGGAATAAAATGGGATCAGTTTGATGTAGACCAGTTCAGGAGAGGTATGGACGTAGAACTGGAACACGGGACAAGAGACCCCTTAACAAACGTTACTAATGACGACCCTTTGATGACTGGAAAAATTGCCCTGGCCCATTTGAATGAATTCCCTGACTATTATGACAGGCTGGAGAAGATGGAAGACGAAGCTGAGGAATTCTGGGAAAAAGACTGAAAAAAATCGGGTAAAAAGTTATTGAGTAAAAAGTTATTGAGTAAAAAGTTATTGAGTAAAAAGTTATTGAGTAAAAAGTTATTGAGTAAAAAGTTATTGGGTAATCCTTCTGGCCTCAACATAATATCTTTTTTCGTTTTCTTCTCCGAGTGAAAAGGACTTCTTTGGAAGGACACCCTTCTTTTCGATGAGACAGAAGAATTCGCTCTTTTTAAAGGAAGGAAGGAAGAAACCAATATTATCCGGCTCTTTTCCGAGTTTTTCTACAATTTCGGGATCATGTTCATACTCAACCGGATAATCATCAATGATCTCGTCCAGGGTTTCAACCTCCAGGTCATGCCCGGGGTTGTCAAAGACGAGGGTGCCACGCCTGTCTTTTGTAATGAATCCTATTGAATGAACGGATGGGGATTCCACAACTGAAGGTTCCGAAACCGGAGATTCCAATACAGGAAATTCCACGATCCTTGCATCAAATCTTTTGAGTAATTCCTCGGGGTCAACGCCTTTTACGACCCTGTGGATAGGTTCAAATGTAAGGCCGGGGTCATGAATGTTTACGAGTTCGACCATTGCGTACCTTGCAGGATGGTTGTCCGGTACGCTTCCTTTGATGCTTTCCCAGAAACTCTTTGCTGCGGCAAGGCTGTGGTTTCCGTCCCCGACAAGAAGGCCCCTGAGGGTCTGGATTTTATCGGAAATTTCTTTAATTGCATTTTCATCATTGACCCTGTACCCGGTGATGTGCCCGCCGTCTTCCATCAGATCGAAATCATAAACAGGATCTGCTGTAATTTTGGGGAGAACGGAAAAATCCGGGTCCTCATATAAGACCAGGACATGGGAAAGTTCCAGTTCCGCATCCTCTCTTATCTTGACCCTTGTAGGAAGTCTTTCTTTGATTGTCTTTTCAGTTGGCCTGATAAAAGAATCGGACCCATCGAATTCATAGTCATCCAGGTCGACCGCGACAACCAGCCCGGTTCTTTCCTTACCTGAAACCGAGCGCTTTACAAGAATAAAACAGGGACCGTGATCAACAAGAATCTCTTTATAATCACGCATGGCTTGATGAATGTCTTTTACCCTTTTTTCATTTAATGGGAGATATATTTCCGGATAAATAAGCCTAAGAGCAGAAGGGGTATTTCCAACAAAGGCTTCAACCCTTTCCCAGTATTCGATATCCTGGGTGTGCTGGTCACAAGCGATTACTGCCCACTTTTCCCAATTACCCTTCGGAAGAAGAATGTGAGGAACATGCAGCGTCATAGTTAATGAAAAAAGAAGATATGATATAAAGATTTCTAAGATCAGTATTTAAAAATAAATATAAAAAGCGAAGAATAAGGATTCCACATCTCAGCTACCGATTCTCAGCTGTCACTATTCAAATGCTTAATTCTCAGCTGTCACTTTTCAAATGCTTAACTCTTAACTGCTACCAGATTCTCCTCCACATGATAAGTCCCCCGCATGATAAGAGAGATTTTTCAGGGAAATTTATACAAAAAGGGTAAAAATGTGGAATCCATGGGGGATTCCACATCATTAATTCAATATTACAAATAGATTTTATCAGTGAATTGCACTACTTATTTTTTTGAAGAAGATTTATCAGGGACATATATAGGCACACATGAGGCCACAGCCCTCCAATCCCCATTAGAGTCCCAGCCCGTTATAAGAAAGCTGTATACACCTGTTTCCAGGGGAGTTGCATCCCCGATATCGCAGAGAACCACATAACAATCATTGATTCCATCACTTTTTTTGCCATTGTCAAAGAAATCGCCTCCTAAATAGAGTACGTCTTGATTAAAATATTGCTTTGCAGTTATGTTTTCCCAGTTCCCCCAATCTCCCAAGGATTCGTCGATATAAGGATAGACGATTTCCGGCTCTCCCCTCTTTAAACAGACGGCATCTAAAGTGTCAATACCGTGTAAAAAACCAAAATGCGGGACGCATATGGAAACGATTTTTTTGTTTGCAGGAATTATATAAGCTCCCGAATCTGTTCTTTTAACGCTTTCGAAAGAAAGCCCATGTACAACGGGAGCTTCTATCCACCACTGATTTGCTGTACTACTCGCCCTTGTAAGTTCAAGTGGCTTGCCATCCGCTGTCATTCCAAATTGAATTACCGTATCAGCAGTTGCTGTCCCGGCACTCAGTAAAAGCAAAGCTGTTACCAAACAAAATACCGTACACTCTTTCAGTTTCATATTTCCCCATACCATAAAATCCATTAAAAATAATATATGGACTTCTTTATTCATGTGGGATATATTTTTTGAAACCGCGTTTAGAATTAATCATCCTGACATATTTCCCGTAGATTTCTTCATGAATATCGAAGTACTGTTTTTTTAATTTGCACAGATCCGGAACCACTCAATCCAGTTTCTTCAGGTATGTATTGATATCTAAGAAGCGAGGAATTGACTTAACGACCAGAAAATTTTCCACTTTACAAAAAAACAGATGATCAGAAAACAAAATATATAACTAGAGATATATATCAGTGCTTACTATCTATACTATATCACAGTGTACGCCCGAAAACCCTAATTAAAACGACTTTTAAAGATGATCAAAATTGCACTCCTCCGATAAGCCCAAAGTCCTCATCGTTGATGACGAACCGGATCAGGTAGAATTACTGTGTTTGCAGCTTGAAGATGACTACCTCCCAATCCCTGCTAATAGTGGAAAGGAAGCCCTTGATATCGTGAAAGACCTGAACCCGGACCTTATTTTACTGGACCCGATGCTGCCCGGGGTCGATGGGTTTGAAGTTTGCAGGAGGATCAAAAACGATCCGGCTTCCAGGTTCATACCTGTGATTATCATTTCCGGATTTTTTGAAAAATCAAATAAGATAAAGGCAGTCGAATACGGGGCTGATGACTTTATCAACAAGCCTATTGACAGGTTTGAGCTTAAAACAAGGATAAGGTCTCTGGTCAGGTTAAAAAAGAATTATGAAGCCCTGCAGGAAAGTGAAAACAGGTATAAGCAGTTTTTCAATAACAGTCCTGCAGTAACGCTTCTGGTGGAACCTGGGAGAGGCCTTATTGTTGACGCTAATGATCCTGCATGTTCCTATTACGGGTATACGCGGGAAGAACTGACCGCAAAAAGGATTTTTGAAATTAATCTAATGTCCGGCGAAAAAGCCGGGGACCTTCAACAGCTAATCTCCCGTGAAAAAAAAGGCCACTTCTATTCCTCTCACAAACTTGCCAGCGGAGAAATCAGGGACGTAGAAGTGTATACTAACTTGATTAATGTAAAAGGCAAGGAACTGCTTTTCACCAACGTTTACGACATCACTGCCAGCAAACAGACCGAAAAGGACCTGGTGGAATCCGAAGAAAAATTCAAAAATCTCGTAGAGATGGCAATTGACGGGATTTTTGTAGAAACAGACCGGGGAGAGATTCTCGACTGCAACAATTCAGCCTGCAGGATGTTCGGGTATACCAAAGAAGAAATGGTCGGACTGACCATTGCAGACCTTGTCCCCGAAGATTTTGCAAAAACCCTGCCCGAGAGAATAACAGCTGAAGAAACCACCGGGGATGTGGCGGTAGAGAGGGTAAATAAAAAGAAAGATGGGACGATATTTCCGACAGAAATCAGCACCAAACTCTTCAAATTGGGCGGGGAAGAGAGACTGATCGCATATGTAAGGGACATTACGGAGCACAAAAAATCCGAAGAGGCCTTAAAGGCAAGTGAAGAGAATTTCCGCGCCCTTTTTGAGCATACACCTGATGGCATATTGATCCTTGATTTCGAAGGCAATATCCTGTCCGCAAATGCAGCCGTCGGAGAAATGGTGGATGCTCCGCTGGACAATGTAATTGGCTCCAACATCTATAATTACCTGGTTCCCGAATCAGGGGCAACTGACCTGGAAGACCAGATAAACGTCTACAATGACAGGGGCGGCTATTTGAGGACCTATAAAATTCTGTCCTCAAATGGGGAAACCGTCTGGATAGAGGGCCTGGGCACCCGAATAATGTACCGGAACATGCCGGCAAATATTGTGGTAGTAAGGGACGTAACCGTAAGAAAACAGGCTGAAAAGACCTTAATAGATGCAAAAATGGCTGCAGAAGAAGCAAACCGCACGAAAAGTGAGTTTCTGGCAAATATGAGCCATGAACTAAGGACACCCTTGAACTCGGTAATCGGTTTTTCGGACCTGATTGCCGAGGGGACAGCCGGCCCCCTGACAGAAAAGCAGTCCAGGTACATTGGATTTATTTCCGTAAGCGGGAAAAACCTTCTCCGCATCATTAACGATATCCTTGACCTGTCAAAAGCAGAATCAGGAAAAATGGAACTCGACAGGGAAGAGTTCTGCGTCGGCAAATCCGTTGATAAGGTAATTTCAACCATGCTTCCTCAAACAAAAGAAAAAAATATCATGTTAAGCCACAAACCCGGAACCCAGGCTTTAACCGTCTACGCGGACCCGAGCAAATTCGAGCAGATCATGTACAACCTCTTAAGCAACGCTACAAAGTTCACCCCCGAAGGAGGTTCGATTAACGTATTCTCGGAAAAGGACGGGGAAATGGTCCGGGTCGTGGTCAGGGACACAGGTATCGGTATCTCCGAAGAAAACCTGAACAAAATCTTTAACCCTTTTATCCAGATTGACTCTTCCATGAAGCGTTCTTTTGAAGGCACCGGGCTCGGACTTTCCCTGGTAAAGAAGTTTGTCGAAATGCACGGCGGAAACATCCGGGTGCAAAGCAAATTAGGCGAAGGCACGGCTTTTACCTTTGAATTACCGGCATCTCCGTCGTCAGGAATGTGATGCAAAGCCAGGTAAAGCCCTGTAAGCCTGCCCTTCAGCAGTATTCAATTTTCAGCAGTATTCAATTTTCAGCAGTATTCAATTTTCAGCAGTATTCAATTTTCAGCAGCATTCAATTTTCAGCAGCATTCAATTTTCAACAGTATTCAATTTTCAACAGTATTCAATTTTCAGCAGTATTCGACTTTCATCAATATTCGATTTTATCCTCACATTCTTCCCAGGCTTTGAAAGCCTCCAGAGCTTCTACC
Source organism: Methanosarcinaceae archaeon (assembly GCA_013329415.1). Classification (GTDB taxonomy): domain Archaea; phylum Halobacteriota; class Methanosarcinia; order Methanosarcinales; family Methanosarcinaceae; genus MTP4; species MTP4 sp9310u. Next base: position 512 of record DUKH01000014.1, on the reverse strand, counting down.
CGGAGAAGCTGGCGGGACTCGATGCTTCGATTCAGTAGAGGGAGCGAAATTTCCCCGTAAATAAAGGAATCATCAAATCCTACGGCTCCGGCATCAGACCTGCTCCCGCCAAAAAAGATTTTGTCAAGCCTGGCCCAGTAGATAGCCCCCAGGCACATCGGACAGGGTTCGCAGGAAGCGTATATCTCGCAGCCGCTCAGGTCAAAGGTGTTCAGTTTCCGGGCTGCATCTCTGATGGCGTTGACCTCGGCGTGGGCGGTGGGGTCGTTAAGCAAAGTGACCTGGTTGTGGCTTTCCGCAATAATTTCCCCGTTTCTGGTAATCACGGCACCGAAAGGCCCTCCTCCTTTTTTCACACTTTCACGGGAAAGTTCGATAGCCCGTCTCATAAACAAAAAAGCATCGTTATCTAACATGTTTTTCCTCATTTTTGCGTATTCAAAAGACCTTCTAAAATATAAAAAAAGTTTTCTGTTTGAGTTTACATGTTAGTGAACTACCCGCTAAATCTA
>DUKH01000015.1:5367-7862 GCA_013329415.1 Methanosarcinaceae archaeon | reverse complement strand
ATGATCTTCGTAATATCATGATTTTCATTATATCATGTTCTTCACAATATTGATATACAGATAAACGTATCCTTCCTGAAAAATTGAAGATAACGTACTTAACCGTTTTCTTTGAATCAGACCAGTGCTTTCCATGCCGCAGAAAAAAGACAACTACCGATCTCCTCGCCAGAAAAGGCCGGGAAACGTTCCGGGAAATAAAATTCCCCGGCCTCATGACAAGAAGACTGACAAAAATACTGACAAGAAGGTCCAGGCTTCAAGGAAAAAAACCCCTAATAAATCCGGCAGTTCTTCTTTTAAAATGGAGCGTAGCCAGGAAAACAGGAATAGGCAAAAGGAGCCCTTGACTTACAAGGGTTCATCCGGGAAACCATCCGGAAACCCATCCGGGAATAGCTCAGGCAGGCGTTTCGAGTACGAAAATGACAGCATTTTCTGGTGCAGGGAGTGCAACCTGCCTTTGATAGGGGAGGAGTGCGGGATTTGCGGCACGAAAGGTTTTCCGATTACCCTTTCCCAGCCGGCAGACGTCCGTTTCTGTTCCCCCTATGAACGGGAAATCCTGGCAGAGCAGCTTATTTCGGCTTTTGGCTGCGACCCCCTGGGGGACCGGATAATCCTCCTGAACAAAATCCCGGGGGAGGACAAGACCGATGAAATCATCGTGGACGGGCTGCACTTCGGGGTGCTCCGCTTCGAGCTTTCGAAAATGGACTACGTGTTTGAGCCCTCCGTGGAAGGAGCAAAGTTACTCCTGCAGCACGGAGCAGGCCAAAAAGTCGAACTGAAAAAGACGAAAAACAGGCACCTTAACGGAAAAAACGTGGATGCCGGGCTTGTGGAGTCTTTTTCCGGGGATCTGAAGGCAGGGGGCTTCGTGCTCGTGACTGCGGGCAGCCTTAGCGGATACGGGATTTCTTACATAGACGGTTCGGAATTTGACTCTAAAAAAGATTCAGGCGAAAAAGTCCTCCGTGTAAGAAAAATCGACAGTTCGGAGGCGTTTCTTCATCAGAAAGTCCCTTCCATGGGCTCCTGCATCAAGGCGAACAAAAAACACCTGCAGGCACTCGGGAAAAATGCCATCAATGCCATCCGGGGAATTGCAAATCGGAATGAGTACAGGAAGCTGCCGGTTTACGTCTCCTTCAGTGGGGGAAAAGACAGCCTTGTGGTGCTTGACCTTACCCGGGCCGCTCTCAAGAAAAGGGAATTCAAAGCATTTTTCGTGAACACCGGGATCGAGTTTCCGGAAACGGTTGAGTTTGCCAGGGAGTATTGCCGGGAGCAGGGTGTCCCATACGAGGAAATGAACTCGGGAGATGCGTTCTGGGAGAATGTGGACAGGTTCGGACCCCCTGCAAAAGATTTCCGCTGGTGCTGCAAGGTCTGTAAGCTGGCATCCGCAGGGGACATTGAGGCAGGGAAAAATGTCCGCGGGAAAGGAACTGAAGGGGTCCTGTCCGGAGACGGACCCGGAGCATCCCGTTCCGGGGTCGGATTTGAGGCATCTGCCCGGGGAGCAGGGCACGGCGGAAATTCCGTGGCATACCTGACCATTGACGGGAAAAGGAAGCATGAGTCTTTTTCAAGGGCAAAGATCGCAGCCAGTGAAACGAACCCCTTTGTCCCGAACCAGCTCAACATCTTCCCGATCCGGGACTGGAGGGCGCTTGAGGTCTGGCTTTATATCCACTGGCGGAAGCTGGCTTACAACCCTCTGTATGACCAGGGCTTTGAAAGGGTCGGCTGCTGGCTCTGCCCGTCGGCCCTTGCGGCTGAATACGCCAGGGTAAAGGAACTGCACCCTGAGATGCATGAGAGGTGGAACACTTTTCTCCTTGACCGGGCAAAAAGCCTGGGGCTTTCGGAAAAGTTTGTCGAGCACGGGTTCTGGCGCTGGAAGGAGCTGCCCCCCAAGATGCTGAAACTGGCCGAAGAGCTTGGAATTTCCGTCCTTCCCGAAGAAAATGCCGAAGCCTTTGAAATCGAGGTCGTTTCCGGGATCTCTCCCTGCAAAGCAGGGGGCTTTTCCGTGGAAGCCGGGGTAAAAGGGGTCAGGCTGAAGGAAGCTGCCGAATTTCTGAACGTGCTTGGCCCGGTGGTCCGGGCGGAAGAACTGGGCATGCTGCTCGTAAGGACCGGGGCAGGGACTGTGAAGTTCTTTTCGAACGGGAACCTGCTGGTAAGCTCGGACACGAAAGCCAGGGCAGTTTCCCTTTTTAAGGAGACGGCAAAACAGTTCGCAAGGCTTTCCCGCTGCACCGGATGCGGGATCTGTGAGAAAGCCTGTCCCGTGGGTGCGGTTGCTGTCAATGGAAACGAGGTACGCGTAAGTGAAGCCTGTATCAGGTGCGGCAAGTGTACGGAAGCCTGTGTTGTGACCAGGTATTTCGACAGGCTTTTCCCGGACTTTGATGAAAAATTAAAAATCTAAGAACGCTATATTAATACTGATCAACTACTGATCAAATACTGATTAAATACTGATT
>DUKH01000015.1:4851-5055 GCA_013329415.1 Methanosarcinaceae archaeon | reverse complement strand
ATTAAATACTGATTAAATACTGGTTATGAATCAGTGGGAATGCGGTAGAGGACTGGGCAGGTAGGAATACTGTTATATTTTTAAATAGGTTATAATTATATTTCTCCGATGACAGAGGCTTTAGGAGAAATCGGTGTTTCAAAGCTGAATTACCGTACTATAGTCAAGGCCCCAAATTCCTTCCCCAATCTCAAGTGAAAGTTT
>DUKH01000015.1:0-4488 GCA_013329415.1 Methanosarcinaceae archaeon | reverse complement strand
GTGGTTATAATGTAAGTGTAAACATTTGCGTTCGGGACTATAATTGGATTCTCGTATAAATCCTGATAACTCGTGTAAATCCTGGTAAACAGGATTCTCGTATGAATCCTGGAAAATTGAATTCTTGTATGAATCTTCGTAAATAAAATTGTCCTGCCGGAATGGAAAAAGTAAGCCTTTCCGGAAGAAAGTAATTATCCTGGTAAAGAAAATGAAGTTCAATCAACCCTATGACGGAGTTAGCCAGCTGATTGAAAGCCGCTGGAAGATCGCAGCGGCCCTGGTAATAGCTGTGCTTTTGTATTTCGCCTTTTTAATCATGATCCCTCTGGCAGACGGGGTCGTGCTGGGGCTTGTGTTTGCTTATATTGCCAGACCTATCCGCATGAAGTTCAAAAGGTATAAGAAATTAGGGTCGCTGGTCGCCAGTACCTGCATCTTCGTTCCCATCATATTCATTGTCGGAGCAGGTGTTGTTGAGATCCTGCACCAGATTTCCTGGGTCATTGACAACCAGACCGTGGTCATCGGCAGTATCTTTGATTTTGTGAGTGCTCTGGAAATCCCGGAGAGGTACCTCGAACAGATTAATTCGGCTGTCTGGTCCCTATTTTCCTCGCTTCTCCCTGCAATCGGGGGGATTGGAATTATTTCCTATGCCCAGAGCATAAGTTTGTTTGTCATAAATTTCATCGTTTCCATAATCCTCTGCTATTTTCTGCTTTCCGACGGGGACAGGCTTTACTGCGCCTTCCTCGCAGTCGTGCCTGAGGAATACCAGGGTACCGTAAACAGGTATGCATCCCACCTGGACCTGATCCTGACCGGTGTCTTCATAGGAAACGCCTATGCGGCCCTGATCGTAAGTGTGACTTCTGTTGTGGTTTTCTACGCTTTCGGGCTTCCCCATGTGCTTGCGTTTGCAACCCTTATCTTCATAGCATCGATAATTCCTCTCTTTGCCGGGTATATGGTGCTCGTCCCCCTGACGGTGCTGCGCTACTTTGACCAGGGTTCCGAGAGTGCGCTCATCTTCTTCGTGGTTTCCTCTCTTGTCATCTACGGCCCCCCCGAACTGATCCTCCGCCCCTACCTGACCAGTCTAAAGTCCAATATCCATCCCATGTTCCTGATGCTTGCTTTCCTGGGAGGGGCTTTTGCTGGCGGAGTTGCGGGCTTTTTTGCAGCTCCGATCCTGCTCGGAGCCCTGGTGGCGGCGTACAGGGTTTACCAGGAGACCATGCACCCCGAGCTTATGGAAAAAGCCGACCCAAACCTCAAGAACCTGGGGTACAACTGTAAGAAAGAGACATGTGAAGAGGCGCCGTAACGAGTCCCGATGCAGTAACGAGTCCTGGTGCAGTAAAGAGTCCTGATGCAGTAAAGAGTCTTTATTGTCTTTACTATCATTTACTTTATTTTTCCCTCTACTGTGCTGCCCTATCCCGTTTTTCTTTTTCCTGTAAAAGGGAAAAAGCCCGGTAAAGGGGGGCTTAAAGGCAGGCATGACCTGCGCTTACCTGGAAGATTGGAGCTTAGGGGAATCCGGGGAGTTACCTGATATCCCAAAAGCTATCGGTATTCTCCCTGGCCGAGCTGGGGTCCAATGATGCCATTTGACATGGTTTCTAATGCTGGACAATCCCTCTTCATTAAGTTCAATTCAAAAAATTTAACGGCATTGAATATTTTCATACCTTTATAATATTCATTTTAATTAAACCTTTTAAAGGGATCATTGAATTTGAAACGATTATGATATATATCTTCATGTACTTATAAAAAAACGTAGATTGAGAGTTAAAGGGTTTCCTCTCGATCTCATGGGTTGGATCATTGGTAGGAGCCGGAAAGTGGGAACATCGGGCTCCTATCCACTACTTTTCTAATATTTTTGTCCTTGCCGATCTGTTTTTTCTAACGTTTTTATTAAAAATAAAGCTTGTGAGCGATCCTAAAAAAACTTTGAATTTCATGGAGTCCTATGCCGCACTTATTTTTGGCCACGCAGCAACCGATTTGATAAAATACCGTAATCCATTTTCAGTCACGGTTCTGTTGAGTTCCCTGTCTCGGGGAGTTCCTGGACCCGGAAAGTTCCTGGACCGGGGTGTACTACGTATCATATCTTCTTCCAAAAACATCAGCGGTTTTGAATTTTGCTGGTATTTTATCGGAATTTTGCCGTAATTTTGCCGGACCCATGTCTCTGTGAACGGAAATATTCCGGTAAAAGGGATTGCTTTATATCACTGTACGCTGTTAGGACTGTCATATATTCTTACTTAATTTTCGGAAACCTGAACAGGCCCGCTGTGCAGGCCGCATGCTCCCAAAAGGCATGCAATCAAAAAATTAATCAACAAACCTAACTTTATCTGGAACTTGACTCCAGTGGTTCCGAGAGCACAGGTGATTCAATGCAATTATTGCTTATTCATTCTGATTATATAGAATACGAAACCAAAAAACAGACTCCGGTAGCTGAAAAAATCGAAGACTCCTTAAAGTCCGGAAGGCTTGAAGAGGCCCTCACCGCGTTCATGGCTGTGGAGAGTGCAGACGAGACGAACCCCGAAGAAACAATCGGAAAGGCGGTCTCGGAAATCGAAAAGGTTGCATCCCAGGTCAAGACCGACCGGATAATGCTCTATCCTTACGCTCACTTAAGCTCGGACCTTTCTTCCCCGAAAGTGGCGGTCAACGTCCTGAAAGGCATCGAAGCTGCCCTTTCCGCTAAGTATGAGGTCAAGCGCGCTCCCTTCGGCTGGTACAAGGCTTTCAAGATAAGCTGTAAGGGCCACCCCCTGTCCGAATTGTCCCGGACCATCCGGCCCGAAGGGGCAGCTCCGGCCGTATGCGGGGAAAAGGTTGTTGTAGCTGAAGAAAAGGAAGAAGTAGTTTCCGAAGCCCTGAAAGCCGAAGGTACCGCAAGGTCTTACTGGCGCATCCTGACCCCTGACGGGGAACTTCATGAGATCGAAGGCTTCGACCTTTCTCCTTACCCGAAACTCCAGCAGTTCGTGGACTACGAGATTTCCAAGAGTAGGGCAGTAAAGGAAGCCCCGCCCCATGTCGAACTCATGCGCAGGCTCGAGCTTGCAGACTACGAACCGGGGTCCGATTCCGGGAACATGCGCTACTATCCCAAGGGCAGGCTCATCAAGTCCCTGATGGAAAACTACGTGCTTGATGTCGCATCCGAATTCGGGGCAATGGAAGTGGAAACTCCCCTGATGTACGACATGAACCACCCGACCCTGAAAAAGTACCTGGACCGCTTCCCGGCAAGGCAGTACTCCATCGAGTCGGACAAGCGCCACATGTTCCTGCGTTTTGCAGCCTGCTTCGGGCAGTTCCTGATGAACCACGACATGACGATCTCTTACAAGAACCTCCCCCTGAAGATGATCGAAATGACCCGCTATAGTTTCAGGAAGGAACAGCGGGGAGAACTCGTGGGTCTCAGAAGGCTCAGGGCTTTTACCATGCCGGATATGCACTCCCTTTGCCCGGACATGGCCCAGGCCGTGGACCAGTTCATGCAGCAGTACAAGCTCTGCATAAGCGTCCTCGATAACATGGGGATCGACCTTGATGACTACGAGGTTGCAATCCGCTTCACGAAAGACTTTTACGAGTCTAACAGGGACCTGGTTAACTCCATGGTAAAAACCGTGGACAAACCCGTGCTTGTGGAGATGTGGGACACCCGTTTCTTCTACTTCGTGCTCAAGTTCGAGTTCAATTTCGTAGACGCCCTTGCCAAGGCAAGTGCCCTTTCCACCGTCCAGATCGATGTGGAAAACGCCGAGCGCTACGATATCTCTTACATTTCCCCCGAAGGCAAGGCAGAAAGGCCCACCGTGCTCCACTGCTCCCCCAGCGGGGCAATCGAGCGTTGCATCTATGCTCTCCTTGAAAAGGCCGCCATGGAAACCGAGAAAGGAAAAGTGCCCATGTTCCCGGTCTGGCTCTCCCCGACCCAGGTCAGGATCATCACTGTCTCCGAAAAACACATGGAATTTGCGGAAAAAGTTTCAAAGAGGCTGGGGTGCAGGGTGGACATTGACGACAGGGAACTTTCCATCGGAAAGAAAATCCGGGAAGCCGGCAGGGAATGGGTCCCTTACGTGGTTGTCATCGGGGACCAGGAAGTCGAGGAAGACACTGTCAACGTGACCATAAGGGCCGAATCCGAACAGAAAAAGCCCATGAAAGTCCAGATGACCCCGGAAGAACTCAAAGAAAGGATCAGGGCAGAAACCGCAGGCAAGCCGTACAAAGGGCTGCCGCTTGCAGAATACCTCTCGGAAAGACCGAAGTTCCTTTAAACTTCCGTTTTTTCCCTTTTCCCTTATAGAGCCAGGGTTAAAAAGTCCGAATCCCTGCTCTTTCTTTAAGTTTTTCTTTGTAATCCGGAATAATTTATATATCTCTCCGATCAATTAATTGAATATCAGTTGTAACTGAATCTTAGTTTAATTG
>DUKH01000163.1:24708-30636 GCA_013329415.1 Methanosarcinaceae archaeon | reverse complement strand
TTGGGGGGTAGCTTGGGGGGTAATTAACAGTATCATTTAACCAGCCGATGATATCCTTTGATCCTGTGGTTTATGTTTTTACGCCCTCAATTGCACCCTCAGTTTTCTCATCAGCAATAGGAGTGATCATATAAACAAATCAAATTGCGGGCGGCCACCCCACCTTAAAAGGTGGGGTATGCTTCGGGCCGCCCGCCCGGTTTCTTGGGAAGTGTTTAGTATCGTTTGACAAAGTTTCTTTAATATTAGAGTAGCAATTCGAACTCCTGTAATCATGATACCGAGAAACCTCAAATTACAAAGGAGTAAGGGATTTCAATCTAAAGGGGCACAAAAAAACGTGCGAGGGTTCACTTCATCCCCAACTTGAAAGTCGGGGTATTCGTGACCCTCCGCGCTCCCGTAGTAATCACCGAGCCTTCTCACGTCTTCCCATTCCCTGCTCTCTCAGCCTTCACCCTCTCCAGCAAAACCTCAGCCGGCTCCCAATCCTCTGCCCCTCGAACCTCTGCCAGCTCCCTTTCATTAAGCAACTTCCCCTCAAACGCTTTTTTCAAAATACTCTGCCGAAGTGCTTCGGCTTTTTCCAGATTCTCTTTTATATCCTGCTCTATCTTGTCGCAGACTGAAAGGCGGGTTTCGATTTCCTGAACGATGGCTTGTTGTTCAGGGAGGGAACAAATTGCTATCGGGTATGATTTCAAACGTGGAACTTCAATGTTGTCTACAGTTGTACCATCTTTAGCGCATTTTTCCCTAATGACTTGCTCATTAGCCTGGCAATACCAGAATACATAATCTTTATCTCCCCAAAATAAAGTCAATGATTGTAAATCTTGGTTTGTTGTGAGGTTTTTCCCTGCTAATGCGATCGGCAAAATTCTTCTAATGATTCCACTTCTAACAACAAAAAGTATTGAATCTTTAGCTATCCATTTTGCGGAAGAATTCTCAATTGAATCTTTGGTTATTTTATCTCCGGTATCTAAAATCAACGTAGTTTTCATATCTTTTGGAGAAACCCAAAGAACATCACCATTATTCCAATAAGAATGGTTTTGTTTTGAAGGAGTTCCACCTCCTGTCCAATATCCGACTCCCTCCAATCTTTCCCATCCCCATCCTTCGGGTAGTCTCGGTAACTCTGTCAATTCCACTTCAGTAAAAGGCTTAGTTTTTTGCAGTTTTTTGCCGGAGGCTTTTACAGCTTCTTCTCTTTCCTTCCTAATCTGTTCCAGCAAATCCCCCGCATCCGGCAGATCAGTCTGCTGCTCCCGCCATTTTTTCGTAAGCTCCCCTTCAAACGCCTTCTTCAGCACCGCCTGCCGATACACCTTGAGCTGTTCCTGTGCCAGTTTGAGGTTGGCAATGCCGTTGTCCAGTTCGCTGAAGAGCTGCTCGATTTTGGAGACTATGGCGCGTTGTTCGGGAAGAGGAGCTAAAGGGATTCCTTCACTCTTTAAAACTGAACCTGAAATCGCTTTAAAGGTCGTGCCAGTACCTTTTTTATCCAATTCTTTTTCAATTAATCTCAAAAAGTAGAACACATACTTGTTGCAATCGGGGTAACGAATGGCTGCTAATCCTCTACCAATGCAACACTTTTGGTTAGCAATATTTGTTGCTCCAACTGGGGCTCTAACCGAAATTAGAATATCGTTTGATTCAGCAATCTTCTTTGGCTCTGAACACCATTTTGAAACAAGGGGGTGTAGTTCAGTAAACTCTGCTTTTCCTTGAAAAAAAGGGAGTCCAATACCATATTCATTGTAAGTTGAAGATGGTGGCGATTGTCCCATTATAATTTCAGCTACTTGACCCAATTCAGTTTCTATCCATCCAGCTCTCTCTTCCATAATCATGTTATTTTTCAGCAACCCTTCTGACAGTCCTGGCATCTTTTGAAATTCATCTTCATTGGAAAGTTTAGTTTGTGTATGTTTTTTGCTGGAGTTTTTATTGGTATCTGAATTGGAGAAATATTCATTACCCGATTCCAACAGCACCATATCCTGTTTTTTTATTCTTGGAATACTGTTGATGTTTATATTTTCAAAATAATCCAAAGGTAAATAACAGTAAGATTGTGGTGGTCTAAAGTCCTGTTTTAATTTGTAGGGATTAATTGGCTCAGAAAACTCATTAAGATTGGTTATTTCTATTGCATAACCAATATCTGAATTTTTGAAATACTCAAAAAAGTCATTTTCAGGGATTCCTCCATATTTCTGGCATTTATTCCAGAGTTTTTGAGGAGAATCGGCAATGATTCTGGCAATCTCGAATGATGCAACTATTTTTTTGACAGGAGAACTCGAATAAATGAATACTTTGCCTATATCCTTTTTTTTGAAAATGGATTTTCTAAACTCAAATATCTTTTTACCAGCTAGAATTTCATCAACATACTTTGGTTTAATTGACAGTAAAACGTTCATCGAGTTTGCCACCAGTTTTTAGAGATAGATATTGTTCATGGTTTATTTCAGTTATCGATTGTGGGGCACTTTTCAAAATATCATTTTCTATGAGATAACTCAGATTCAGAGGATTTGGTAAGTATAAGTGATGCTTGAAACGGATAACAAAAACTGATTTTTCTGCCCATTTTTTAAGTTCTTCTTCAGAATATACACTTCTTTTACCTACTATTCTTTTAAGTTCATCTAAATTACTGGTTCGTATTGGTTCCTGATCAATTATTCCGAGAGAAGTTATCGCTTTTTGATCATGTGAACGATAAAAAAGAATTATGTCTCCGAGTCCCAATCTGGAAGAAAATCGTGATGAAAGATATGCCTTTTTTATTGCATTGCCAGGAATATTGATTTCAAAATAATCTGTCAATTTCATTTGCCTTCTTTTGTATTCAGGAAATAGAATATCGTGAAATTCGGGAAGAATTGGGATCACAAATTTGTTAACACTTTCACTATCTTTAAAGCAAGGATAGGATTTTCTAGCAATTTCTAATGGCCGTAATTCAGTAGTTTCCGGGATAAGTTTCTTTAGATATACCGGTTCATCATTCTTTGCCAGCTCTCCTACTCTTTCAAAACCAAAGTTCTCAATGAGATAAGATAAGGTGTCATCTTCAGTTTCAAAATGAGTTAAGTAAATTTCAAAAATCTGATTATTTATGCAATACTGAAAAGCTATTTTGAGGAAGAGTTCGCCCATTTTAGAACCTGATAAATCGGCCTTTAGTGTTGCAATTTTAACTCTTTTTGTGGCAGGAATGGGATAATGTGTTTCAATAACTTCATTTTCTTCTTTTAGCATGAGAAAAGCTTTAACTTTGTCATTCTCTTCATAAGTGTAACATTCACGACTTTCTTTGATACATTTATCATACCATTTTTTAAAATCCGCATCTCCATAATCTGATTTAAGTGAGTCAAAAAACGGTTGATTAATATCAATTTCATGAGCATAGCATTTCCTCAATAAACTATGATTAGGGAAAAAACGTTGATATAAGGCCGTAAAATAATTGAGAGCTGAATCAATTGAAAGCACTCTATCATCAAGATTCAGTAAATTGGCTTTTTTTCCGATTCCTTTATCTTCTGTTATGAGGAAATCTACAAGATTTTTTTTAAGTGAAAAAAGAATTTCGTTGTCATTTTCATCATGTGAATTTACGGGAATACCTACTAAAGATGTAAACTCATCATCTGGAGTAGGCGGTGAAGGAAGCAGAGGATAACCACGAAGCTTTGATAAAGTTATTCTCCTTCTTTCAGTATCATTATCATTTTCGATATCCTTCAAAGAAGCAGGATGGATAAACTCCTGATGACCATGTTCTCGGATTATTGTTAACAATGCTTGAAGATTGGGAGAAAGCTCTTTTGGATCTTGAATGTGAATTAAAATATTTGTATCATATAGAAGTTTCATAATTCCTTATCAACCCCATTCATGAAAACACTGTATAAATTTATACTGTTTAGATATATATGAATATAGTTCACTTAAACCGCAAATCGGTCAAATTTAAATTGAATATTATACATTTGTATTCAAGCCGCCAGAGCCTCATATAAATCTGTATTCGAACATTATCAATTTTGAAGTACTTTTAAGATGTCAGTTGATTAAATAATTGTCTACTCGTGCCTTTCAGTAATTTAACAAGAAATTAAAACTGTATAAAAGCATATAGGTCTGTATTAGAGCCGCAAACAAAAAAAGCATCTCGAAAATAGTGTACCATTGAAAATTAACCGGGGATGATTGGGATTGTGAACGTAAATATGTATTCAGACAATCCCGGTATTTCACTAATTTTCACCTTCTAAAGTGAAAACATTTTTCATACTACGTGGAAGTGTCTGTAGACAGGAATTCTGCTCATTTTGGCTCAAAACAGTATAATTACGTTGCTTGTTAAATATCTAAAACAAAAAGCTGAGAAAAACAGTAAAAGAAGAGGAAACAACATCTAGACGCTTTAACTTTGATTAAAAGAGTGAATAAGGGGTTCACAAGGTTTGGTCTGCATCAATGAAGTTTATTGAGGGATCAGATTTTTCTGTCCTGAATTTGCTCCATTTTAAGCTTACATGTCAATGAAGTATATTACGGGATCAGATTTTAGACTGTCCTGAATTTGCTTCATTTCGCAGTTTACGCCATAAATGAAGTATATTACGGGATCGGTTTTCAAGCCGTCCTGAATTTGCTCCACCTTATAGCTACGCGCCAATGAAGTTTATTGAGGGATCAGATTATTCTGTCCTGAATTTGCTCCATTTTAAGCTTACACGTCAATGAAGTAGATTACGGGATCAGCTTTTACCCTGTCCTGAATTTGCTTCATTTCGCAGTTTACACCATAAATGAAGTAGATTACGGGATCAGATATCAGACTGCCCTGAATTTGCTTCATTTCGCAGTTTACGCCATAAATGAAGTAGATTACGGGATCGGTTTTCAAGCCGTCCTGAATTTGCTCCACCTTATAGCTACGCGCCAATGAAGTATTATACGGGATCAGATTTTTCTGTCCTGAATTTGCCTCATTTTACAGCTTACGCGTCAATGAAGTTTATTGCGGGATCAGGTTTTACTCTGTCCTGAATTTGCTTCATTTTACAGCTTAGTTCCTTGTGAACAATATATAATATGTAAGTTAAAGTATAAAATACTAGCGGTTATATTATTCTGAGTAATATATACCAGTAGTATTTTTGCAAAGTCTACCTGTAAATCATCAGTCATATACTCTGTCGATCAGTGTGTACATCAAATGCTGTACTAATTATTACATTCTTAAACAACGTCCTATGGTTCCCATATATGGCTAAATCATCACCCGAAAATGAGCTTTTAAACTTCCCAGTAAGGAGGAACATTATACTGTTCATACACTTTAACCAAATCGTTACGATTTAAAGTCCACACATTTTCATCCAGGCCTTCTGCCGTTTTGAATGCTCCCTTATCAACTTTAAGGATATACTCTCCTAGATTTGCTTCAAGAGCTCCCCAAGGAATGGCAAAGAATTTACACTTCATACCAAGAAAACAATCACAAGCAAATACTACGTATGCGATTCTTCCCCATTCAGAGTCAATCATGACTTCTTTAATCGTTCCGAGTTCTTCATCTTTAACAGTAAGGATCTTAGATCCTTTTATTTCCGTTGACGCCACAAAAGTCCTGTGCCTTGGAACTTGCGTTTCTTCAGCTATTCCCATACACCTCAACTCCCAATATATTATTCACTTATTGTCTTTATTTATCTCTTCCAAAAGTACAGAGAAGCGTTCCATGCTCTTCGCCTGCCCATCATAAACCGCCCCATTAATAATAACAATTCATTGATAATATACATTCCTGACGTAATTGAGGTCGTGTCCACCAGTACTGAAAACGGTGAGAAAAAGAAAGTCTATGAATTACCCCGGGATGCTAGTTTT
>DUKH01000163.1:24243-24381 GCA_013329415.1 Methanosarcinaceae archaeon | reverse complement strand
TTTTTTCCCCACTTTTCTCCCAAACTATTCTCCCAACCTATTCTCCTCTTTTATGATCAATTTTCCACCGCAAGATGCTTATTTTTTTGCTTTTATCCGATTATTTTCACCCCACTTTTCACCACAGTTTCACCACAG
>DUKH01000163.1:18181-23855 GCA_013329415.1 Methanosarcinaceae archaeon | reverse complement strand
CACCACAGTTTCACCACAGTTTTCTCTGAACTCACGCCGCCAGGGCCTCATTCAATTCACTTATAAGCAAATTCATCTCGTCCCCGAAAAGCTGGTACATCCTGCCGCGCCCGCCAGGGGCATCGAAGGGAGTGTAGTCAAGGTCGTCTATTTCCAGGTGGAAGCTGGTAGCCACATAATCTTTTATCATGCGGAGCCAGTTCATCTGGCCGTCATTGAATTTCAGGGTTCCTGCCTGTTTTTTGAATACCCAGTCCTGGAAGTTCCGGTTTACGGTCCGGTCGTAGGCTGTGAGGACAGGGTCGATCTCGGTTATCCTGCGGATCAGGGAGACCAGGGCTATGAGTTCGTTTTTGGGGGAGTTGCCGTTTACCTTTTCAAGCTGCTCGTAAGCCTGCCAGACCCTGAAGGGGGCGAAGTGGGGCTTTTCGAGTTTCAGCTTTTCCAGGACTTCTTTTAGCATCGTGAAGGTGACGTCCCTGCGCTGGTAGGGCTGGTTATAGAAGATTCTCAAGGCTGAGATCTCGTCTTTGTTGGCTTCCATATATGCCTTAAAGTCAATGATCAGCTCGTCTGCCTTTGCCACGGCGTCTTTGTCCCATTCGGCCCTGAGCACGGTGTCGGTGTTCACGGCATCGATTATCTGCTCATGGACCCTGCGGACGTTTTCGATGTACTCGTTCAGCTCGCCGGAAAAGGTGGACCTTGCAACATCAATCAGGGTTTCATGTGCCTTTTTCTGAGCATCGGCGTCCTGGATTTCCGGCTGGCGCAGTTGAATTTCGGAAGCTTTGAGATCGATGATATCGGGGTTATATGCATTGAGAAGGTCCTTTACGGTCTGATTGAGAGTTTTTCCGTTAGCTTTCTCAGCAAAAGTGGCCCTTTCATCTTCACTTATCTGCCTGTTCAGCCTTGCAAGGCGGGAAGCCAGGGAAACATAAAGGTCTTCGTCGCGGGCGCCAAAGGTTACTGCTGCAAGCAGGTCTTTCAGAGGCGTGTTTCTTTTGCGTTCCAGAGGCCTGCTGTCGGTCTTTAAGGTCTTTGTAACGCCCACGGCATCCACAATTACAAAATGCGTCTTGGCAGAAACAGCCGATGTTGTCACCTTTTTCAGGTCATCATAGCCCAGGGTCCTTGTGCCCCGGCCTTTCATCTGCTCAAAATAATTGAGGCTCTTGACGTCCCTCATGAAGAGCAGGCATTCCAGGGGCTTAACATCCGTACCCGTGGCAATCATGTCCACCGTAACCGCTACTCTGGGATTGTAAGCGTTGCGGAAATCTGCCAGCACCGATTTTGGATCTTCTTCCGCTTTGTAGGTCACTTTCTTGCAAAAGGCATTGCCTTCGTTGAACTCTTCCCGCAGTATATTGATGATATCATCGGCATGGCTGTCACTCTTGGCAAAGACCAGGGTTTTTGGGACTTCCTCTCTGCCGGGGAAGATCTCAGGCAACTTTTCCTTGAATGTCCGTATCACATGCCGGATCTGGCTGGGGTTTACCACGTCTTTGTCCAGCTTCTTAGCAGTATAGGTGACAGCTTCATCCAGCTGTTCCCAGCGTTTTTTACGGGTAAGTTTCACCCGTTTGTCCACAAACTCCCGCGCATTTATCGTTGCCCCGTTTTTGCTGATTTCAGTCTCGATGGTGTACACATCATAGCCCACATTCACGCCGTCTGCCACAGCTTCTTCATGGCTGTACTCGCTCACCACGTTCTCATTGAAAAACGCGAATGTGCGTTTGTCCGGGGTAGCTGTCAGGCCAATCAAAAAAGCATCGAAATAATCAAGCACCTGCTGCCAGAGGTTGTATATGGAACGGTGGCACTCGTCTATGACCACAAAATCAAACACTTCAAGGGGGACCTTCTCATTATACACAACAGGAAGCGGTTCCTTTGGCTGCCATCCTTTCTCAGCGGGGTTTTCTTCCTCGGTTTTCTCGTCCAGCTCCTCCCCCTTCAAAATAGAGTAAAGCCGCTGAATTGTGGAAATGCAGACCTGGCTGTCCGATGAGATATAACTGGAACGCAGGCGCTGTACATTGTACAGCTCGGTAAATTTGCGGTTGTCGTCATTGGGCACATAAGCCATGAATTCCTGCTCGGCCTGTTCACCCAGGTTTTTGGTATCGACAAGGAACAGGACCTTTTTGGCATCCGCAAATTTTAGTAATCGGTAGATGAAGGTTATGGCAGTATAGGTCTTTCCGGAACCTGTTGCCATCTGGACCAGCGCCCTCGGGCGGTTGTCCTTAAAGGATTTTTCAAGATTTGAGATAGCGGTAATCTGGCAGTCCCGCAGCCCTTCTGTCCGCAATTCGGGTATATCCAGAAACCTTTCCCTCAAAGGTTTATCTTTTTTGAGCCATTCCTCAAAAGTCTCGGGCCGGAGAAATGAAAAAACAGGTCTTGACCTGGGTTTCGGGTCACGGAAGTCTGTGAATCGGGTAAGTTCCCCGGTACTCTCGTACACAAAAGGAAGAGGGTCATTGTTCAGATACTTTAGCTTGCTTGCAGCATACTCAGAGGATTGTTCCTCAACAACGGTTAACCGATGGCCTTCCTCGTCCCTTTTCGCCTCAATGATTCCAACGGGCTTTTTATCAACAAAGAGTACATAATCAACCGGCCCCACATCGGTCAGGTACTCCTTAACCGCAATGCCCCTGGAAGCATTCCAATCTATCCCGGTCTTTTCCTGCACTATCCAGCCAGACTCGGTTAGTTTTCTATCAATATCATCTCTGGCTTTCTGCTCCGGATTCTGGTTATGAGTCTGCTTATTGCTCATATGTCTTTACCCATCGTATTCGTGTTCATCCATCTTTTCCCGGACTGAGCTGTCGAGGCTGTCGAGGCTGGTCGAGGCTGGCACCCTATAATTATACACAAAGTGAGGATTCACAATTAATACAAATAGTTTTCCATGTTCACTATGCCCTGGACGTAATTACGCAAGGGCATGTATTGCAGTCTTTGTAATGTGGGGCAATATAGACAGCCAGAACACCTTTCTAAACAATAAACCCATGCAGGAAACTCAATAAAAAACAATTTTTCGCAATTTATTAGCTGCTGTGAGAATGAATTTTATTGAATTGTGAGACAAGTTCGTCTAATTCGGGACTTGAGTTCAAAGGGAAGGCTTTTTCCTCATTTGCCTCCTGAACCAATTTCAGGGAAAGAGCCAGGCTTTTTTCAGCTCTTTCCTTACAGGAGATTACCCTTTTTACCCCGGGCTTGAGCTCGAGAGAGCAAAGGTATGAAGAAATTGCTTTTTCATGATCTCCCGAATAATGGAAAATGACCCCCCTGTAATACCAGGTCTTGGGGTTATTCATGTTCAGGTGGATAGCTTTTTCAATTGCGTCGACTGCGGCCTCGTGGTCCCCTAATTTTGCAAGGATATACGCTTTTTTGGTAAGGGCTTTTACATTCCCCGGATTATATTCAAGGCTCTTTTCGATCCATTCCAGGGCTTTATCGAGTTTGCCTTCTTTCTGGAAGATATATCCCTTTGCAAAAAGGGAATCCGGGTGGTCAGGGACATGCCTTAAAGCTTCTTCTACGCATTCCATTGCTTCAGAAAGCCGGTTCTGTTTGGTAAGGACCGAACTCATTCTGGAAAGAGCCTTCCAGTCCGTGGGGACCAGGGCCAGACTCATATCGTATGCCTCTATGGATTCCTCAAACTTTTCCAGCTGGTCCAGTACAAACGCCTTTTGTTTCCAGGCATCCTGATAGTCAGGCCGGAGCCTTACGACCTCATTGAAATCTTCCAGGGCACTTTTATACATCCCCTGGCGCTGGTACGCAAGCCCTCTGGCATAACTGGCATGGTAATACAGGGGGGTTTTTACAAGGACCTTTTTAAAACATTCAACGGCTTCAGCATATGCTCCCGTTTTCAGGTATGCGATGCCCTGCCCGTAAAGAGAACTCGACATCCCGGACTTTGCACGATTAAAGGCATCCAGAGCTTCTTCACACATACCCAGCTTAAGCATCAGATCGGCTTTATGCCTCCACTCAGCTTCATTTTTAGGTTCAAAATTAATTTTGTTTTTGTCAAGATTTGTCATGTACTTTTCTTCGTATAACTTTTCCCACCTCTCTTTCAAATTTCCGGCTTCGAAGTTATCAGGATCATAATCGAGTACGGTTTTTAATTCGAGGATTGCATGAGGGTAATCCTTTTCCCGGGAAAATTGCCTGGCCAGAGCAATGATATTATCCAGTAATTCCGTGGAAAAGACGATATAAGCCGTATTGGGAGTAGCCACATCTTCCAGAGTACTGGCTCTGCATTTGAATAAAACGGGAAACTGGTTGTCCTCGGTAGCACTATCAATATACCCCGCGTTCCCCAAAACATCCTCGTATTTGAAATGATATTCCCTTCCGTCCCCATCTCTCAGGAAACCATACCTGCCCGGAGGAATCGTCCGGTAAATATGCCCGCTCTTCAGGCCTGTAGAGTAATGCTCTGATAATGAAATTCCATCCTCGTCCTTGCCTGGGAACTCCTTGCTTTCCTCATTTGAACCCTCCGAACCTTCCCTACTTGCAAACTCAAAACTTCCTTTACTTGCAAACCCGGGGCTCTCCGGAGTCATAAAACCCGAAACCCGGAGACCTGCGGGAGAAACGTACATTTCAAGGGGAGGTTCAAGGTTCACGGGATTTGCATTGCCGTTCCCCACGCCGTCCCCTGCATTAACGAGCTCGGGCCCGAAAACCGAACCGCGGCCTCCATCGTCGCAGTTCAAAAACAGGACCATCCGATCAAAAGAATCATTGGGCTTACATAAGCCGGGAAAGTCCGTTAATTCATCAAGAAGGCCCATATGAAGCTTAACCTGCCCGCTGCCAGGGTCCAGGTTGTTGTTTTTAATTAAGCGAAGGAGGGGGATTAGTTTCTCCTGTAAAATATTTACGTCCTTAAATACATAAACAACCGACTGGAGCAGCAGCTTCAACAAATCGGCTGATTCTTCATCGGGAGAGCAGAATTTGATTAAAACCTCATGCAGGACATTTTTGAAAACATAGTAGTCCCCGGTCTCTTTGACAATATCACAGAATTTATACCACATTTTTATGTCTGAGAGGGGGTTCTCAATGCAGAAATAGATCCCAAGACTGACAAGGGCTTTCGGCTTGTTTTCTTCATGAAGGTAGGCGAAGGCAGCGTTATAAAGATACTCACTTTTTTTATCGAGCTTAAACGCCCTCTCAAACAATTGGCCCGCATCAGGATAGTTGCAGCACTTCAACTTAAAACAGGCAGCGTTATAGTAAAAGACCCCTGACCCCGGGTATCTGCTCCCCAGAAAAATCATTTCTTCAGATAAAAATTCCAGGTATTCCGGGTTGTTATTTACCTCAGCATTCTGATAACGGCTGAGAATGCTATCCCACGTATTCCTATCAGTATCCTTCTCCTCCTTATGGAGAAAATCAGGTGGTGTGGGGATGTGCTTATTTGGTTCTATGTCCGAAAGAACGGTATTATACGGGGAAAAGCCGACCAGGAAAACTTCAAGGTCATCTTCGTGCAGACACCCATGCAGATCTTCAGGCAGATCTTCATGTAGACCTTCATGTAGACCTTCATGTAGACCTTCGTGTAGACCTTCGTGTAGACCTTCAGGCAGACCTTCAG
>DUKH01000163.1:0-17838 GCA_013329415.1 Methanosarcinaceae archaeon | reverse complement strand
TCAGGCAGACCTTCAGGCAGACAGGAATCATTCCCCTCATTCTCAGCGTAAATGGGAGCTACTTTTAGAGTAAGGGGATCATCGGGCTTATTAGTCTCTTTAAGGCCTAATTGCCATACCCCGACCATCTTGAAAGAAATGCCCGATAATACATCATTGTTTATGACGAGTACGCCCTCGTTGTTAATGTCAATGACATCCCCTTCTATAGTTTCGCCATTAATTAGCGTAATGCGCAAATGCATATCTTCTCTTGCCTTCGAGGCCAGTACAGAGATGAAATTCATTCCTACCACTCCCTTAAATCTTGACAACTAAATGTTGCCACCATGTGAACAAACCTGACAGATAACAAGATCAAAGAATATAAAGGGTATATATAACTACATATATTAAAACAGTATCGAATTCCCGTATTCGAGAAACCTCAGACAGGAAAGTGTTTGGCAGGTACTTTGAAAATTAACCGGAAAAAAGCCGAACCCTGGCCAGTTATCCCTCCCAGCTGCTCTTTTTTATAATATAGATGGAAATACCTTACTATGCCATCGGAAAGTGAAAACCCCGACCCGTTTCGGCCTCTCAAATGGAGCGACATCGAGGAATGGGCCGGCTCAAGGGCCACATCAAAGGGAGAGGATTACCAGCGCTCAGGCAGGGTTGAGGAAATAAAACGCACCCAGGAAGGAGGCCTGCTTGCAATGGTGCGGGGAAGAAGGGAATATTTCACAGAGGTTTCCCTGGAAGCCGGGGAGCTGAGTTCCGTATGCACCTGCCCTGTTGGAGGGGATTGCAAACACGGGGTTGCAACTGTCCTGGAGTATCTCAACCTCCTGCAACATGGAATAAAAGTCCCTCTACTTTCAGAGAACGACCTGCTCCTCCTGAGGGTAAGGAGAATGCATGAGGGACCCGAAGCTTTTGAAAGCCGTAAAACCCGGAAAAGCTCCCGTCCGCCCCTGAGGGAGTGGCTCGACGGGCTTGAAAAAGCCGAACTGATAGACATCCTGGTGGAGTTTTCGGAAAAAAGCCCCTCTCTTGGCAGCTACCTCCGGGACAGACAGGACCTTGAAACAGAAGATATAGGAGGAATTGTCAGGGGCATCTCTTCCGAACTGGACCTGCTCTGGGAAGAAGCGCAGGAGTACGACCCCTGGAGTTATGAAAGTACAATGCCCGATTTTTCAAACGTGCAAAACCGGATGGAAAGCCTGCTTGATTCGGGACATTATGATGAACTGGTAGATATCGGAAAAGGAATCATGAACAGGTACGATGACATTATGGAGTACGACCAGGAAGGGGAAATCGCAATGGAACTTTCTAACTGCATGAGCATCGTATTCGAAGCCCTATCCGGGTCCCCTAGCCCGGCCCACGAAAGGATGTTCGAAGCCTTTGAATTTGAATTAAAAGATGAGTACGACGTTATTGGCGAACATGCATTCTGGGGAGAGGATTTTTCAAGGGAGAACTGGAAAAATTTTGCGGAAATTCTGAAAACCCGCCTGCGTGAAATTGATGAAGGGTACTGCCCTGACTATTCAAGCTGGGACAGGAAGCGGGTGGCAGACCGGCTGGTCCGGGCCCTGAAAAACGCAGGCCTTTTTGAAGAAGCCATCCCGATCTGCGAACGCGAGGCCGAAGCGACAGGCAGTTATGACCGGCTGGTGGGGGTACTGCTTGAAGCGGGCCGGAAAGAAAAGGCTGTGGAATGGATCTACAGGGGGATAGGAAAAACCCGGGAAGAGAAGCCGGGAATGGCCCACAGTCTCCGCAATCTCCTGATTGAAACCAAAGAAAAAGAGGGAGACCTGTTTTTTGCAGCAGCCCTTCAGGCAGAAGAGTTCTTCAGAGGTCCGGAATTATCTTCATATCTCAAAATGCGGGAAACATCCGAAAAAGCGGGGGTCTGGCAGGAAGTCAGGGAAATAGCTCACAGATACCTTGAAAAAGGAGACATGCCCGCAGTCCGGGCCAAAAACAGAGCCGAAACTTCAATCCTTCCCGGGGTTCTTCCGGTAACAGGGCTGTTAGAACCCGATTCATTCGAAGACATTAAACCTCCCGTGCTTGACCTGCTGATCAAAATAGCTATTGAAGAAAAAGCCCCGGATGAGGTAATCAGGTGGTACGAAGAACTAAAAAAGGAAGGGGAGGCAGCAAAAAGCTACGCATATTACATCGACGAGAATAAAATTACAAATGCCGTTCATGAGAAATCCCCCGACATTGCGATAGAAATCTGGAAAAAGCTTGCAGAAGAACTAATTTTCAAAACAAAAGTGGATGCTTACAGAGAAGCTGCAGTACATCTCCGGAAGATCAAAGAGACTATGGAAGCCGGGAGACAAAAAGGAGAATGGAAAACATATCTCAAGGAAATCAGGGATGAAAATAGACGCAAAAGGAGGCTTATTGAGATTCTTGATACCCTGGAAAAGGACCGGATTATTGAAGAGTGAACCCCTGTTTTTTATACCACCTTCTCGAAATACCTGACCATGAAATCCAGCCAGGAAAGCCCCGACACCTTCCGGGAACTCAGGTGGGGTGACCTCCAGACCTGGGCAGGAGAAAAAGCCACTTCAGAGGGAATGAAGTACCAGGACGAAGAAAGGGTAAAAGAGATTAAGCGCAGCTCGGAAGGTAGCCTGATCGCCAGGGTACTGGGAACAGTCGAATATTTTACGGAAGTGTCTCTGGAAAAAGGGAAACTTAACTCCACCTGCACCTGTCCGATTGAACATGACTGCAAACACGGGGTTGCAGCCGTGCTTGAATACCTTGAACTCGTAGAGATGGGGGAGGAAGTTCCGGTTGTTCCCGAAGGGGACACACTGCTTATTATGGCCAGAAAGGGACCTGCCCTGCCCGCCGGGAAGACCCCGAATTCGTATCAGGTTTGTCGGACAGAGTTAAAGGAGTACCTGGAGCGGATGGAAAAATCAGAACTTATTGACCTTTTGATGAATTTATCAGAAAAAGATTCCCTGCTTTCCAAACAGCTGTGGGACATGTTGAACCTTGCATCGGAGGATACGGAGGGACGGTAAGGTGACAGGGAAGGTGAAGGACATATACTCCGAACTGGAAAAGCTTCCGGAGGAAGCCAGAAGCTATGACTACAGATTAAGATTCCACATCCCCTGATAAAGGATTTTTGTAAGCACCGGGACTTTAAAATTTTTTTTGAATTAGTGGCAGGAAGAGAAGCCTCAGCTTCTCCTCCTTACAACCAGGAATACACAGGCGAGCAGCCCCACTACAAATCTAAAATCCAGACCTGCTGCATTCCTCTCTCCGGATTCGGGCTGTTCAAAGTTCTCTCCGGATTCGGACTGTTCAGCGGGCTCGGCCGAAGCATCGGTCTGATTTTTCATCGGGAAAATTTCCAGAGTGCTTACTTCTACTCCAGGCTCTTCCTGTGTGCCACCTGTTATGGCAAAAGGTGAGAAGCCCGGGGTCTCGGCCTCGAAGTAGACATATTCATCGTCTTCCCCTACTGTATCCGGGAGGAGTAAATTCCACACATCATCATTATACCTCCACAGTTTGATAGAGGATTCTGAAATATCGTTTTCCTCCAGCCAGGATTTCTCAACCTTAAACCCGATGACAGGGTTGCCGATATTTTCCGGGGTTGCCACACCTCCGTTTCCAACCCAGATATTAAGGTGCTTGTAGACTTCTCCTTCGGGTTCGGCAGGAGTCAGGAAGGACTTCCCCTTCAGTTCTTCTATAATGGTTGTGGTTTTCCCAAAACTTCTTCTGGCATCGAATTCCACATAAACTACAGGAGTGACTTCCTGCGTGAACGCGAACCTTATACGGTTCCCATTTGTCACGAACTGCTGGGAAAGTTCCTTGATCTCAACATTACTCGCAGGTTCGGGGGATCCACCCCCTCCGCCACCGCCGCTGCTTCCACTACTTCCACTACTTCCACTGCTTCCGCCACTGCTTCCACCGCTGCTTCCGCCACTATCTGTTGAAAGTGAGGTTCTTGTGACATTTATGAAAGTTTTGTTAGTGCTCCCGCGAGCATCTGTGGCATTTGCAGATATCGTATTTATGCCCAGGGAGAGGGATACTGTTTGTGAGAATGTGCCATTGAAACCTTCAAGGGAAAGGTCTGCATCAACCCCGTTTACGGTAACCGAGGGTAATGATCCGGTGCCGTTTACGGTTCCAGTAACCGTTACTGAACCGGATGTCGTTGAATAGCCGTCTACCGGGGAGCTTATGTTGATTTTTGGAGCCGGGAAGTAATCAATGGTTATGAGAACTGTGTCCTGCTCACCATAGTTTCCGACAGTATCGTTGTATTGAATGGTGTAGTTAAAATCCCCGATCCCGAGATCGGTATTCACCGGGATTGAGAGCTGAGTATCATTTGCCCACTGCGCAGGGGGTACAATCTCTTCCCCATCGCATAATACCCGGTAGTACCCCGGATACAGGTCAAAAAGCTTCCAGCCTGTGAAGTACGTGGTGCTGTTTGCTGAAAATTCCGTATCCTCCGGAGTATTTGAGAGAGGGGATTTTGTATCCACGAAGAATGACCAGCTGCTGGAAATAAAGTTGTCTGCGGCATCCGATACATTCAAACAAACCGCGACTTCACCATCCCCGTATGGCATTAAGGGGATGTTTTCGACCCTGTAACCTTTGTTTATTTCTGTTTTTGTTACTGCGGCAGGTTCCCCGTTAACCGTCATGCAAATAGATGAAGGGTCTACGTCAATCAAATATGTTATATTGGCGGCTATAGGCGTTGTGTTGCTGGAAATATATGAACCGCCGGAAGGAGATTTCCCGGAAAGCTCCGGGGCGACGGAATCGAAGAATTCCGTGTCTATCCCGTGGTTTACATAGAATGCTTTGCAGATAGCATTGATATGAGGCGTCCCGTCGCTCAGGTCGGCATTGTCATCATCGACTATCAGTATATCTTCGAGGTATTCCCGGAAGTCCTGAGGCTCGAGTTTCATGCCCCTGAGGACCAGTTCGTCAGCAAGCTCAGCACCCAGAAGCTCCCTGAGGTCCCACATGGCACCCGATATAATCCGGCTATCATAATGAGACTCTCCAACAATATCATCGGGGTACCGACAGGTATTATTTATGTTTCTCAGGCCACTGCCGCTACTAACATAGAATCCCTCTCCTACAACGGAATTATTGTTAACCGTGCATGCAAAATAGTCCGCCCAGCCTTTATTAAGGGCTCCGGATTCATCCCTGTACGGCAGATCTGTCGTATAGACATGATCAACAACGCTGTGTGTATACTCGTGGTAGATAGCATCGCTAAGGACGGCCGTAGACTCATACCTGTCCCCTGCTGCACATAAATAGATGTCAGTCCCGTCCGAAAACGCATTCCCGGTTTCCGACCCGTACTCTACGATGGCAATTGTCTGGTAGTCCATAGAGTGTATGTCAAAGGGACTTCCGGTTGTGAAATAGTCATGGATGACATTCACATGGTAGAATACGTTGGACTCCTCCCTTTCATAGGAAGTATCCACATCAGCCCAGTTCCAGTCGTGTGTTGGAGAGCTCAGGTTAAATTCAACAAAGGTATTCGTTTTGTCCTCATTGATAACCTTCACATAGGGGCCGCTGAAATCCGAATAGATGTAAACGTCTTCTGCCGGGTCCGGGATGCTGTAGAAACCTCTCCCGTCCGTTGTTGCTGTTACCGGGTTAAGAAATGTATTTTTTAGACTGAATATATTAAAGTCCCAGTTTTCATCACCGTTTTCCAGGTCATCAGCAAACACTACCCCATTATCACTGGAGACTATGATGTTGTCTGCGTAGAAGCCTTCACCGAGAACGTATTCATCGGTGACATAAAAAAACCCGATCCAGACCTGCTCCCCGTCATAATTTGATATATCTATGGACTCATCTGTCCAGGAATCCCGGGTGCCGGTAAAATTTCCTATGAAATAGAATAAATTCCCGTCTTCGGAAATAGCCGCATGTGCATAATCATACTCTGATTCGAGATCATATCTGGTGCTGAAATTTAATCTGGAATTGACCGCACCGGTCAGGTCGATAGGATTGGAAGTTACTGCATACCCTGTGGCATCGTCAAATCTTTCAGAAAAGAGAACTTTATTTGTATCATTAAATACCGATACTGTCTGGTTCCGGAAAGGAACGTTTATAGGAGTATCGGCAGGGCATTCGGGGTACACTGTACCGGTCACGTTCCCGTTAATAGTGAAAGGGATCATCCGGTCATACCTGTACAGGACCTGCCCGTCATTTGCATCCACAAAATAAACCCAGGCGCTCAGAGGCTCCTTGATGGGAGCCAGTTCAATTTCATAGGCAAGGTGGTATTCATAGCCGCCTTCGTTTTCCACAGGATAGATCACAAGGGAAACCTGCTCCGCTTTGGTAGCGTTTTTCCCGGAGGCAGGCCCGGAAAGTTCCGGTCTGGAAAATTCTTCCAGCGAGACCGAACTCAGGGGTGTAACAGGTGCTGCAATATCAATACCAAGATTTCTGCCTGCGGCAGAAAGAGCCTGTATTTCATCTATTGAAGCTTCCGTTGGGGCCGTTATATCGGGAAAATAGCTGGAATCCACAGCCACGAGCTTCCCGTCGTTTACAGTGACCCCGACCCTTGAGGAATATACGGGGACCCCCTTATACGACTGCCTGTAGACAAGGTTGCTTATACCACTGCCTTTTCCATATAGCGAAGGGTCATGGTCCTCTTTTATAAGCTCCAGTTCTGCGGAATCCAGACTGAAGACCTGGCTGTTATCAGCAATGAATTTCCTGACTTCAGGCTCTGCCCCTTCGGAGACTCCTGTAAGTTCGATACTGCTTCCCACCATTCTCCTCGGCAGGTTTGAGTCCCCGTCTATCGAAACTTTCCAGCCAGGTCCGTATTTTGCTGCGAATAGGGCTTCTTTGTTCACAGGAACTTGCCCGGTGTTCACCTGTGCCTCAGAAATAGCTTCCCTGCTCGAATGAAATTCATCAGAGACTGCGCTTCCGGTTGTGGATAATAAGAATATAAATAATAAGAAGATACAGATTCCCGTTTTTATATTAACACCTTCTTTATGTCCTGAATAATTGGATTTCTTCAAGGATCGACTCGCCGGTACTGTTGAGGTGTATCTCCCATTGCATACCGGACCCGACTGTTGCGATCCATATGACCTCACCGTTCGATTCGGACTTTTCAATACTACGAATATCTTTTTTGGATATGTTGTAAGACCTGGGCTCACCGGCTATGTCATAGTATACAATTTGGTGTCCGACCAGCGTATTCTCTATATTTTCACTTATGTTGGTCCTGGAATTGTTTTGACCCTCCGGAAGAGTATCAGAAAAATTTTGATCCTCCGGAAGAGTATCAGAAAAATTTTGAGAGGGCTCATCTTCAATGCAGCCGATTGCAAATGTAGTAAATATTATAATAAGGAAGTAAATTGAGGAATGGCGCATTATCCTCCTGGCCAGGCCCCTCCATCTTTGGTCTTTTGTGGATATGTCCATGTAATGCCCCAGAGTATTGATTTTCAATTTTATGAGAAGTTTTAAGACATTTGTAGCAGAGTTTACATTCTTTTTATTTTATGAAGTCGCATGGAAAGTTAGTAACATTTTACATATATACTTTGTTAAAATTATATATAAAATGTTTATTGCTTGGAGGAAGCAAACGATCCGGATGATTTAGAGTTGGATTTAGAATTGGATTGACACTTTAACTTTTATCTCCAAAGATATTTTCACCTTTAAGAACAATTGTACAGGAAATTTTGTATGACAATTTTTTACATGTTTATTTTGATTATAGTTGACAGGGGGGACAAAACAAAGTAAAAAAGAACAATATGTGTACAACAAATTTACCCCGATATTCTCAAAATCGGACAAAAGCGGGAGAGAACATTCCTAAAAAGGATTTCCGAAAAAAGGGACGAATTTGAAGCTCAAGCAAGGAAGCCCATCAACAGGTAAAACGACAAAGAGGAGCTGGCACATAGATATATAAAGAGAATAAAATAAATAAGAAAAGAACCATATTATCCTTAAACGAAGCAAAGGAGTTGAAAGAAAACGCCAGCAAAAGTCGATAAAGAAGAATGCACCGGCTGTAGAACCTGTGTGGAAGAGTGCCCTGTAGAAGCAATTACTCTTGACGAGGAGGAGGGCATTGCCGTCGTGGACGAAGAGGAATGTGTGGACTGCGGGGCCTGTGAAGAGAACTGCACTTTAGGAGCGATTGAAGTCGAATAAGTAAGCCACCCGAAAATAAGAATGGAAAGACGCTGCTATCCCGTATTGCTCTTTAGTACTCTTTAGTGCCCGTCATTGATTTTTATTTATCGTAACCACCCATCATCACTCATTGCCGAGCTTGAAAACAGCTTCCCATTCCTGCACCCTCTTTATCGAATACCTCCGGTTTGCCCCGCTTGAAGAAGGGAGAACTTTTGTCTCGTAACCCATTTTCCTGAGCAAGACCTCGTATTCTCCCGCTTTTTTGCCGTTGAAACAGACCAGCCTGAGCTCCGGAGCCAGTTCCTTCAGTTTTGAAAAATTGTTTATTTCTTCATCCCCGATCCCTGAATCAAGGCTCCCTTCCCGCCAGCCGGCTTTGAACACGTCCCATAAACCAACCCCATGTCTTTTCAGGGTCTCAAGCCGAGTTTCATAGTCCATTTCCTGCAGGGCTTCCTCAAGAGCTCCCCCGAGCAGCCTCCAGAAGTCATTTCCCGGGTTTCCGTAGTACTGCTGTTTTCTGATGGACTCGTCACTCGGAAGGGAGCCGAGTACCAGAATTTCGGTATTTTCATCCAGGACAGGGGAAAAGCCTCTTTTTTTCATAGCTTCTGGAAGGCTGTTTTAAGGCTATTTTAAGCTTTGGGAACAAAAACTGACAAAAAATAGGCATTGAAATAACCATAAAGGTTATTCGAATAATAGAGAGGTAGTGAAGTAACCATAAAGGTTATTTCCACAATAAAAGGGCATTGAAATGACCATAAAAGTTAGCTCGATAATTATCTCCCGGTATAATCAGAGCTCGGTTATCTGTTTCGACATATCCCTGTAGTAACCGAAAAGTTCCTGTCCCCAGGCAAAGGCGCTTTCTTCAAAGCTTACCATTTCGTGGTTATAGTACCTCCCGTCTTTGGAAACCAGGGAGATGGAAGTGAAACGGTCCGTTACCAGACTGGAAGCAAGTTCGATGTTATGCTCGCAGACGTAGAGGCTTGCATTTTCCATGCTTATGAAAGCTTCCACATCAGCCCTGTATTCCGAGGCCAGTTTTTTGAATATGGGCCGGTCAAGGACAATTGAGACTTCGACGCCTTTCCGGACAAGGTCCAGATAAAGCCCCGGATAGCCGGGGCGGAAAAAGGAAGATATTTCCATGATTGTTTTTGCCCTGTACAGGTTGTTCATAATCTCAGGAGGATAATCAAAGATATGAGTCCTATCAGGCACGATTTCCCGGCAGGACCCCAGCTCCCCGAGCCTTTCCCGGAGGTGCTGCGGAAGGGTGTACAGGTCCTGGCTTGCCCAGTACTCATGGTTCTCATCAAAGACCCGGAAAGTGGAAAGCAGAGGCTGCATCCTGGGGGCAATTAATTTTCCTTTGACCGAAAGTTCGTAGTGGCTCTCTTTCTGCACCAGAAGTCCGTCCTTTAGCAGGACCCGGATCTGGGCCATGATAGGGCTGGAACTGACGTCGAGTTCCGTCTTGATCTCATCGATAGTTTTAGGTCCCTCCATCAGGAACATGAGAAGGTTCTTTCTTTTTTCCGAAAAGAAAATCGTATCAATCAACTGCAGGTCCATGGTCATTCAAATCAACCTCCGGAAATAGCATCGTGTATTTTGAAAAACCGGGAGTCAGGAGAGGGAGATAAAACTGTCTCCTGAACCATTTTTGAAACTTTCGTACCCGTTAATGCAAACTGATCAGGGGAGATTCGGACAGGAAACCGGCCCCGGAAGTGCAGGAAAAACTTTCCATTCCCCTTGAGTTTTTGATTAACCTGGAACGGGATTTATAGAACTCAAAAAGTTCCTTTACCCAGTCGAGAGCCTGAGGGCCGGAACAGAAAGCATGATCGTGGTGGAACCTGCCGTTGCTGGCAAAGAGGGAAACCAGCACTCCCTGGTCAGATACGATAAGTTCGGCAAGCTTGACCCCGTCATTACAGACGAAAAGTTCGGTATTGGGCATATCTGTAAATTTCTTAAGCTTCCGTTCATAATTGTGCAGGGTTTTTTCAAGTACCGACTCAGTTAAGATCAGGGAAACTTTTGCACCTTTCCTGCCGAGCTTGGAATAAATAGGCAGGAACTCGGGCCTGAAAAAAGAAGAGAAAACCATCAAATGACTTGAAGCCGAAATGAAATTTACGATTTCCGTTCGGGGTTCAAAAATCTGGCAGGGGTCGGGTTCGATCAGGCGGAAGTCTTTGAGGTCTCCGAGCCGGTCCTGCAGATATTGGGGAATTCCGTTAAGGTCGTGCTCCAGCCAGTAGTCGTTTCGCTCTAGCAGGGTCAGGACATCGACAAGGGGCCGGACCTTCTTGACGACCTCTTCTCCCAGGCCAGTCAATTCATAATACCCGTCCCTCTGAACCACAAGGCTGCTGTCTGTAAGCCTTTTGATCTGAGGCAGGATGGCTGTGGGGGAAACGTCAAGAATGGTTTTTATTTCTTCGATTGTTCTGGCTTCCTCTCCCAGGAGCAAAAGCAGGTCACTTCTTTTTCTGGAACGAAATACGACATCTAATAACTCAGGTTGCATAAAAACCACTTTGATTTCACTTTGTTTTTTAGGGTTGGGGGTTTTCGGGGTAATGATACGCTTCATTATCTGCGTGCCTTACTACGCGGGATTTAGGGTCCTCCCGAAGGCAAACAAAAAATTCGGATGCCTCCCCTAATATATATGACTAAAAGCGGGGAGTGTAGGAATTTATCACAGACAGGAATTATCCACATCTCATTTATATAAAAAAATATGGATGGATAATTTAAGACGCAAACTCCCTGGAAAAAATAAGAAATAAAGAGGGAGAAAAATCAGGGGGACACAAGAAAAGAACAGCAACAAGAGCCATAGAAATACGAATAGAACAACGTGAACAGAATCAATTAGTACATAATGAGTATGAGAAAATCTAAACAGGGAGATCAAAATTTTCAATCGAGTTTATTTCAGCAAACCGGTTAATGAAAACTGAGACTTTAAAATTTTTAAGGTAGCTGTTCTAAAATTTTTTATTCAAACAATATCACAGAACAGACTTATCCCCTGAAACAGGCACAGAGACCCTTTAGTATTAGTAAAAATCATTTCAGACCCGCTCTCACCACGCCTTATATCTATCTTCTCCCTATTTATTTTTTGTCATATATGCACCCATTTATGACTGCCCGGAAGAATTTAGAATTTTCACCAGGTTTTCCCAGTTTATACTAATTTTCACCAGGTGTTACCAAGCATTCCCAGATAATACAAAATGTAATCAAGTGTCACTAATGTTGCAGACTTAGAGATTATAATTTGCAGACTTAGAGATTATATATTCTATAGTCCCGAACGTAAATATTTACACTTAAATTATAAGCACGTAAGACACGGAAAGCACGAAAGGATTGTGCCCTTTTTCCTTTATTCCATGTTTTCAGTGCTTTCTGTGGTTAAACTTTCGCTTGAGATTGCTGAAGGCCTTTGGGTCCTTGACTATAATCTGCATATTCCAGTCTGCACCCATATCTGCACACCCCTTCAGGCTTACATCTGCACATGCCGAGATACAAAATATATTTTATGAGTGCCCCCTCCCCACACAATACAAAGGTCTTCCCACAGAGAGTTAAAAAGTCCCCCCTGAATTTTTGAGTATGGCGATCCGGAGCGGTGCCCCCTGAATATAATACCCCCATAAGTCACATACCCGGTTCAAAATTTTTCAGCCCATGTATCCCCGTCAAAACCCGGAAAAAATTCCCGTCGTTTATGGTATATTTGATGATGCCACGTTATGCTGTGCGTTACATGTCCGGAGATGGGCATGGAAGGTTCAAAAAAAGGAAAAAATCCGGAGCATCAAGTGGAGGAAAGGTCTTTCACGGGTATGTACAGCAGGAAGTCCTAAAATACACCTGTTTTTAACAGAAGTCTCTGTGGGCTTTCCGGGAGTACGCACCACAGAAAGGCACAGATGCCTCTACAGCTTAACGGAAATACCCGGTGCCCGATGGGATCCGCACACCCCATTTACGGCTGCGATAACGGGACCTTTTTTTGCTGAATCAGAATGGAGGTTAAAAATATGCTGGACTTTACAGAAGAAAGCTTGAAAAAAGTCTTAACCAGATACAATGTGGCTCTGGAAAAGGAAATGACTCCTGAAGAAGCCGCAGAAGAACTCTATCCGAAAGACGAACTCATCTACCCAATCGCAAAAGCCATCTTCGAGGGTGAAGAAGACGATGTCGTAGAGGGACTCCAGGCAGCAATCGATGCAGGCAAGGAAGCAATTACCCTTATTGACGATGCACTTATGGTCGGAATGGCTGTTGTCACCAAGCTCTACGACGACGGTGTCATCTTCCTCCCCAACGTTATGATGTCTGCCGACGCAATGCTCGATGGAATCGAATTCTGCAAGGAAAACTCCGACACTGCCCCTGAAACCAAGGGAACCGTTGTCTGCCACGTAGCAGAAGGTGACGTTCACGACATCGGGAAGAACATCGTAACCGCTCTCCTCAGGGCAAACGGTTTTGACGTTGTTGACCTCGGAAGAGACTGCCCTGTTGACGAAGTCGTCGCAGCAGTCGAAGAGAACAAGCCTATCATGGTCACCGGAACCGCACTCATGACCACCACCATGTACGCCTTCAAGGAAGTCAACGACAAGCTGGTCGAGAAAGGCCTCAATGTCCCATTCGCATGTGGCGGCGGTGCAGTGAACCAGGATTTCGTTGCACAGTATGAACTCGGTGTTTACGGAGAAGAAGCCGCAGATGCACCCAAGATCGCTGATGCAATCATTGCAGGTTCCAACATTGCAGCATTAAGAGAAGCATTCCACAAGCACTAATCGAGGCGAGATAGATGGTAGCAAACAGATACACTTCAATGGCATACGAAAGCGCAGATGAGATGAGCTTCGGAAAAACCAAGCACCCCGTAAAAGCAGGTCTCGGCCTCGAGATCGGTGCTGGCTACACAATTCCTGAAGTTAACTACGCCCCCAGACCTGAAGCCGGTGCATCCAAGGAAAAACTCGTAAATGAATACGAGAGGATCACCACCGACATCATGCAGAGAATGGTCCAGGTAGGTTTCCCCGCAGTTATCCTCGAAACCGAACACGTCCAGCAGATGTCCAACAACCCCGAATGGGGAGCAGAAGTCGCACACGCCCAGAAGACCATCATGGAAGAGTACCATGATGAATACGGCATCAAGTGCGCACTGCGCCACACCATCGGTGACATCCGTGAAAACAGGGACTTCCTCCAGCTCAGAGGAGACAAGTACTCCGTATTTATGGAAGCTTTCGAGAAATGCGCAGAAAACGGCGCTGACCTGCTTTCCGTGGAAAGTATGGGTGGTAAGGAAGTTTTCGACTACGCAATCCTCAGGAACGACATCGCAGGTATGCTTTACGGTATCGGCTGTCTCGGCACCCTTGACATGGACATGATCTGGTCCGACATCGCAGCAGTTGCAAAGAAAACCGGCACCATTGCAGCAGGGGACACCGACTGTGCCCAGGCAAACACCGCAATGTTCATTGCAGGCGGACTGCTCGACAAGAACCTCGCCCACACCCTCGCAATCATCGCAAGGGCAATTTCCGCACCAAGGTCCCTTGCAGCATACGAAAACGGCGCACTTGGCCCCGGAAAGGACTGTGGCTACGAAAACGTCATCATCAAAGCCATCACCGGCATGCCGATGACCCAGGAAGGTAAGACCTCCACCTGCGCCCACTCCGATGTTATGGGTAACCTCATCATGCAGTGCTGTGACGTCTGGTCCAACGAATCCGTTGAGTACCACGGCGAATTCGGCGGTACAAGTGTCCAGTGCAGGGGAGAATCCCTTGCATACGACTGTGCCCTCATGAACACCGCACTCGAGACAGGAAACGAAAAGGTCCTCAGGGACATGTTCATGCTCTCTGACAGGTACAGAGACCCCCAGGGCTATGTGCTTGCATACGACAACGCATACAAGGTCGGAGAAGCAATCGTCAAGGACGGCGACAACATTTACCTCAGGGCAAAGAACGCAGCAATCGAATGCTGCAACATTGTCGAAGAGGGAGTCGCAGGCAAGCTCTCAATCTCCAGGTTCGAAGCAGGCGCACTCAAGGACGCAAAAGCAGCCCTCGATGCCCTCCCTGACGACATGGACCAGTTCATGGACGACTGTCTTACCAAGTACCAGAGCGAAGTCAAAGTATTCCTGCCTGAGAACTACGGCTTCTAAGCCTCAAGTTCTCTTTTTTTCTTTTTTTTCGATTCCAATTTCATCTCATTTCACCCCACTCTAATTTTACTTCGATTCCAACTTCAGCTCATTTTTATTTTGATTCCGACCCTGATTTTACACAAATTTAACCTTCAATTCCATTTCCAATTTCACCCCTACTTTTACTTCGATTTCACCTCTACTTTTACTTCGATTTAGTCTTCAATTCAATTTTCCAACCCCACCATATTTTACCCAATTCCACATCTCAGAATAATGAGGCCGATAAATTCCACGGGTTTTAATCGAAACCCCCCCAAATAGATATTTTTAAACAACGAATCAGTAAGAAAGAATTAAAGCAGAGAGAAGCCATGGGTTGGAGAAGAGAAGGAGCTAAATCGAATGAAAATTTTGCTGTTAATGTGCGGAGAAGGTTTGGGACACACAAGCCGCTGCCTTGCCCTGGGAAAAGAGTTCCTGTCCGCAGGGCATGACGTGTACTTCGGGGCATACGGCTACTCAAAGGACCTGGTCGAAAAAACAGGATACATGGCATGCGAAATCCCTCCGGAACTGACTCTTGTGGGAACGGCAGGCACCCTGAACATTAGAAAGTCCATTGCAAAAACCCTCAAAAATTCCAGCCCGGGGGATGTAAGGAAAATTTTGAAATTGCTAAAAGAACTCGAGCCGGACGTCGTACTTTCCGACGGGTATTACCTGGGCATCCTTGCAGCAAAACACAGGAAAATCCCCGTCTACTTTATCGGGCACCAGTTCAATATGGCAGAGTTTTTCCGGAATAAAGGACCCTTTGTAGGGCTGGCCGGAAAGCTTGTAAAAAGCTTTTATGCCCGCATCTTCAGAAGCGTGGACGGGATCATAGTCCCGGACTACCCGCTCCCCTACTCGGTCAACCGGCGAAACTTTGTGCTCTCAAGGGACATTAATGACACGATCTTTTTCAGCGGCCCCCTGATCCGATGGAAATACGGGGAAGTTGAGGCAAAAAAACTCCCCCACCCAAACGTCCTCTCCACCATCGGGGCTTTCGGTTACCGGGCAGCAATATTCCGGAGCGTGTTCGAAGCCGCAAAACTGGATCCAAGCATCAACTATACCTTCATAACAGGCCCCGGGATCGATCCCTCCCGGTTCCCGGAAATCCCGGAGAACGTCAAGTTGACAGGCTTCACGGAAAATCCCTTTCCCTATTATAAAGGTTCGGACCTCGTAATCACTGCAGGAGGACACGGGACCCTTCTGGAGAGCCTGGCTTTCGGGCTCCCGGTCCTATCTTTCCCGGATGAAAAACACAACGAACAGGAAAATAACGCCAGCACGATTGAAGAAATGGGCTGCGGGAAGCGTCTGAGTTACCTGACCCGCCCCGAGGCAATCCTTGCCTGCATCCGGGAACTGCTGGAAGACGAGCAATATGCCAGAAAGACCCGGCGAGCAATGGAACTTGCCGAAACGCTGGACGGCCCGGCAGCAGTGAGGAGACTTCTCGAAAGAGAAGTGAGGGAAAAATGCCCTGAAAAATGAGGGAAAAAATGTCCTGAAAAAGCTATCTTCCAGGCCCCAGCAAAGCAAGGAGAGATAATTTAAGAAGGAGTTAGATTTTTCAGGTATCTCAAAAGAGCCGGGTGATTCTCGAGCACCAGGTCAGAGTGCTGCAGCTTTTCAGGTCCCAGCGTACTGGGAACAGCCACACAGTAAAGTCCGGCGGCTTTTGCGGCCTCCACGCCCAGAGGAGCATTTTCGATAACGATGCATTCTTCCTTTTCAAGCCCCAGCATCTCCACTGCTTTCAGGTAAGGGTCAGGGGCAGGTTTTCCGTTCTCGACATCAATCCCGGCAACTGTAACCTCGAATATACCGGGGAAAAAGTGCTCTATCATCTTTTCAACTATCTTGCGGTCGGAGCCTGAGACCAGGGCAAGAGTGAAGTGCTTTTTCAGGTCCTGCAGCACGTCAACAATGCCTTCAAAGGGTTTTATCCGCTCGAAATCAAGAATCGTCCTCTTTTTCAGAGGTATTTCGTCCAGGTGATGGGGTTCGGGAATTCTCCCCGCCTTTTTAAAGATGGACCTGACAATTCCCCACCCGTTTGAGCCCTCGATCTCGTAAATGTCCTCCCGTTTAATTGTAATTCCCACATCACAGAAGGATTCGATCCAGGCGTCGGCGTGGAACTGCATGGAATCCACAAGGACGCCGTCAACATCAAAAATGATTGCTTTCAACATCTGCCACGGAAATTGTTGTAATCTATAATAAAGGATTTGCGAAAATACAAATTAAAAAGAAGAACTATATAGAAAGTTAAGAAGACCTGCCTTCAAAACCTGCCTGCCCCCGGAAGCTCTCCGAAGTACCGGGAACTCTTATCAAAAGTCATTTCAGGTACCTATCGTACAGGTAGCCGCCCAGCCAGTAACCAAGCAGAGAGAAAAGCAGAGTCCCGGGCACGAAGATAGGTGAATCACCCCCACTAAAGCGGAAAAACAGATTGAAAATAACCAGATAAAGAATAAAAAATACGAGAAAACCAGCCAGTTCCGCCTGGGTTTTTTCGATTTTCAGATAAACTCACGCCCCACATACAGGTTCTGCACTTCAAGCTCTCGCTTTCAGTTCACATTCAGCTTTCAGTTCACATTCAGCTTTCAGTTCACATTCAGCTTTCAGTTCACATTCAGCTTTCAGTTCACATTCAGCTTTCGGCCTTTTTTTCTTCTTTTTCTTCTTCTGCCCCTTTAAAATCCAGGGATACGGAATTTATACAGTAGCGTTTCCCTGTAGGTTTCGGCCCGTCGTCAAAGACATGCCCCAGATGCCCCCCACAGCGGGAACAAACAACCTCGACCCTGTGCATGAAAGAGCTATTATCTTCCAGGAGCCGGACCCGGTCGCTGGAAATAACGTCCAGGAAACTTGGCCAGCCAGTCCCGGACTCGAACTTGGTATCAGAGGAAAAAAGCTCCTGGCCGCATGCGGAACAGGTGTAAACCCCTTTATTCTTGTTATAGTACAGCTTTCCGGTAAAGGGCCTTTCAGTACCCTTTTTCCTCAAGACGTAATACTGCTCGGGAGTGAGAACTTTCTTCCACTCATCGTCCGATTTTTCGGTTGTTTCCTGTAACACTCAATGACCCCCATGATCTTGTTATTTCAAATAATATTCAGCTTACATTATATGAATTCCTTATGTTCAGCTTAATAGTATCCAACATGAATTATATTCAGCATTGTATATAGATGATTTTCCTCCCATTCTCCTTCAGATTCAGCTGTAATTATAGTCCCGAACGCAAATATTT
>DUKH01000134.1 GCA_013329415.1 Methanosarcinaceae archaeon | reverse complement strand
AATCCGTATTCTTGATAATCCGCATTCAGAATATTCTACATTCTGTATGAAGCACTCTGTATGGTTCCCCCTGAATATCCCGGCATCTCCCGACTCCTTCCGACCTCGATCAAAACCTTATTATTGATTAAGCCCGAATCAGGGCGTTATGTTTACGATCATCACAGGTGCACAGTTCGGTGACGAAGGAAAGGGAAAGATTGTAGACCTTCTCGCTAAAGATTATGACATTGTTGCCCGCTTTCAGGGTGGAAACAACGCAGGCCACACCGTCAAAGTAGGGGATGAGGTGTACAAGCTGCACCTGATTCCTTCCGGCATCCTGCTGGACGCAAGGGTCCTGATAGGGCCCGGAGTTGTCCTGGACCCGGAGGTTCTTGCCGAAGAAATTGCAATGCTTGAAAAGCATAAGGTAAGAGTGGATGCCTCAAAGCTTGGAATCGATGCCAAGACGAGCATCATCATGCCCTACCACATAGAGATGGACGGATTAAGGGAAGCTGCAAGAACCGAAAAGATCGGGACTACAAAGAGGGGAATCGGCTATGCCTACATTGACAAGGTTGCAAGGGACGAAGTCCGCCTTGCCGAGCTTGTAGACAGGGAACGTTTCCTGGCAAGGCTTGAAGAGCTTGCCCCCCAGAAGGAGAAGGAAATATCCGCACTTGGTGGGAATCCGGAAATTGTCAGGGATCAGGAACTGATCGAAAAATACCTGGAACTGGGAAAGAAGTTTGCATCGTGTGTCACGGATGTTTCCCGGGAAATCAACGAAGCCCTCGATGCAGGGAAAAACGTCATGGCCGAAGCGGCCCAGGGCACCCACCTCGACGTCATCCACGGGACACAGAAATTTGTAACCTCATCTTCTACTATCTCAGGGTCTGCCTGTGCCAACCTCGGGGTAGGGCCTACAAGAGTGGACAACGTAACGGCAATTGTAAAAGCTTACATCACAAGAGTAGGAGAAGGACCGCTGCCCACAGAGCTCACCGACGAAATGGGGGAGAGGATCCAGAAAGCCGGGGGAGAATTCGGGACCACCACCGGACGCGGGCGGAGATGCGGCTGGTTTGACCTACCCCTCCTGAAAAAAGCCATCGCCCTGAATGGGTATACGGAAATTGCCCTCACAAAACTGGACGTGTTGACAGGCCTGGAACAGGTCAGGATCTGTACGGGATACAGCTTTAAAGGTGAAACCGTGGACTATCCCCCCGAACTTACGGAAGACCTCCAGGCCTGCGAACCTGTATATGAGGACCTCACAGGCTGGGATGTCGACCTAACTGGAGTGAAAGCTTTCAAAGACCTTCCGGAAAACGCCAGAAACTATGTGGATAGGCTGGAAGAACTTATGGGAGTACCAATCCGCTACATCTCTGTAGGTCCTGGAAGGGCACAAACCTTTAAAAAACAGTAATGCCATCTAGTAAGCTTACCCAGGACACTTACCTAAAAGTATATATATTAA
This sequence comes from Methanosarcinaceae archaeon, assembly GCA_013329415.1. Classification (GTDB taxonomy): domain Archaea; phylum Halobacteriota; class Methanosarcinia; order Methanosarcinales; family Methanosarcinaceae; genus MTP4; species MTP4 sp9310u. The sequence continues at coordinate 6,212 of DUKH01000134.1, read as the reverse complement.
CCAATAAGTTTATCAATCTCGTCTCAGTTTAGACTAGAATTATATTAACCGGGGTTATAGGGCCAGCAGCCCCCCCCAACCTTTCAAGTTCATTGAGTCAATACGTATCGAGTCCAAATACGTAAACCAGCTGTCTAAACTCTCGAAAGGGACAGGAATATCGTAATTTCGAGAGAAAATGAGTTACACCTACCAGATTCAGGGAAGAAAATCGGCCAGAATCCCTGAGACCTCAAAAAGCAAAGTAATTCGTAAAAGGAGTAGAGTATGACAACTGTATACGATGTCCCTGTAGCAGAACTGATCGAAAAGGTTGCAGGAATACTTAAGGAAAATGAAAAGATTGTTCCTCCAGAATGGGCAGAAAATGTGAAAACCGGCGTCCACAAAGAAATGCCTCCAGCTAACAATGACTGGTGGTATGTCAGGTGTGCCGCAATCCTGAGAAAGATTTATGCAGACGGGCCAATCGGGATCGAGAGGCTTCGCTCCGTATACGGCGGAAGGAAGGATAGAGGTTCACAGCCCTACAAAAGAGCAAAGGGCAGCGGTTCAATTGCCCGGAAAGCAGTTCAGCAGCTCGAAGCAGCAGGCTTCCTGCAGAAGGTAAGGGACGGGCGTGCAGTATCCCCACAGGGACGCTCAATGCTTGATAACGCCGCCCACGAACTCAAGCAGGAACTGATTGAAACGATTCCGGGACTCGCAAAGTACTGAAAAAGTAAAGTTCCTGCGAAAGGGGCCAGTAAAAATTCCGGCAGCCCTTTCCCGGACCTTAACAATATATACCAATCCGGATGTTGAAAAAAACCGGTTTTTTCGGTGATTGCCTTGTCAGGAATGGATGATGAACTAGAAGAAATCCGAAAGAGACGGCTTGCAGAGATTCAGAAGCAGCAGGCCCAGCAGCAACCTACGGACGTGCAGGCAGCTTACCAGCAGGAACAGGCCAAAGCCGAAATGGAAGCCCAGAAACAGGCTATCCTGAGGCAGATCCTGACCCCTGAAGCAAGGGAACGTCTTACAACCCTGAAGATGTCAAGACCGGCCCTTGGAGAGCAGCTTGAAATTCAGCTAATCTCTCTCGCCCAGAGCGGGAGGCTCCAGTCCAAAATCGACGACGACCAGCTGAAGACGCTCCTGATAAAGATGCAGCCAAAGAAGCGCAATACTTCCATAACCCGGGTTTAAGCAGAATGAAAGCCTCAGTTCTCTTTAGCGGAGGCAAAGACAGTTCGCTCTCAGCCCTCCTGTTGGAACCATTTTTTGAGATTGAGCTTGTAACCTGCAACTTCGGACTGCTACCCACAGGAGACATTGCGGGGAAAACTGCCAAAGAGCTGCAGTTCCCCCACAGGATACTTCCCCTTGAAAGAGAGATTCTGGAAAAGGCATACGGGATGATAATTAACGACGGTTTCCCGAAAAACGCAATTAATTATATCCATGAAAAAGCCGTCGAAACCCTTGCCTCGGATGCGGAAGTGGAATTCATCGTGGACGGCATCAGGCGAGACGACAGGGTCCCCGTGCTTTCGCCCCCCAGAATAAGGAGCATCGAAGACAGGTTCGGAGTCCAGTATATCTGCCCCCTTAAGGGGTACAGCAGAAAAGCCGTGGACATCCTTGTCGAGCGCTACCTGGAAATTGAGGAAGGGCCAAGCGAAACCACCCAGAAAGCGGATTACGAAACCGAGCTAAGGGAACTGATCCGACAGCATCAGGGAGAAGAGAAAATCAGCGAATTGTTTCCAGTCCACATCCAGTCCCATGTACTCTCCCGAAAAACTGGAAAAAAAGCAACAGGAAGCGTTTGAATTCAGGAAGTTAGCTGAAAGAGAAAAGATCTGGATTAAAGATTTATACAATAATCAAGTATATTCAACCCCCTGATATTGCAAGGGGAAACCAGAAACTCTTACCGGATTTGCCTCATATGGTCCTAATCCGTCAGGCCAGGCAAGGTTAGAATCCCAATAAAATTCAGGTTTATATCTCAACATATTATACCGGAAAATAATCATCAAATTAACAAATTATAGTTTACAGGTTAACAGGTGTGATCCACTTGAGTCATAACATGAAAGGACAGAAGAAGCGTCTGGCAAAGGCGCACAGGCAGAACACACGAGTCCCAGTGTGGGTTATTGTGAAAACAAACCGGAAGGTAGTGACTCATCCCAAGCGCAGGCACTGGAGAAGAAGAAGCCTGGATGTGAAGTGAGCGACATAGGTGGGTAAAATGGCAGACGACGTGGTAAAAGAACAGATTTATACAGTACCTCTCAGAGACGTAAAGAAAGTTCCATCCTGGAAAAGAGCAAACCGGGCAGTAAGCGAAGTTCGGGGCTTTCTTGTAAAACACCTGAAGGTGGAGCCGACCCAGGTCAAACTGGACAAATCAATTAACGAACGCCTCTGGGAGAGAGGTTGCAAAAAGCCCCCACTCTCCATCCGGATCCGCGCGGTTAAATTCGCGGACGGTGAAGTGCAAGCAGAACTTGCACAGTAAACATACAGAGGAACCTTGAAGCGTTAAAAGACATGATTCGAACAGTGGATATTTACGAAACCCCATTAATCGGGGTCTTTGCAACCTGCACCGAAGACGTTGCTCTCGTTCCCCCCTGCACAAAGCCCGAAACCTGTGCCCGGCTGGAAAAGTTGCTGGGTGTAAGGGTCATTGAGACTCTCGTGGGCGGAAGCGTTGTTGTGGGAGCCATTTCCAGGGGAAACTCAAACGGCTTCCTGTTTCCGCGAGGCTCGGGGACTGAGGAACTGCAGAAACTCACGGGAGTTCCTGCAGGAACTGTCCCGGACAAGCTGAATGCAGTGGGAAACATCGTGCTTGCAAATGATACTGCAGCCCTTGTACACCCGGAATTGTCCGATAATGCCCTGAAAGTCATTGGCAATACTCTAAAAGTGGAAGTGTACAGAGGAACGATTGCAGGAATAAAAAATGTGGGAATGGCAGGAGTCGTAACCAATAAAGGACTCCTTGTACATCCGAAAGTTACTCCTTCGGAAAGCGAATTTCTGGAAGAGATCTTCGGACTCACTGTTGAGATCGGGACAACGAACTTTGGTACCCAGATGCTGGGCTCAGGGCTACTTGCAAACTCGAAAGGGTATGTTGTAGGTTCCGAGACCACAGGACCCGAGATGGGAAGAATTGAAGATTCCCTCGGGTTCATTGAATAAGCATCATATCATCCATCTGTTCCGGAACAATGTTACAGTTAGAGCATGGTGATCTATGATGAAAAATTTTGTAGTCAAAGGCCAATTCAAAGCAGGACACTCCTGGGAAAAATTCACGAAGACGATCGAAAGCCAGAACGAAAAAAATGCAGAGGATAAGGTATATTCGATCTTCGGAAGCAAGCACGGAGTCAAAAGACGCCAGGTCCAGATCGAAAGCGTTGCAGAGGAGTGAAAAGCATGCCCGAAGTCAGTGAAGAGATCAGGAATCTGGCAGCCAGGCACCAGGAATTCCAGAGGCAAGCCGAAGCCCTCAGGCAAGAAATGAATATGGTGCAGGCTTCCATTGCAAGCTGCGACCAGGCTATCGCGACCATCAACGAGCTGAAAAAAGCAGGAGAAGAAGGCAAAGGAACCGAAACGATGGTTCCGGTAGGGTTTGGCTCATTCGTTCACGCTGAAATCAAAAACGTGGACAAGGTTGTTGTAAACCTGGGTGCCGGATTCAGCGCGGAAAAAAGTTCGGAAGGAGCTATCGAAATCCTTAACAGTCGCAAGGAGCAGCTTACAGAGATTCTCGAGCAAATGAACGCTTCACTGACTGAATTCGTGCAGGGCATGCAGGCTCTTGAAGCGGAAGCTGAAAAATATAAACCCCAGGAAGCCTGAGAACAAAGCCCTGAACGGGAACGCAGCAAACTTAAAGCATTAAAAATCAGATTCAAAAAATTTGAATCTCCATCTATTTTTTACTGATTTCTTTCGGGATTGATCCTGTGTTTAACAAACTTAAAGAGAAACTTGGCAGTTTCAAAAAATCACTCAGTAAAACGATTGACGAAAAAGCGGTAGCTCTCGAACCGGCAGAAGGAAATGCGGCCGAAGTCGAAGAAATTCCTGAACCCCCTGAATCGGCAGTTGAAACTTCCGCCAATGAAATTGCCAAACCCGCTCCTGAAGAGCAGTTTGCCTATGCCGAGCCGGAAACTGTAACTGAAACCCCCCCAAGGCCCGCAGTTCCGCTTGCCGGAAGAAAAGAAAAGCAAGCTGAAAAAGAAACCGGGCCTGCACTGGAAGAAAAGGAAGAAAAGAAATCACTTTTCAGAAAGGTTCCTAAAGTAGGGTTCGCAAAGAAAGCAAAAGCCCTGGTCTTTAACAGGGAAGTCTACCTGGATTCCAAGGACCTGGAAGAGCCCCTCTGGGAACTTGAGATGGCACTTCTGGAAAGCGACCTTGCCCTTACAGTTTCCGAAGCCATTGTGGAGTCCGTGAAAAACCAGCTAGCAGGCACCACAAAACACATAGGGAGCAACACAGGGGAGATTGTTGAAGAAGCCCTTAAAAAGGCCATCCTTGAAGTGGTATCTGCAAATACCTTTGATTTCGATGAGTTCGTGAAGGACAGGAAGAAGCCCGTCCACATCGTCTTCGTAGGGATAAACGGAACAGGAAAGACAACTTCCATTGCAAAACTCACAAGGTACCTCCAGAATTCGGACTACTCCGTGGTCCTTGCCGCAGGGGATACTTTCAGGGCAGGTGCGATCGACCAACTCGAGATCCATGCAAACAGGCTCGGGGTAAAGATGATCAAGCACCAGGCCGGAGCTGACCCCGCTGCAGTCGTATATGATGCGGTCCAGTATGCAAAGTCCCATGGGACCGATTTCATACTGTCAGACACTGCAGGGCGCATGCACACAAACGTAAACCTCATGGTCCAGATGGAAAAAATCTGCAGGGTAAGTTCTCCTGACCTTGTGATCTTTGTGGACGAAGCCGTTGCAGGAAACGATGCAGTCGAGAGGGCAGCCCAGTTTAACGAGGCGGTGCCAATTGACGGGTCCATCCTGACCAAGATCGATGCTGACTCCAAGGGAGGAGCCGCCATATCAATTGCCTATATCACAGGCAAACCAATACTCTTCTTCGGAGTTGGACAGGGCTACAACGACCTGAAAAAGTTTGACTCAGACTGGTTTGTGGACCAGCTCTTCAACCAGGGCGGCGCCTGAAATAAAAACACCCAAAATATGGCATTTCCCGGATATCCCGGGAATACTTTTTTTACGTAGACCTAATTTTGCTTTACATAGACTTACTTTGCCTTACGCAGACCTGATTAGACTTACGTAGACCTATTTTTGCAGGTAACTGGTTCCAAAAGAATCCATTTCAGGGTTCTTCAGGAATTATACTCCAGGCTATAAGATACGCCAATATTCCGGGACCCCAAAAAGTAAAAAGCCACCGCACCAGTCTTACAAGAGTCGGGTCGACATCGAAATACTCTCCAATGCCGCCACATACTCCAACAATCATCCTGTTGTTTCTAGATCTGTATAGTTTTTTCATTGTTCCACCAATATTACAAATTACTGAGAACCCGGCCAGAGAGGCCCAGGAGGTTGAGAGACCACCTTTGAAAATTTATAAGGCCCCTTTGAAGACTTTAAAGGTTCTTTAAAGGATTTGAGCTTAAGATTAGACGTAAAGATATATTAGTAGAGCAGGATATTAAAGCTTCTCTTAAGAGTAAGGAGAATTAAAGATTCATCATTTAACATTTTCCCTCCCTTAAAAAAGCGAGGAAATTTCCCGCTTGTGCATATAGGACGTCCGGAATAAGAACCCTGAAAGACCAGGAATTTTTAAAGAGAGACCCAATCACTCATGATTTCCTCAGTCAGGGCATCCTCCCCAAAAGCCCTCACGTATACCCTGAATGTTGCATTTCCGGGAACATGCAGCCCCTTTGCACTGTAGTAATAGGTTTCTTCCGGCTCAACCCTGAGAGGAGTACTTTTTATCGCGTCCCATGTCCCGAGTTCATCCGGAGCCTGAAGGACAACGTAGATTGTAGTGTTCTCAGCTCTTTCTGACCCCACATTCCTCATTGTGACATTGACATCCACAACCCCTTCCAGATCAGAATATTCACACTGTGCCCTGAAATCCAGAAGTATAAGGGGGCGTTTGTATACAGCCTAACTTTGACAGCATCCACT
>DUKH01000179.1:36552-38256 GCA_013329415.1 Methanosarcinaceae archaeon | reverse complement strand
TTTTTTATTTTAGTTTTTTATTTTAGTTTTTTATTATGTGGTTTATTTTTCCATTTTTTATTTTAGTTTTCCTTTGAAGTAACATCCATCATCAATCACGTAAGACCAGGGTAATATGCCGTGATCAAAACCTCCTTGGAAAAAAGAAAATATAAAGATACTTTTTTAAACGGTGAAGGGATAGAATATGGAAGATGTTTTTAAAACTTTATGACACTTCATATTTCTTGATTAAAGATTGAGACAATCTTAAATTAAAAATCAAGATGTATTTACTGCCTGGAACGCATAATATGCGGTAATCAGGAATGAATACTATATATATATTTTTATGAAGGATAAATATCATTTTAAACCGGATACGAAAAAAGCCTTAGACCGGACGCTGAGCCAGGGGAAGGTTTATCAAACTTTTTTCGCCACAACCACAAACCCATTGACCCGGTTCCCTGTTCTGGTGCTAAACTCCTCAACCTTGAAATAATCGATCTCAAACCCGTTATCCACCAGCAGGAAAACAAGCTCCTTTTCGGAGAAATGATGTGTTATAAACTCGACTTCCCCGGATTCCGGGTTCCTGGCAAGGAATGAGCCTTCTTCTTTTGTGCAAGGGAAATCCTGCAGATAAGGTTTTCGGTAAAGCTTAAGGTGCCAGTTCTGCCCGAATTCCGCAATATACAGGAAACCTCCGGGTTTTAAGACTCGACCGGCTTCCCGAATGATCCGGGATCTCATTTCTTTCTCCACAATAGTAGTCAGGAAAGCCTGCATGACTGCCAGGTCAAACTCTCCAGCCTGGAAAGGCAGTTCAGCTGCATCCCCTTCCCTGAATTCCGGTTTCCCGGCTGGGCTCAGGCGGCTTGCAGCATCTTTTGCGAGTTCAATGCCCTCTCTGTTAAGATCGACTCCTGTTATGGAATAGCCCCGGGAAGCCAGGGAGATGCTGACTTTTCCGCCCCCACAACCTATGTCCAGGATATTCCAGCCGTTTTCAAGGTAATCGTAAATTATAGGGTAGAGTTCAAGGCTGGAGGGAATTTCTTTCCCTGCGATTCTTTTCCAATGTGAGCCCGGCATGCAGGACCAATAGAATTCCCGTAAATAAATAATGTTTTCCATGGAAGTGGGGGAAAACTCAAAGCGCAAGTAAAACAACATCGTAAAACCGCAGCATGAATGAATCGGATTCAATCTGCCTCCGGGAATGGAGACTGCACCATGGGGCTAACCTCATGGATAAGGAGAGGACCTGCGAACTACAGACCTGCTAACTATAATGGAGTGCCTTATGATATGCACCCCATTTTAAAAAAATAATAATGAATGTATAAACATAAATCGTATAATTTTGTTAAAAAAGTTTAAGGAAATTTGATGAATTGGAAAACTCAAGTTCAAGATAAAAATGCCCACTATTCTGCTAAAATACGATGCATATGACACGAATAAAAAATTAGAAAAAATACTACATATAAACTTTTCTAAACGATTCCACGTCAGAAATTTTAAATAAAAAACAAAATATTTAATAAGCTATAGCACAAACTGATAATAAAGGAATACATAGTTGGCAGCAGGATAATTGGTGGACCTGATATTTTAAACCTGAAATTGCTGGCGGGATGAATAGGTGATGTTGCAATAGATGGCAAAACCCGCTAGTGTATACTGTAACTAACCTCTGTAAACGACTGTGTAAACGAC
>DUKH01000179.1:33233-36236 GCA_013329415.1 Methanosarcinaceae archaeon | reverse complement strand
GTGTAAACGACTGTGTAAACGAAGCCCAATACCGGAAACAGTCGGCTGGACTTAAATCAACAGCAGGAACAGTTGACCGGATTTATATCGACGGCAGGAATAATTGGTGAAAACGTGATCGACCAGGAAACCCTACACGACAGGACTTTAAATCCCTATATGGAAGAGAAAATCGATGCCCTGAACCAGTTGAGTACTAATTTTGAATTCCTCCCTGATAGGGAGCAGGCTTTCGATGATATGCTCAGGCTCTCCTCAGATAAGGACAACCTTGTAGCGGAAACTGCAGTCAAAAATCTTGAATTGGTTTATCCTCATGTGTCGGACAGGATAAAGCTCTGGACGAAACTTGCGGGCCTCACGGCCAGCCAGGCCCCGGGGGTGCAGAAGGCAGCGGTGCATGCCCTTGCTTCCTCTTATACCCTTATGCCCGGAGAACAGATGGTATGGACCGACTTTCTGAAACTTGCGGGTTCCGGAACCGATTCTGTAAAGGAATATGCTTTTTCCTGCCTCAAATCGGTTTTCCCTCAGGTCCCTGATAAAATACAGGCATGGAATGACCTGCTTGAGCTGAGGGAGTCTGCGGACATGAACACCAGGGTTGAGGCTACCCGAGCTCTCGGGGTGGTATTTTCGCACGTTGAAGACCAGGATAAAGCCTGGAAAGAGCTCTTCAAGCTTGCTCTGGAAGAGAGAGGAATTCTCCAGAAAGTAGCTTTTGAAGCCCTTGCTTCTGCTTTTATCCGTTCCCGGAATAAAGAAACGGAATGGCAGGACCTTTTAGGGCTGATTGCCTCTGAAAAGGGGACTCTCCGGCGGCGTGCGGCAGATACCATGTTTCTGGTTTTTCCTCACCTTCCCGACAGGAATAGAGCATGGTCTACCCTTCTAAGGCTCAGCGGAGCCGCAGACGGTCATGTGAGGGACAGGGCAGCGGACTCCATTTCTTCGTTATTCCTGCACCTTGAGGATAAAGATAGTGCCTGGAAAGACCTTACCGAACTTGCGGGAAGTGAAGTCAGCTATGTACGGGGAAGAGCTGCCGACACCCTTGTCCAGGCTTTTCCGCACGTCTCCGACAAGAAAAAAGCCTGGGAAGACCTCCTCCGGCTGACAGCCGAAAGCCACAGTTATGTGATCAGACGGGCAGCGCACGCCCTCGCCTCTGCCTACCCCCACATTGCTTCCGATGAAGAAGCTTCTGAAAAACTATCGACAATTACAAGAAAGCCTGCCTTTGCCCGCAGGAGTGTAGCGTATTCCCTCGCTTCTGTCTTCAAGGAAGGAAATGCAAAAGGACCGGGAAACCCGGGAAAACAGCTTTCAGTCGAACTTTTGAAATTGACAATCGATATGGACAGTTATGTCCGGATGGATGCTGCCGACTCCCTTGCATCGGCTTTCCCGCACCTGCCGGAAAAGAAAAAGATCTGTAGCAAACTGCTAAACCTTTCAGCACACCCCAATCCCATAATTAGGAAGGGTGCATCCGTGTCCCTCCGGTCTCTCTTTTCCCGGCAAGGAGACCAAAATATAGGCATGAATGAAGGTTCAGAGAAGGACATAGAAGCAGGTCCAGAACATGACATAAAAGCAAGCCTGGGACAGGAAATAATGACAGACGTCTGGGGGGAGGTTTTGCGGATGGGGGTCGACCATGAATCCCCTGTCCGCAAGGATGCTGCCGACCTTCTCTCCCTGGTTCTCCCCCTGGTGGAAGATAAAACGAGTATCTTTTACAACCTTTCCGATCTCTGTTCAGGACCGGAAAATTACCTCCGGCAAAGTGCATCGGACCTGCTCGCTCTGGCCTTCCCCTTCGCAGAGGATAAACAGGACGCCTGGGGCCGACTTGTGCAGCTTTCATCCCACTGGGACAAAGATGTCCGGAAAGGAGCCGCAAAGGCTTTTGCTCCTTCTTTCCCGCTGGTCCCGGACAAAACGAAAGCCTGGGCTGATCTCATGTCCCTTACAAACCACAGGGACAGTTCTGTCCAGAGGGCAGCTGCCCGGGCCCTTGAGTCTGCCTATACGGTGCATCCCAACCCTCATCAGGCCCTGGAGAGCCTTGAGAAACTGACAGGTTCGGAGTGCGCTTACGTGCGGAAGTATGCTTTCCGCTCCCTCGGCACAGCCTCCCTCCATGCCGCGGCAAAGGCAAAATCTGAAGCCGAATACATGTGCGGGCTTAAAGAAGCCGTCCTGAATTTCAGGAATTCGGCCGAAACAGCTTCCAACCATCCCCTTCCAGGCTTCTACCTGAACTTCTACGAAGCCTTCCTGAAACTTCTGTCTGCTGGCTCTTCCGGAAAAGTCTCTGTTTTTTCCGATCCTTCCGATCCTTCCGAGACCGGCAGAGAAGAGTCCGAGAAGTACTTTTCAGCCATGGTCTGTGAAGTGGGAGATGTAGAAGAAATCGACGACCTCTCCAGGACGTTCAGGCAGTTTGCAAAAATCTTGCAGGAAGCTGCCGAACCCGGCTCAATCGACCTTGCTTCCGAGAAGAAGCTTCTTGAATCTTCTCTCCAGATCTTTGAGGATTCCTGTGCCCTTTTCGAGCGGGCTGAAGAAGGAGCTGTCCTTTTAAAGAAATTTGGGCAAAAAGGACACCCTGCCCTAAAGCAGAAGGTTTCGGAACAGAGGATGAAAGACACCCTTGAGGAAATCAGGGCAAAAGCCCGTTTTGCCTGCTTCCTGGTAAAAGGCACTTCCTCCGAAGAAATCGCCTCTGCCGTCAGTCGCGAAGTCCGGGACTGGGCCTTCGAAACCCCAGCCGACAAAAAAATCCTCATGCAAAAAATGGAATCCCTCGAAACAACCATCCGGGAAAATATTCCCGAAAGCCCTGAAAACAGCCACATCTTCGACCGCCTAGAGGACATCAGGAAAGAAAAATATCTCCTTTCCCGCTGCAGGATAGTAGCCCGCCGCGTAGGCCAGGTGCCAATGGCTGTGATCCCGGCCGAAAGGGCGATTGGCTTTTGAAAGCCTTTTGAAAGC
>DUKH01000179.1:31555-32888 GCA_013329415.1 Methanosarcinaceae archaeon | reverse complement strand
CCTTTTGAAAACCTTTTGAAAGTTTAATGAAAGTTTAATGAAAGGGGCCCGAAAAGGCCCTGGAATTTTCTTTTTTTACTCGGTTACATGAATTTTAAAACGAGACTTTTTGAAAAATAATTCCTGAATTATGGACGAAGAACGGCGATTTTTTCCGCTTCCATCATTTCCGAGTAACCCGTTCAACCACATTGCTGATTTTTGAAATGCCACCACTTAGAGGGTCATATGTCCAATTCTGATCAAAAACATCTTCATCAACACGCTGAGTTCCAAAACTACCGATGGACAATGCAAAAAAGCGATTATCCTCTTGTTTTTGCTTTTTGCACTGGGAAACAATATCAGAAGATAAACCATAGAGAACAAAATCTGAAATAACCAATAAATCCGCTTTTTTGTAATCAGCTTCCGACATCATCCGTACCCCCTCGTGTAAAGCTGGTGCAACATTGGTGCCCCCATGAAAACTCATTCTAAGAAAGTCTATCAAATCATGAATGCCTTTCGGAGGGGTAAGATCAAGGGTCTTTATTAAAGTACTGAAATTTATCAAATAACATTTTCTCTTTTGAGAAACTGCTCGAGATGACAAACTAAGAGTTAATGCTTTAGCTATATTCTCCGGAGCACCTGACATCGATCCACTTGTATCAACACAAATAATTATCGGCCCCATCTTTTCATCATCAACAACGCTTACGGTTTTCTGAATGTTCTCTTCAAAGATTTCTGTTTTGTAGCCCTGTTGAGAAAAACACATCAGTCGATTTTCAACATATTTCAAGTCAAAAAGCAATGCAATATCAGAGTCACTTAACAGAGCCAATTCCTGTGGTATTACATTTTCTAAATCTCTACCAAGCTCAATACCAACAATCTCTTCATTGGAATATATATCTGGTTTTATAACAGAGTATTGAACGGTTGAATTAATAATCTCTTTGTGATGAGATTGTTGTTCTTTATGTAATCTTCCCATTAATTCACATAAATTACGAACGCTTTCATTATTTTTCAGATATTCTGCCCATTGTTTAAGGAAAGATGTGTCTTGCTTACTTAATTTGCCAACACTTGCATCCCACAAAAGTCCAGGCTCAATACCTAACTCATCAAATACCTCTTTCATTTGCTGTAAAGGGTCAAGCCATTCTTTTAACTCTTTTAACAATTGTTCCCGACGATTTTGGATTTCCTTGAGTTGCCATTCAAGTAATTGTTTTTCATACTCTTTTCTCCATGCTTCTTGCTCATTCATACGAATAGCATCAAAGCTTTCTATGATTGACTCTTTCTTCTTTTCCTCTTTCTTCTTTTCCTCTGTCTTCTT
>DUKH01000179.1:28235-31211 GCA_013329415.1 Methanosarcinaceae archaeon | reverse complement strand
TCTTTTCCTCTGTCTTCTTTTCTTCTACCTTTTTTTTACAGCAAGTGTTTTTTCCTCCCAGAACAGAACATTTGCGGATGGCTGGAGCGATTTATATCCTTCCAAATCGCTTATAATTGACTCTTCAGAGCCACCATGTGCCCGAAAATCCCATTTCGCAGAGACCAATTTAGACCGATGTTTTTCAAAAGGGTTCGTGTTTTCTAAATAACTGAGAGTTGACTCCTCCCAATTACTAACTTTTCCACTCAATTCTTTTTCAAGTTCTCCACTATTTAGATCAGGGAAATCTTCTGAAAGAAAAGTATTGACTAATTCCTCTGTTTTAGCAATTTCATGATTTGGAGATTTCATAAGATTGCACCTTTTCCAGCAAACGCTCGGCATTCAATTTGTGGTTTTCTAAATCTATGAGAAAAGAGTTGAATGCATCAAGCACTAATTCTCTTTTTTCTGAAGGTACAAATGGGGTTTCATTCAATTTGTTTTGAAAAGCGACATTAGATTTTGTTTCATTAATAATTTCCGCAAGTGAACTCAAAGAATCTTCACAAGCTTTAACAAAAGTACCTTTAATCCTCGAGTCCACAGCCTTTTGAGATCCCTTTTTAATTTTTATGGGTGGAGTTGAATCAAACCATTTGAGAAATGAATCGTTGTCATAACCGGACTTCCCACCATAATTTAGCACATTTTCTTTTATCTCGGTGTCGTAAATATTTTCCGTATAAAAGAATGTATCAGATACACCTTTTTCAAGATCCTTATGGTTCAATTCCCAGCTATTTAAGTTCTCATTGTTTGCGCAGCCAAACTGTTTCACACATTTTTCAATAATATCATTAATTTGCTCTCTATTTTGTTCAAGTGTCCACAAACAATGTCGTAATATAAGGGCGTCAACGGGTATTACCTCAGCGCGGTCACACAAAAATGCAGATGTTTTCAAGATGAGTGCAATTTTCTGCCACCTACGATCAGAAACATAAACTGCAATTTTGGGATTATCTTTATTAAATTCATCAAGTGAAACTCTGATTGAATTTATGATAGTAAATACCTCTTTGGAAATTTTTACTTTAACGATTTCACTGAAAAGTTGCTCAAACTCATCATGAGAAAACTGTAGTCCATCCGGAATTTCAATATCAGTAGAGACAGCATCTCCATCAAGTAGTTTTTCAAAATTCTCTCGTTCTTCCACAGGATTTACTATTATTCGCATTACAAAACGGTCATAGAGAGCTTCTAATCCTTGATTGGGCGGTGGAGTCTCATTACTTGCAGCAATCAATGCTTTTAATGGAACTTTTTCGTCTTTTCCGCCATTGCGATAAATTCGCTCATTTATAATAGTCAAAAGTGTGTTTAAAATGGCCGGGCTGCTTTTCCATATTTCATCAAGAAAAGCAAAGTCAGCAGTGGGTAAGTAGCCTTCTGTTTTGCGAATGTAATTGTCCTGTTTTAGTTCTCGAATACTTACAGGTCCAAAAACATCTTCAGGAGTGCTGAATCTTTGCATCAAATACTCAAAATGAGTTGTATCTTTAAACACCTTTGATATACGACGGGCAATTAGACTTTTCGCTGTGCCTGGCAAGCCATATAAAAAAATTGACTGCCCGGAGAGGGCTGAAAGACGAGAAACTGCAACGATCTCTTCTCGTTCGTACAGTCCATCAGAAAGGATAACAATTAAATCTGTAACTCTCGTTTTCATGGAAATATTTGCCTGCTGATGACTCATTTTTTATTTCCGCCCCTGGTGCCTGTTTTTTGATTGGGATTATTGAAATATTTCGAAGAAAGATTGCCAAGTTAACTACTATAAATATACACTTATGTCTTATGGTTAATATTTATCGATTTATACATTGACTTTAGGCAGTCAAAAGTGTTACATATCTGTAAAGAGGACTGGAGCGGGGTTTTCAGGTGAAGTCCCGGTCAAAAATGGCTTTCCGCAGATGTCCCCTGGAAAATCAAATTCAGTACTTTGTCAAAGAAATATGGGAAGTGGGCAAAAAATCTGGATTGCCGCACAGAACTTATTTTATTTTTAGATCGTGATTTCCTTCTTTTTGGTCAGCCCTGCAATGCACACTTATCAAACACTCACACCGCCCACACCCTTATATCATAACGCGCCATAGCACCCCGCATGACAAGCTACAAGCTGATGGTAAAGGATGTCATAAAGAAAGCCGACATCCTTCTTGAGGTCGTAGACGCCCGGTTTCCGGACGAGACCCGGAACCGCGAGGTTGAGCGGAATATAGGACGGGCAAAGAAACCGTTTATAATAGTTCTCAATAAATGCGACCTCGTTTCGAATGAAAAACTTGAGAAAAGCAAGTCCAGCCTCTCGAAAATCGCCCCTACGGTTTTTATGTCCAGCAAGGATAAGAACGGGACAACGATGTTGAGGCACAAGATCCTGGAGGTCGCAAACATAAAGGACCGGGACATCCTGGTGGGAGCCCTTGGCTATCCCAACACAGGCAAGTCTTCGGTAATAAACGGCGTGACCGGGAGAAACAAAGCCAGCACTTCCGCAATTTCCGGCCACACGAGAGGTGTGCAGCTTGTGAACGCAGGCTCAAGAATCCGTTTCATCGACACCCCTGGCGTGATTCCCTTCGACGAGCACGACGAATACGTCCAGGGCCTGCTCGGAGTAAAAGACACAACCCACCTGAAGGACCCCATCGGTGTGGCCCTGAAGATAATAGAAAAGACCTGCACTGAAAACAAAAAAGCTCTGGAAACCTTCTATAACGTCACAATAGAAGGGCAGAACTCCTATGACGTGCTCGAAATGATAGGCAGCCAGTGCAATTTCCTGAAAAAGAAAGGGGAAGTTGACGAAATGAGGGCAGCTGTGAGGATAATCAATGACTGGCAGCACGGCCAGCTTGTGATTTGAGCAGCAGAATCAGGAACCGGGGTAAACAGAGTAGCCGGAAAAAACGGAGT
>DUKH01000179.1:24616-27916 GCA_013329415.1 Methanosarcinaceae archaeon | reverse complement strand
AAAAACGGAGTAGCCGGAAAAACGGAGTAAATGAAAGAAACGAAATAGTTTCATTTCACCCTTTCTTTTATCCGCTTCCTTTGATGATCTTTTTTCCCTGTCTTTCCCCATTCTTTTTTCCCAATACATTTTTCCGTTCACGGAGCGAAGCGGCTTTTCCCGTAGAATAAAGAAGGCCATCTCGACACTAAACGGAATTCACTTCAGAAAAGGGCTTTATAAAAACCGCTGTATAATAGAATGAAGTGACACGATCTGAATTTGGGGTTCAGAGAGTCAATAAATGGGAGGTAATTTTTTGAGAAGTATGATTACACAGAAGCTCAGGGAAGTATCGGGCAGTGCACCCGAAGCAAGCAGCACAACGGAAACCGCGGAAATCGCGGGAGAGGCATATCTTTACGGCCTGCAGCAGGTCATTTTCTACGAGACGCGCTACAACTACACCCAGTCAGAGGACAGCAACGTCTACGTGGGGGTTAACCGCTACTTTTTAGTCAACGAGGGAAAGCAGATTACCCCCGATTTCAAGGCTGTCGTAACGCCGAATGCCACAACACTCTACGCTACGGCTTTTCTCGACCTTCAGGAGGGGCCTGTGGTCATGGAAGTGCCCGAGATCACGGACCGCTATTTCAGCCTGCAGCTCATGGACCAGTACGGCATTTACTTCCTGTACGCAGGCAACCAGTTCAACGGCACCCGGGCAAGGGCCTATATCATCGTACCGGAATTCTGGGGCGGGAAAATCCCGGCTGATTTTGCCACGACGGAAGTGATTCATGCCCCCAGCAGGACGGCTTTTGCAAATATCAGGATCGCTATGATGGAGGGAAGCGAGGAGGAAGTGCGCCATATCAATAGTTTGCAGGAGCAGTGTACCATAACGCCTCTGAGCAAATGGATTGACAACGGGCACAGGGGAGTTCCCGGAAAGGACCAGGAGCTCGTCCCCGGCAGGTACAGGACATTCACCCGCATGGCAGAGCTGACTACCAGGCAGGTTGACCGGCAGACGGCCGAGGACTTTTTTACCTACCTTAACCTGGTGCTCAACGACCCGAGCATGCCATTAATGAAGGACTCCAGAAAGGAAGCCGAAATGCTCTCCCGGCTGGCGAAGATAGGGATGGGGCCCGGAAAGGACTTCCAGTGGTCCAGACTGGACAGGAAAATGCAGAGTGCACTGACCGAGGGTTTCGTAAAAGGCCACAAGAAGGTAAAGAAAGCATTGCAGGAAAGCCTGGTTTACATGAACGGCTGGATGGTTCTGAATGTCGAGGGGGGCTTTGACACCGAGTACCTGAAACGGGCGGTTATGGCCGATGCGGGCTGGGGAGGTCCCGACTCCAATGTTTCGCACGTAGGAGGGTTCCTGTTCGTAGATTCCGACGGAAAGAACCTGGATGGCAAATACAGGTATAAACTCACTTTCGACATGGACGAGCTTCCGCCAGTGACCGAGTTCTGGTCCATACCCATCTACGACGCCGACGGCTACTTCGTCCCCAACGAGCTCAACCGTTACACAATCAGCAGTTTCATGGTCGACCGGGGAGACCTTCATATCGAAGACGGAAAGCTCACCATCTACATCCAGCACAAAAAACCCTCCGACCCTGCCCGGGTTCAGAACTGGCTCCCGGCACCTGAAGGCGGTTTCCGCTTCACGGCAAGGTTCTACGGGCCGAAAATGTCCATCGTCGACGGGTCATACAATATGCCAGGACCGGTGCGGAAGAAATGAGCTGATTCCGCCAGTTTGGTGAATTAACAGAAGATTGAAAATTGGGGCTAAAAGCCCCCGAACTTCTTTTTTGGAACAAAAAACGCACATGAAATAAAGTAGCCGGAATAATTTCATTTTGCTGGTTTTACTCCGCAAAGGGTTGAAAAGGAGCTTATTTCACTTCTCAGGAATAAATTTCCTTGACCCTTCCGACCTGCCCGTCTTCCAGCTGGACCTTTATGCCATGCGGATGATTTGGGGATTTGGTCAGAATTCTCTTTACGATACCCTGGGTTATTTTCCCGGTCCTCTGGTCCTGCTTTAAAACGATCCCTACTTTCAGGCCGGGTTTGATGTTCGATCTGGTAGTGCCTGCGTTCATGGTGGGAAGAAAGTCTGAGATTATATAAGGGTATACATTAACAGGAAGATTTAACTGAGGGAGCTGGAACTGAGGTGGGTGGCAGGTATGATGCGGGTTTTCGTGGAAAGCCGGGGAAACCGGAATAATGTATCCCGGTCGTACTTGTCCCGCTCGCGAAGCCGAGCGGCTTTTCCAGTGAAAAATCTGAAGAAGAAAAAATACTGGATAAAATCGTTATTTGTTTCAAAACCCGCAAAAACCTCTTTGCCAGAAATATGATGAAATTTAACGATTTTATGCGAAAACGATGAAGAAACAGAAAACATTAAAAAGACTTAAGATTTTTGTTTAGTAGAAGATGTAAAGGTTTTCGCAGGCGAAACCCATAAAAATGAAAATAGAAAAAGAAGATTGCTACGGCTGAGCCGGAGGATAAGGAGACTAAAAATGACCGGGAAGATCACCTATCTTGATGGGCTGCGCGGTGTAGCTGCGGTTAATGTTATGATAATGCATTTCTTTGTCGCATTAGCCCCGGCGATGATCTACGGGAGTAAGCTGCCGTCGCATTTCGGAAACCTTGACCTTGTTTTTTCGAGCACACCCCTGGGATTAATTGGAGCCGGGAACTTTTCGGTGTGCATCTTCTTCGTCCTGAGCGGGTTCGTATTGACTCATAAGTATTTTGAAATGAAGGACAGAAGCATAATTGTAAGCAGCGCGGTGCGCAGGTATATACGGTTGTTTATTCCGGTATTCGCAGCAGTAATGCTATCATACTTACTGGCATCAGCCGGACTATACCGGTATTATATCGAAACCATGATGATTTCCGCAGGCAGCAATTACCGCGGCTACTGGGCCTTTACCCCGGACCTTGTGGATGCACTTAAACAGGCTGTCTGGGGTGCTTTTTTTGTAGGGGGCAAGACCGTTTACAACCCGGTTTTATGGACGATGAAAATAGAATTCTTCGGCTCAATGCTCGTCTTTGCAATGTCGCTCCTCTTCGGACAACTGCGCAGCCGCTGGACATTCTACCTTGCAGCATCCCTGCTTTTCCTCAACACTTACTATCTGGCCTTTATAATAGGAATGCTATTCGCCGACATATTCAACAGTAAACTGCCGATATTTAAAAAAGGTAATCGAGAAGGAAATGAAACAGGCAACAAAGCAGGCAACAAAGCAGGCAATAAAGCAGGCA
>DUKH01000179.1:21047-24294 GCA_013329415.1 Methanosarcinaceae archaeon | reverse complement strand
CAATAAAGCAGGCAATAAAGCAATCCTGTCCGCCGTACTGATTACGGGGTTGTTTCTCGGGTCCTACCCCATGAGCCCTGTGACAAGCGATTCTTTATACGGCTTTCTCGATAACGGCCTCTTCCGAACACCCCTGGTTACCTATCATATCGTAGGCGCAGGCATGTTAATGTACGTCTTATTGAACATCCAGGGGCTGCAAAAGATCTTTTCGTCCCCGGTTCCGGTCTTCCTGGGAAAAATATCCTACTCCCTCTACCTGGTACATTTCCCGGTGATAAGCAGTTTCACCTGTGCACTGTTCCTTATCCTGTACCCGGTATTACCATACGGAGAAGCGTTTTTAATTTCATGCCTCTCGTCATTGTTTTTAATAATACCCTTGAGCTATCTGTTTTATAAGTACATCGACGCTGCGGGCGTAAAATTGTCAAAGAGTTTTTATAACTGGCTACTGAATTCCCGCAAACCCGGAAGCTCCGGACACATAAAGCAGGGAAATCTGTCAAACACCGTTTTCACAGTATATAATAAAATATTCAAATAATTTAAATTATATATTATAAATTGGAACGTAATAAAATAAAAAGGATCGAAACTTTTGTTGCTTGCCCGGCTGTCTGGTGGGGGGATGATTCTCAAGATTGTCGGAATAATGCCAGCTTGAATGTTGTGTGAATGTTTAGACAGGCCCGGTTTACCGGTCCGAAAGTCTTTGAGAGGGGGGATAGAGACGGCAGCGGTTGAAACGACTGAGAGGCTCGGGCGAAGCCTTGGCTTTTTCTCGACTTTTACAATCGGGACCGGGACGATGATAGGAGCCGGGATCTTTATTCTTCCGGGACTCGCCATGGCAAATGCCGGGCCTGCATCAATAATCTCATTTCTGCTGGGAGGGCTCATTTCAATAGCCACAGCCATCAGCATGGCAGAGCTGGCAACCGGCATGCCTCTGGCAGGGGGCAGCTATTACTATATCAGCAGGACAATGGGGGCTGCATTCGGGGCGGTGATCGGGCTTGGTTCCTGGCTGGCCCTTATCTTCAAGGGTACGTTTGCCCTGATAAGGGCTTGCACAGTATTTCCAGCTCTTTTATCCCCTGCCGCTCTATTTCGTAGCGGCTGCCACGGGAATCCTCCTCTTAGCAATCAATTACCGGGGGGCAAAAAGCAGCGGTTCGCTGCAGAACGTTATCGTGCTCCTTTTAATGGTAATACTGCTTCTGTTCATAGCCGGAGTATCTTTCAGGATCGAGCCGGCTAACTTTTCCCCTGTAGCACCCTATGGGGCGGTATCGATAATCACCACAACAGGAATTATTTTCATATCCTACCTGGGACTGGCCGAGCTTGCAGCCGTCTCCGAGGAAGTTAAAAACCCAACAAAGAACCTGCCGAGGGCTTTTATTGCTTCGGCAGTCGTAGTAACCCTGTTCTATGTCGGCATAATGATAGCAGTAATCGGGTTCTCAGGGCCTGAAGGAGCAGCAGCGGGAGCAGCGGGAGCGGCAGGAACAGCAGCAGCGGGGGTAGCAACTTCGGTCACTCCCCTGGCGGACATAGCAGGCCTGATGGCAGGCGAATCCGGGAAAATAGCTATTGTCCTTGGTGCCCTGCTTGCAACACTTTCCACAGCCAACGGTGCCATACTCTCGTCTTCCAGGTTCCCTTTTGCCATGAGCAGGGATGCCCTGATGCCGGAATGGTTTGTCCAGGTCCATGAAAAGTACGGGACTCCACACAATGCGATCCTGGTCACGGGAACCGTAATGGTCGTGCTCCTCTTCCTGTTCGATATAGAAGAGCTGGCAAGACTGGGCGGCGCGTTTAACATTTTGATATTTATCCTGTTGAATATGACAGTGATAATCCTCAGAAAACGGACTTTGCCCGGCTATGAACCAGCATTCAGGGACCCGTTTTTCCCTTTCACCCAGGTCATCGGGGTTGCAGGGAGCATAATATTGCTGCCTCTGCTCGGGTTTTTACCCTTCCTTTTCATCCTGGCGCTGGCATCCGTCGGAGCCTTATGGTACCGTTTCTACGGAAGGGGAAAAGCCATGCCGGAATATAACATATTTGACCTGCTGGAAGACACGGTCGAAAAAGCGCACATAAAACCCGATTCCGTGGCCAAAGTCCTGGTGCCCATTTCCAACCCTGCCCATGAAAGCGACCTTTTGAAACTTGCCGACTGCCTGGGAAGCGAGATAATCTGCATCCATGTGGTTGAAGTCCCTGACCAGACAAACCTGAAGCTAGCCCAGGACGCCTACCACGAAAAAGAGACCGAGCCGGACATTCTCTTCAAAGAAAAGTTTGACCGCTACCCCGCAAAAATCGGACACAAAAGAGAGTACATCGTTGCCTTTGACCACAGCATCTCGAATTCCATCATAGAACAGGCTGAAATAGAAAAAGCAGACATGATCATTCTGGGCTGGCACGAAACAAAGGGATTCCAGTACTACCTCGGAGAAGTCATAAACGGGGTCCTTTCGACGTCCAAGAAACAGATAGCCTTATTGAAAGGACACCTCCCCGAAAAAATAGAGAAAATCCTCGTAGCCTATAACGGAAAAGAAAATTCCAACCATGCCCTTTACCTGGCAAAAAAACTGGCCGCAAACACCGGGGCTTCAATAGAAATACTCAGAATCGTAAGCCCCGACGAGACCCCTGAAGAGAAAAAAGAAGTCTCCGAAAAACTTGAAGACCTGGTCAAAAGCATACCTCAGGTCCCCGTCACTTTCAAACTCCTTGAAAGATACTCCATAGAAGATGCCATCCTCGAAGCCTCAAACCACAGCGACCTGACAATCATCGGCGACTCCAGCCAGAGGTTCAAGGTTTCCCTGCTCGGGACCCTGTCCCAGAGGGTTGCCATCCATGCCAGAAAGCCGGTAATGGTGGTCAAGAAGTCAAAACCGATTTCGAAGGAGAGCCTGAATTACCTGCTGAAAAAATATGCCAGGAAAATGTATGCGAAGTTCGGGGAAGGGAAGGAGAAAGGGAAGGAGAAAGGGAAGGAGAAAAGCAAGAAGCAGGCGGGATGATAAAAAGGGGATCTTTCCCGGTCTTCTGGTTCTGCTTTAAGACGATACCTGCTTTCAAGTCGGGTTTGATGTTTGGGGAGGGGTATTGGAGAAAGACAGAGCAACCGGAATAGCGTATCCCAGTCGTTCTTGTCCCGCTCGCGAAGCCGAGCGGCTTTTTCCGTAGAATAAAGAAGAAAAAGAAGAAAAAG
>DUKH01000179.1:0-20713 GCA_013329415.1 Methanosarcinaceae archaeon | reverse complement strand
GAAGAAAAAGAAGAAAAAGAAGGAGATACTGACTAAAATAGTTATGTCACGATCTCACTTTAGCATTTAAGCTGTAACCAATTTACCAATTCCACTCCCACCCCGGAAACCGCTATCAAATTTTCCTTGCTTCAATACTTTCCTGAATACTGGCCCAGCGGCGTTCGCGGATATCGTCCCAGTGGTAGTCCTTTATCCAGGCGCGAATCTTTTCACTGGCTTCTTCCGAGTCCTGCAATCCGACATAGGCTGCCAGTTCTTCGGGTTCAATTGCAGAGGGAGAGGCAGCATACATCATGAGCAAAACAGTCGGGTCCGGCAGGGCTGCTTCCTTCTCGAATTTGAAGCCAAAAACAGCGCAGTCCGCACTCCTGTAATAGTAGCTTACTCCCATAATTTTGATGCTTGAAAGAACCTCCCCGGGATAGGTGAAGACGTAATCAGCCCCACCGGGATAGTTCCCTCCGAGTTTGTTGCTGGAAGAGCCGTCTTTAAAGGTAAACCACCAGGCGTTTAGAATGTCGGTGGACCGGGCTGTAACCTTCACGATGGGACCAGATCCTGAAAGGTCGAAAACCCCTCCGTGAGGAGGATTTGAACTCCCGCCATTTTCGTTGCCCATGCGCTCTGTCCGGGTAACCCCTCCAGGCCCCCCGCCTTCCGGATAAGTAACCCTGCAGGCATCAATCCGGTCCCAGCCCCAGACTTCAACAGCTGAGATCGGTTGTCCGGGCGGAGAGGGGATTTTAATTCCACCGCTGTCATCAGCCGTTCCCACCGCATCGGAGTAAATCTCCCTGGAAAGATAGACCTTAACAGGTGTGGGGTACTTCACAGGATCGAAATACTGCCACATATCCTTGAAATCCAGAACGGTAAGTGTCATTTCCCGGACGTACCTGTTTACCGTGTTAAACGGTTCGGTATAATGCTTATTGCTGGGCGCCTTTTTCCGGGTATCCTCTAAACCGTCGCTGTAAACCTTCTCGGCATATTTTATGTAAGAGCTGACCGCGTCTACAATCTGCTCGCGGGTATGCTGCTGTATTTCCTCTGTCCACCCCCAGTCAGCCCCGTGTAAAATACCATCCCGAAGGAGGCTCAGGTGCATGTTTGCAAATTGCGCGAAAAGCGGAAGCAGGGGAAGCTCGTAACCCTTCGACTGGAAATGCGGGAGCTGCTGGAGAAAATCCCCCAGTACGATGTTGTATTTCTCGGATATGTATGTTTTAACCTTCGAGGTCCTGGCAGCCCATAAGTATTCATTCATGTTGTTCTGCAAGCCCTTGAGGTCTTCCTGGACCTGCTGGTAAACCAGGTCACTGATTTTCCGGTCCACAAGTGCTTCCACTTTCTCCTTGACTTCCGCCCACACATCCACATGCGATGCCGGCCAGAAGATCCCGACAAGGGCACTTAAAGCAAACCCCACTACCGGAATTTTACCGAGAGATGCGGAGATGACCACTTTTGCCGCATTATTATAATCGAACTCATAGTCAACCTGGGCGGAATACACTACATGTTCAAGCCCGTCCTCCGTAACCCGAACTCTTGCCATAACTTGATTATCACTCATTACGATTCTCCCCATAATTTATTCAATTCCATAAGATTTTTCCATAAACTTCTCGAGAAGATTGGTTGATCTGCACATCGAGGGTTATAATTTTTCAGGAATATACGCCATTTAGGCAAAATTTTATTGCACAGTATAGACATACTTTATCATATTTTATAGTATTTTTCATTGAAAGCTGTTCAAGAATCTGTTGAAACTCCTTAAAACCCCCCCAACCCAAAATCTTCCTCCGACCCAAACTCTCCTGACTCCATTTTTCCGAAAACAACTCGAAAAGGATTGAGAGATAACCCCAAGCCCCTTGCTGCCCCTCTTTTCTCTCTTGAATTTTCGTCCCAGATATAATTATATAAATATAACTCATAACCTGATTCTGTCAGATGATATTGATTTTTTTCAAAATTAAGGGGGCTATGGAATGACTACAGGTGTAACCAATCTTGACAAAAGTATTGAGCTTACCAATGTCTGGCTGAATGAAATTCTTGACCAGTTACGGTGGCAGAACAAGAAACGCGCATACCAGGCACTTCGGGGCACACTGCACACCCTCAGGGACAGGCTTCGGATAGAGGAGGCAGTCCAGCTTTCGACCCAGCTGCTCCTTGTGCTTAAAGGTGTGTACTATGACGGCTGGACCCTTCGGGATAAACCGGAGAAATTACACAAAGAAGAGTTTACAAGAAGTGTCCACGAGCAATTCAATTTTGATGAAAAAATTAACCCTGAAGAGGTTGTCCGGGCAGTCCTGCGTGTCATGTACAAACATATGGGCGAAGGCGAACTCGGAGACGTAAAAAGCAATATGCCAGCCGATATCCAGGAACTGTTCCCGCAGGAGATTATGTTGAAGCAGTGAGAAATGAGTGATACCGGTCTAAATTGAATTTGTTTTTGAAGGAGTTTTTCCTTTTTTACTCAATTTTTTATTTCGGATACATCTAATAAAAAAAGATGTGATGATAGTTCATCACATTAAAATTCTTAAAAATTACGGAGTTGTTTTTTCACAAAGAAACATATAGTGCATCTAAACTCGGAAGATACTTTTCAGCAGCATCTTGTTCTGCATCTATTATCCTTGAACCGTATCCAATAGAAACTTGTTCACCATTAATATATAATGCAACTGTAAATTTTATTTTGTGGTCCGGCCCTTCTTTATTGATTATTTCATACTTCCAATCACAATGTTTTTTTTCGCATAATTCTTTAAGGGTTCCTTTTGGATTCGAAGAACTTACCTTTCCTAAAGCACCTCTTGTATCAAAAATAGAATTCACAAAACTTTTTTCTCTAGGGCACCCCTGGTCAAGAAAAATAAAAGATCCATGCAACAAAGCCTGTATCAAAAATGCAGGATTATTGAATCGGACACCGATCTTGTGCTGTACTTCTTCCAAAAGTTCCAAACTTACAGTTAAGTCATCATTAATTTTCATCATATAATCTCCTTATGTTTTCAACTTCATTTTCCGTTGTTAACATAAGGAACCAACAACGAAAAAAACAAGATATTAAAACAGGCTTGTAGTAAAAAACCCATGAAATCGGTTACTATAAAGTTAATAGTAAAAAATCACATGAAATCGGTTACCACAAGCCTGTTTTAATAGCCCATTTTTAAAGCTATTAATTCCTTATTTTCAGTCAGATGTTGTATTGCAATAATTAAATAAGTTTCGGTTTTCATTTGCATTTATTGGAACTGTACTAATAGTACGCGATCCGTATCACTTTACTCAGGTGACTAAAAAAAACAGGGCAACCGGAATAATGTATCCCGGCCGTTCTTGTCCCGCTCGCGAAGCCGAGCGGCTTTTCCCGTGTAAAAAGTTGGAAGAGATACTGAATAAAGAGAGGAAAGGAAAATAATTTAAACGTAACAAAATCATAAGCCGAAACAATTAAATTAATTGAAACAGTTTGTATTAAAGATTAAAGAATTTTGGAAATACTTTTCTTTTAGTTATCAGGACTGATTATATGGAACTTGTAAATTTCAAAAAAATATCTCTAAAAAACCATCCTGAGCTTACGGAAAAATTTGTTCAAGACCAGATAGCTAATGATCCCAAGATACTTGGTCTTGGAGAATTGATACTGAAAGATAAGGAAAGGATTCAATCTGGAGCCGGGAGACTTGATCTCCTACTTCAGGAACCTGAATCAAATAGAAGGTATGAAGTTGAAATTCAATTGGGAAAAACGGATGAATCACATATAATCAGGACTATTGAATATTGGGATATTGAACGAAAAAGATACCCTCAATACGAGCACTGTGCTGTTATTGTAGCTGAAGATATTACAAGTAGATTCCTCAATGTAGTACAGTTGTTCAACGGTTGTATACCAATAATTGCAATCCAGATGAATGCTTATGAAACTGACAATAAGTTAGGTTTAATTTTTACTAAAGTAATCGATGAATTAAAATTTGGTTTCATAGACGAAGATGAAGAGATTGCCGAGATTACTGATCGAAATTATTGGGAAAATAAGGGATCAAAGAAAACAGTGCAACTGGCGGATAAATTACTCATATTTATAAAGGAAATTGATCCCAGTTTTGAAATAAAATACAACAAGCACTACATAGGGTTAACAAAAAATGGAAATCCTTATAATTTTGCATCTTTCAGAGCCAAAAAAACCAATTTAAGAATGGAAATAAGACTTGAAAAGTCCGATGAGATTGAAACTGAACTTAATGAATCTGATCTGGACCTTATGGATTATGACAGAAGATACGGAAGATACAGAATTCGCCTAACAGAAGACGACATACAGAATAATGAAGAACTGTTGAAAAAATTGCTTAGAAGGTCATATGAATATTTCAGTTCTTAAATACATTTAATGATCGGCGGGATAATTATAAACTTAAAACATTATTTGGAGACTTTTCACCAAGGAATATATCAGAAAAAGATGCAACCTTTTTTAAGAGATTACGGTGTTCCTTTTTTAACAGGATACGGATTTTCTGGTATTATTTTTCTATTAGGCTTCATACTTATGGTATTTATTAAATCCCATTATACAAGTGAAATTGATTATTTATTTTGCGTCATATTCCTGCTTATCTTATTCCTGCTTTTAATGCTTGGTCTTTCACTTCGGAGTAGAAAAAAACCACTTTCAAAGGCACAAAATAAGAAAATTGTTCATATTATTCTACTCATAGGGATAGTTTTGCAGTGCTCTGTAGCGCTTGTTATCGAAATGGAGTATCATAGCATTAAAAACTCTTATTCCCAACAGTACATCTCTTTTTTGGGAAATGGAGACGATGAACTTAATGCAACATGGAAAACAGCTAATTTGTACTACAATAACACATTTTCTAGTTCTTATAGTAAAGAAAATGCTTTAGTTCCGAGTAGAGAGTTGACAACGCCTGAAGGGGTTATTACTTTGCTATTTAATCCTGTTTTAATGTTATATTTTATAATCGAGCCAATAGATGGCTTCTCTAAGTTAACAATTACTCAAAGAAATGGGGCATGTGGAGAATTTGCTTCTGATATGAATTTACTTCTTGAAGATATAACAGGGTTTGAAACTAGAATAATCAATATGCAAGGTCATGATCACGCACTTCCAGAAATAAAAATCAATGGCATTTGGTGGGTTTTTGACAGAGCTTGGACAACTGAATATGAACCAATAAAAACGTGTGATTATGCTTCATATTTGTTCCAAAAGAAGAATTACTTATTCGAAGAAATTAGTAACTTAGAGGACCGTTCACATACGTCATTACTTACTGAACATGGATTTGAATCATCAAATCTTACGATTACCGCGAAAAAAAATACTTTAGACAAAGAATGGGATGATAAACTAATAAAAGATGCTACAGTTGAGATTTTCATTTGCGATAACACAAATGATCCACTTGTCTGTAGCGGTGTGACTGACGAAAATGGAAATTTTTCTGTAAACTTGAAGAAGAATAAAAATTATCTAGTGCTTATCAAAGGCAAGGATAGTGCTACTATGAACCTAGTTGCAATCAAAGAGGTAAAACCTTCATCAAATATAGAACATATTGTAGTTGATTTAAAATATGCAAAATAATAGGAAGAAGATTGATTAACAATTTACCGGATGGCAGCAAAATAGATCTCTTTTTTACACGTCCTCGACAAACTCCACTAAAATAAGGATTGAACTCTTTTCCTGATTG
Organism: Methanosarcinaceae archaeon; assembly: GCA_013329415.1. GTDB lineage: Archaea > Halobacteriota > Methanosarcinia > Methanosarcinales > Methanosarcinaceae > MTP4 > MTP4 sp9310u. The sequence continues at coordinate 14,936 of DUKH01000179.1, read as the reverse complement.
AATTCGATTTGTTGATGCTCTCTTTGCCTTTGCCGATTCGATTGAAGCAAAAGTTGCAGCGGCAAGAGAACGAACAGAAAAACTCAGGCAGTCCATTCTTGCAAAGGCGTTTTCTGGCGAACTCGTAGAAACAGAGGCTGAGATTGCAAGGCTGGAAGGAAGGGGTTATGAGTCGGCGGAGGTTTTGCTTGAAAGGATAAAGGAGGAGAGGGGGAAAGGTGGGAAGAAAAGATAAATTTGTTGCATATTTTTACCAAGATCTTTTTTTATTTTACAATAAATAGTAGCTTCTTAGTAGCCGGTGCGAATGTTCGTACCCTGGGTTTAAAAAAATGTACACCAGTTTCTCAAAATACTTTCACATTATATGAGCAACCTTTATTGCAATGTAAACTCGTAAGTGTCTAAAGTAATTAATTAAAAAAAATAATGGGAGATATGAATTTGGGAGCTATAGTTGAATGTAACAATTGCAAGAAAATATTTCGCTACAATTCTGATGAAATAGAGAACGAAGGAACATTTTGGCATCCTATATGGGTAGTTACTTGCAAAAATTGTGGAAACAAAATAATTGAAGAAGGTGAAAAACTTAATCTCAAAATTCCGGGGGAATTTCCTGATAACTTTCAGATATCAAAGAGGTCAGATGGAATAATTGAGATGAAAAAAACAGAATTAAAAGGCACTGGTGAAGAACGTGCAAATAAAAGTGATATTCGAGAATATTGGATACAACTTTATGTCAAAGAAAATTATAAAAAACTTGGTTTCTCAAAACTTGAAGGCCCTTTTAACTCAGGACCAGATTTTAAAGGAATATACGTAGGAAACGATCTTGACATATCGAGAGAAGAAATAGACATCGAAGTTGAAAGGGATTTTGAAAATTACATTAAACATGGGCATCATGAAAATGATAGGTTCAAAAATTGTAAACTTCTAATTATATTAAATCCAACTCAACCAACGGATGATGTTATTGACAAACTTCCCGATTACTTCATGCAAATTGACATTCCTGATTTTGTTAATTGGTGGCAACCAAAAGCAAAAGAGTATTCAAAAAAAAGTCGAATCAAAGGAATACTGCTAATTTTATCAAATGTAATCAAATCAAAGTTTGTAGAAAATTGTATGGATAAAGGTCGTGATCTGTCAACATGTCCTGAATGTGACATTTGTGCTTATAATGAAGAAGGCTATAATGTACCATCAGAATCTGAGAGCATGAGGTACGCATTATATTTCTTATCGACTTATAAGTATGATATATTGTCTGAAGAGTTCAATTTAAACGATATTGATGCACATGAATTAAATTCATTTATAGAGAATTTACTATAATTTGTATGTATTTCAATACATTTTTATATAAAATTTTTTAAAAATTATTTAAATAATAGATGCATTGCATCTTCTTAATTTTCTAAGTACAGAGAGACATATTGGACATACCAAGATTGTTACATTAATATCGGGTTCAGATATATAATCTAAAACTGATCTTATAGCCTTCATTTCTGGAGAATACTCTTTAAAAAAATCATTAATTTCAATATCATATTCTTTTAATTGAAACACATGATTCAACTTATTCAAAGTTAAACTGAGATCTTTTTTGCACTCCTCTGGAGCTTCTTTGCTCAATTTATCCATTATTTCAAGCCCAAAGTCATCATTTCTACCGCAAAAATAGCATTTTCTTTCTTTTAGTAAATAATTTTTTTTGTACATAACTAATAACCACCTCACTGTTTATATTTTTGATTTTCTAGACTCTCATTAAAAATTGAATTCTTTTTAACTTTACATCAACCACTATATTTTGGAACTAGAAATTCGATAAATTTAAAAAATCTTAAATACACTTAAAGGTAACTCCAAAAATCGGGAATTTGAGTTAGGTTTCTCATGCACAATTGAAGACATTAACCATGCTTGAGTTTTGGCAGAAGTAGCTCCAGAAACATGGTTATCCATCGAATGTACAGACGAGTACGTAGTCTACGATGATAACTACTATGCTGGAGTAATGTTTAGCAATCCTAAGAACTATAGGAGCTTTTTAGACATATACACTGACTGGGAATTCCAGTATAAGGATTATGAGAACTATCGGCGTTATTACAATAATTTGGTAGATGAGTATAATGATGCTGATTACCTCGAACAATTAGCTATGAGAAGTAGATAAGAAGTTTCCAGGAACACACTACAATAAAAAGAAATATTGTTCATGAAAACCGATGCCGAACTGAAAGCATTATTAGAATATGGATGAACTACTCCCAAGCTAATGACTCAGAGGATTTCTGTTTAATTTACATCATTTTTTCTTTATTTTAAGGGAAAAGCCGTCCGTCTCGCTTCTCTCCGCGGCCGGTGAGAGCGCCAGTACCCAAAAATCAATCCAAAAAAACGCACCGATTTCTTCAATCCGGCAGTTACACAACAGCCGCCAGCACATCCTCCTCCCCGATCAACCTTGTGGCGTGTCCTTTTCCTCCCGTATCCCCAAATTGCACTATGTGCCGGGAACTGAGGAAAAAATCCAACATAAAAGAGCTGAAACAAAAAATTATACACTTTAAGGTATGCCTTTTTTCCTGGTCAGTTGAGCAAGATCCACTAAAACAAGGATTGAAACAAGACTAAAACACTTTCATACAGCTTTGTACAAGCTTTTATAGTCCAAACACCTTCTATTTTTTGATGACATCCATAACAGAAATCTCAGAATTTGAATCCAGAATATCTAGCATGATAAAAACGAATACCGAAAACATGATTAATATTGTCCTGTCATTTGGGGACAATCTACACCCAGAAGCCTTGAAATGCCTTGAACGAATCGAAACGGGAGAGAAAATGCTGGATGCGGTAAAGAAGTTACCAAAGTAAAACTAAATCTCAAAAACCCCTAAATATTATATATTATCCTTATCCGCGACCAAAATCCACCAAAACAGGGATTTAAACATATAAGGTGTCGGCGTACTACCCAGTAACGAATTATCCGAGGAACCATGCCGGAAGACGATATGCCGGAAGAGGTCCACTACGACAAAGACGGCCGGAAATATTACATCGGAAAAGAGGACCCAGACGAGGACCCGGAAAGGGAAAGCCGTTTCTGTGCGACGGCCGAAGGTGTAAAATTTTACAAAGCAGACCCCATCACCGAGGAGGAGCGCAGGGAAGCGGAGGAGATATGGGACGCCATGAGCCTGCCCGGGACCAGCAAAGGAAAAATCAAGAAATAATGGTTCGGGAAGGGCATAATAATGTCCGAAAGTAAAATCAACTAAAATTGGGATAAAATACCTATACTCTTATTTCAATTTTTTAGGGAAAAGCCGTCCGCCTCGCTTCGCTCTGCGGCCGGTGAGAGCGCCGGTACCCAAAAAACAATCCGAAAAAAACGCACCAATTTCTCCAGTCCGCCAATCACACAAACGCCGCCAACATATCCTCTTTTCCGATAGTTCCTGTGATGTGTCCTTTTCATCCCGTATCCTCAAACTGCACTATGTGCCAGAAACTGAGAAAAAATCCACTGTAAAAGAGCTGAAACAAAAAATTATACACTTTGAGGTATGCCGTTTTTCCTGGTTCGTGAGCAAGATCCACTAAAACAAGGATTCAAACTGCACACGTTGCTCAATATCAATATTTTTTATTTAGTAATCTTTTCCACTATCAAAAGAAAATTTACTTTAGCAGTAGCTCCCATGAGTTGAAATGTAGGTTTAACATTAGGAATAATCGTCACAACTTCTCCTTCTAGATTATTCAAAAATTGCTCTAATCTCGCCTGGTCCTTATCCATGTCGATGTCGAATCGATGTACTTTGTATTTTATTATAGTCATAATATCATCCAACTACGTTATTTTTATAAGTATTCCATTTTATTCAACCGCTCAGCAACATTAAATTTGTCATTTTTATATGCATTTGCCTCTTATTACTAACAATTATTGGTTTTTCAATTTCTTATACAGGTAAATCCTGGAAAAGCCGTCCGCCTCGCTTCGCTCCGCGGCCGGTGAGAGCGCCGGTACCCAAAAAGCAATCCGAAAAAACGCACCTATTTCTTAGTCCGCCAGTCACACAACCGCCGCCAGGTCAAGTGGAATTAGATCCGGAGGAAAAACAGCTTGAAAAATACCTTTAAAGTGTGTTAATTGAGCCAAACCCACATATCAAAAGAGTAAGTCGGGCGAAACTTCATTACGGTTGCAGAGAAATAGAGAATATACAGGATTTCGCTGAAAACCGGACCTGAAAAATCTCAATCTAATGAAACAGCCGGGATAAAATATGTCCTCGACTCATTTTGAACTTAATAATGATCCGAATAAAGAGGATAATACTGACCATTGAGGTGAATACCATACCGACACCTGCAGCAAAAAGCAGGACCTTCTTAATACGGTGACGGAATCCACCGATGCTTATTCTCCTGAACAACCCGCTATTTCCAGTTCATTATATAACGTAAAGGTGAGTCCGGAAATAAGGGGAATTTCTAATAAAAATTTCCATAAGTTTTTGAATGAAATATTATCCGAAATTTTTTTCCAGCTAACGAAATTCGGGAAAAAGGATAATGTTGAGATAAATGTGGAGCTTTCAAGGGATCTGGAGTTCCCGGAGTGGAGAGAGTTTGTTATTACTGTAAAATTACTCGAAACGGATAGTATAAACGATGAAGAGTTTTTCAGTTTATGGAAAGAGATAGATGGGAGCGTAAGAGAAAGAATATCTTCGATAAAAGACCTGGATAAAGAAGTTCTCAAAAAGTACGGCAAACCTATGATTATTTTAGAAAAAGATGAATGATTAAACCTTTTTTCCTGATTTCCACGCCTTTAAATTCCTGAGTTCTCCTGAGTCTGCACAGATGGTAATAGACGAAGTTCGTAAATTGTAAGATCTAAAAGCTTTCTCCGACATCTATTCTATTAATGACCACTCTTCTCCCCGCCCTCCTCCTCAAGCAGCCAGTACCACAAAGGCACATACCTTATCTTCTTCCCATCAACAAGCTCTTCATCAAAAAGGTCCGAAGTGATTATTGTCCCCTCTTTCATTTTGAAGTTCTTCATCCCGGCAAGCAGGCCGTTTACTTCACGTTCTTTTGTTTCCGGGTCGGACAAATTCGAACAGACCTGTATCAGGCGGGTGGGTTTAAGCCCTTCCTTTGTTACAAAATCAACCTCTAAGCCCTTCCGGTCCTGCCAGTAGTATATTTCGTTTCCGGAGCGCAGGAGACGGATGAAGACGAGGTTCTCGTATAATCTTCCGGTATCGGAGGACAGTTTGAAGGAAACAGCATTGATCATACCTGTGTCGATGCAGTATAGCTTCCTGGGTTTGTTTATCTGCTGTTTCAGCGATTCATCGTAATGGCTGAGGCCAAAGAGCAGGAAGGCATCCTCAAGGTACGCAACGTAGTTGATTATAGCATCCGTGCTGAGGGAGGAGTAGCTGGCAAAGAGCCTTCTAAGAGAGTTGTAGGTATGCGGTTTTGCGATGTTCGATATGCAGAACAGGGCAAGGTCCTTGAATATCAGGGGATTCCTTATCCTGTGCCTTGAAATGATATCCCGGTAGATTATGTCGTCAAAGTATGACTGCAGGGTTTCCCGGTGCTGAACAGACGGATAGACTATGGTCTCGGGAAATCCCCCTTTTTCCAGGTATTCGTTGAACCTGCGTTTGACAGCTATCCTGTGTTCCGAGTAAGGGAGTGTTTTCAGATCAAAGCTGACCGAATGATAATCCAGGAATTCCGCAAAACTGAAAGGGAACATCCTGGTGCTCAAGTGCCTGCCTGTCAATAAAGTGGATATCTCCCGGGAAAGCAGGGATGCGTTCGACCCGCTGATTACAATCTTCACGTTCTGCATCCTGTCGTAGCTGCCTTTAACCCACCGTTCCCATGAAGGGAAGTTCTGGACCTCATCAAGGAAAAGGTACAAACTGGCTTCTTCGGAGATCTCCTGAGTTTCCCTGAAAGTTTCTATCAACAGCTGCAGTTCATCCCCGTTTAGCGGCTGCAGGCGGTCATCATCAAGGTTCAGGTACAGTATATTGCTCTCCGGCACACCCCGCTCAAGCAGTTCCGAGATCAGCTGATACATATAATATGTTTTGCCGCATCTCCTCACACCCACGATGTCATTTACATGCGGAGCCGCAATGTTAACCTCATACCTGCGCTTCTGAAATGGCGGTAATGCTCTTCCCTGCCACTCGATAATTACACTTTTCAGCTTCTCCCTTGTATCCACAAAGAATAATCAGGAGTTTTTGGTTTATATGTCTATCGAGTATAGACGATAAAATTTGCATATTTTGTCGTGTATAAATGATAAAATTTAGTAATTTTGTCGTATATAGACGACATATTTAAAAGATTATATTTTGGAAGGTTAAAACCGGGAGTATGGTTTTAGGTCGTGGGAGCTTACTAAAACCCATTGGTTTAAACGCCTCTTTATATTTCTTCCAAAAACGGAATATGCAGTCTTTTCAGATTTGATTAATGATTCACACAGAGACCTGAGCAAAAAAACCGCTTTTGGGTAGGTGCGGACGGTATAAAATTTTACAAAGCCGACCCCATCACCGAGGAGGAGCGCAGGGAAGCGGAAGAGCTCTGGGACGCCATGACCCTACCCGGAACCAGCAAAGGAAAAATCAAGAAATAATGATGTGGGAAGCGCGTAATAATCTCTGCGAGCAAGGTCCACTAAAAGTGTGTCCCAGAGCTGCTAAAATGGCACATTAAGGACAGATAAGCCTTTTTGCACAGTTAAAAAAGCTAAAAATTAGTATTAGGAAACATGAGATACATGTTTCCGTTGGCATTCTTAATATCATGGTATAAATATGGATAAGTCAAAATTAAATACTATCTCAAAAAGCATACCTAAATCGATAGCAAAAAACATGTCAATTTTCACCTCTTATTAATTGCTCTTTTTCTATGAGGTGATTTAAGAACGCAGAGTATTTAATTATTTTTGCATGTTAAACTGTTGCAATGTGAGAATAAATATTACCAAAACTTATACCAGGATTCGTGAGCAAAATCCACTAAAACAAGGATTGAAACACCGGGTTTCTCGGCTTCTTCAACCTGATCCATGAAAGGTTGGAATACATCTCAAACCGATAAAACCTGGTTTTTTCTAAAGCATCGGAAGTCCTGGATACCAAATCCTCTTCGTTCCTGACCTGCCCATTGGAATACGAATAAATCAGAAAAACAGAGATCAGGATAATTATTACAAGAGTTATCGTGAATCTACCTTAAAGACCGTTTTGTGTAATTTTTCTCATGTTCACATTCTCTTTCTTCGTTCACATTCTCTTTCTTAATAGATATGCAGCTCCCAACCCCGTCAGTAAGGTTAGCATGGCTACTGCCAGGTAGAACCATATGGATTGGGTTTCAGGGAGTGTACCTGTTTCTGCTGCCACAGGAGTTTCTTTAGAAGTGTTTTCCGGACTCTGTAAGGGCGCCACATCTTCAACTGTAATGTTCTCATCCTGGCTTTCTTCATCCGTGATTATAGGGATTCTGCGGTGCCCGTCATGAGGTGGAACCACAGGCTGCGTTATTTCATTGCCTGAAAGCCCGTACAGGCTGAGATGAGAGACATTTGCCCAGGCGTATCCCTCGTATTCCTTGCCGTAGATAACATCATTTGTGGTATTTACTCCAGCATCGTTTACCCAGTCCATGTCAGTTGACAGCTTCTCCCATATTCCGGACAGTTCGTTGAACCAGTAAACGCCTATGGATTTCTCATCGATATCCCCGAGGTCATTCGAATCACCATCCCCGCTTCTGTCAAGGTCTTCGGCAGTATAGTAAATAACGATCTTTGCCCAGTCGATATTGTCTGAAGTAGCGTTCAGGATATTTTCACTGACATTTATGTCCAGATATTTCCCAACATCCTTTTCATTCACCTGAGTCAATACGTGAGGAACATCTGTTGAGTTGTAGGCTCCCAGTCTGACAGTGGGTTTAACAGGTTTTTCAAGTTCGATCCAGACAAACGCGTCCATCTCTTTGATAGCATCAACAGTTATCGAACTTACAGATGTCTGATATTCTATAGTCTGGTTAAGGGTCTTGAAAGAATCCAATACCGCGTAGTGGTCGAAAACATAGGGATGGGAGAGCATCACAACTGTCTGGGGCGAGGTCCAGATGTCATAAGTAGTATAGAACCTGTCATAATCCGATTCCTGCATCTTTGCCAGCTCATCCGGCGACAGGCTATTCAGGATACCGTAGCTTATATTGCCTGCAGTGTTGTTCTCAAGACCTGGTCTTCCAACGATCAGGATATAAGGTTTAGTTGAATAATTGGCAAGCTCCTCCGGCTGGAAAACGGTGACATTGGTGTATTTATTAAGTTTTTCTATTAACTCCTCGGCATCTTCATCCGGATCATAGGTCATCCAGATTTCTTCCACGTTTGGAGCCAGTGAATAGGGGTCATCTGAATCGTTGATACCGTTCCCCCTCGTATCGCCGAATACCGGGTTTGTGCCGTTCTGGAGTTCGGAATAGTCATCGAGACCGTCACCATCGGTGTCGTTGTTCAGGGGGTCCATCCAGTTTTCAATTTCCTCATTGTCGCCGACACCGTCGCCATCTGTATCATTAAGCAGCAAACTGGTATTATACAGGCTCTCATTACCATCGTTCAAGCCGTCACCGTCGGTATCAGGATTACGGGGATCACTGCCCTGGTTGTATTCTTCCCCATCGGACAGCATATCCCCGTCAGAATCCGGATTAAGCATGCTCGAGTTAAATGCGAGTTCTTCGGAGTCATTAAGCCCGTCTCCGTCGGTATCGCTATCTTTTGGATTGGAGTAATTCAGATACTCATAGTAATCCGATACCCCATCCCCATCGGTATCATTTAGCCAGGGGTCGGTTCCAAATATCATTTCAAGATTATCATCCAGGCCGTCGCCCTCACTATCATAACCTTTAATGTTCGTCCCGAGCACCCATTCAACATAATCTGTCAACCCATCATCGTCTGTATCCACATCTCTGGGATTTGTATAGAAGTTGAACTCCTGGTAATCAGTAAGTCCGTCATAATCGGTGTCATTGATCAAAGGTTCACTTGTCACGCTTACATAAAAGACACCGGTTGAATTTACAAAGGACACAACATTCCAGCCGGTCATTTCGTCAATGTTCTTCAGACCGTCCCCATCCGTATCACTATCAGGGTCAAATATATCCGGAGGGTAGTAGACCAGTGTTTCATTGAACTTCTGGATGACATTGTTCGTCTCATCTGCAACATAGACAGAGCCATCCGGACTGACCCCAATTCCCCACGGTCCTTCAAATTGCCCGTCGAACGAACCCTGGCTGCCCCATGTCACTAAGAACAAACCATTGGTGTCAAATCCTAAAATCCGGTGGTTATCACGGTCCGATACAAAAATATTTCCTTCTGAATCCGCACTCATTCCATAAGGGGAGGAAAAAGTCCATGGTGGATATCCGGGGATCGATCTGATAAAAAGACCATTGTTAGAGAACTTCTGAATGCGATCGTTACCCAGGTCAGCAACATATACATATCCATTGGAATCTGTTGCAATCCCACTCGGATAATTGAACTTTCCATTCCCGGTTCCCTGCCCTCCCCATTGTATGCCAGTGTAGACACAGTTAGCATAGTACTTTTTCACCAGATGGTTCACAGCATCAGTGAGATATAAATAGCCGTTTTTATCGCTTGCCACGTCGTATATTGGGGTGGCAAAACTGGCAGTTTTCGATAGATAGTTACCATTCAAATCGTACACAAAAACTCCGTTATATCCGCCATAGGGGTCTGCCATGGCAACAGCAACGACGTTATAGATATCATCTGCAATTCCATAACCATAATAAGGTATCGTCCAGCTTTTTATAAAGGTCCCATTGGGATCGAATTTTTGAACACGGTTCCTGTCAAGGACATATACATTTCCGGTCTGGTCAACTCCAGCGTCACGGCAGTGATCAAACTCTCCGTTCCCTGTTCCCTGGCTGCCCCATTTAGTAACGAACTCCATGGCAGGAACAAGTTTTGGATTTGCCACATCGTTATTTCCATCACCATCGGTATCCTTTGACCTTGGATTAAGATTGCTGTAGTACTCCATCTGGTCATCCAGGCCATCGCCGTCCGTATCGTTCAAAAGCGGATTTGAGCGCACGGGTATGTTGATTGTCTTGCCGTCAAAGTTGAAGGTGATCGCCCATCCGGTTTGTTCCATGTAGTCTGAAAGTCCGTCGCCATCAGTGTCCCAGTTCGAGGTATTGGTGCCGTAGAAAAGCTCCATTTTGTCATTCAATCCGTCCTGGTCAATGTCCCAATTATTTGGATCTGTCTCGATGTCCAGTTCGTATTTATCACTCAACCCGTCCCCATCGGTATCCCATTTCATCATGTCGGTAACCGTTTCTTCCGAGTCGTTCAGACCGTCGCCATCGCTATCCACGGGATACGGGTTGGGCGGCATATCCATGGTGAAACACCAGTTCTCATTACCAAGTATGCAGACCTTATAGACCATGTGGGCCCAGTCCTTGAAATCTTCAATATTTTCGGGCAACACATCAAAATAAACGGGAGGAATATAAAGAGCCTGACAACCCTTTTTTTCCCTATCGTATGTATGCCATCTCATATCCCATTCTATTTTTTCTTCGATGTAATAGTATTTGTAGTCAATTTGAAAGATGGCTGCCTGCCCAAAATTGATGGTAGGTCTTACAGGCTCCAGCCATGCTCTGGCAGCATAGGTTGTATTTGTTGAGTTCGGATACATCGGGTCATATGAAACAACATCAGTAAACTCATCGTATGAGGCAAAATACGAATTCTTCCACAGTAATGTATATGACGGGATAACATAACTTTTCTCAACGTGTCTGTACCAGTCGCCGTATTCGGTTTTTGTTACCGTGGAATTTACGAGGCTTTCAAATTCCACATGGTCTCCCACATCCAGCCCGTTATCGTCGTAATCCCGAATGTTTATTGAGTTCTTCAATATCTGCATATCGACTGTAGTTGCAATATGCGTTTCCATGAAAAGCGCCACAAGTTTTCCAATCAGATCTGCAACACCATGCCCGAATATGCTGGCTATAGCATCAGCTATCATTATGATAGCAGCAATTACCTCACCTATTGGTCCTGCTAGCAAAAGCACTGCAAGGATCACAAGATAGATGGTCATTGCAGTAAGATAGACGGTTGCCTGTAAGGTTGAACCGCTATCCAAAAATATTATGAAACCGACAACTGCAAAAGCTGCTTCAAGTGCAATTGCTGCAAAAGTAACGACCTTACCTGCCACTTTCAGGGCTTTTATTGTTTTAGTGGCTGCCTGTGAAGCTGCTTTTAAACTTGCCCCGATCGTTACTTTGATAGCGCCCCATAGAGCTTTTCCAAATCCGACCAGCTTGATCGAGGTGAACAGATATACCCCAAAAATGGCGAGTTTTATCGTGGGTGTAAGATACCTGAATCCATCTGCTTTAATTTTAGCTTTCACATCCATTGCATTCTGGAAACTGGTATATGCCCCGTTTAGCCTGGTCACCACAGATTCACCGAAATTCCATAAAAGCGCCATGCTCATCATGGAATTAATTGCGTCTTCATCAAGCCCGTTTCCCTGTCCCCAACTTTCCACTTCAGGCAAAAAGGACTCCACGTCAACACTTTCTTTCGTGGTGGTATCATACCAGCTCATCTTGATTGTTTTCATGGTAACGGCGGGAGAGGGGGACGCCGTCAGGTCGAAATCAAATTCGTTTCCGTTGACGCACACATCACCAGAAACAAGGTCATCGATGCCCTTACTGGTAAAATTGAATTGATAAGCGGCAAGCAATGGCAGTATCTTATTTCCTGGTAATGATTTGAGTGCATGCTCTTTCATTTCCGATGTAGTGTTAAAAACTGCCATATCCCGATGAGAGACCGATCCGATCTCGGAATTTATGGTCAGATTCGAATCCATTAACGCGGCAGGCATATCATATAATGTCGTCTGGTTGTCCCGGAGATATGAAAAGGCCATTAAAAACCCTGCCAGCAATGTCTGGTTCACACTGTCCCCGTAGAACATACCAACATCAGTACCATAGTTCTCTTCAACCTCAAAGCCTGTTAGCATACACCCTTCTTTGTATTTGGCAAGGGTGACTGTTTCAGATTCTATCCCCCCTGCAGTCTTTTTATCGGTCTTTCCCTGCAGCAACCAGACAAGGCTCGCATTAATAGAAATATCTGAAGGATCTGATGCCGGGTAGAACATCCTGCCCCCAAAAGCAACGTTTGTGCCATAGTCCTTTATGAGTGTCAGGGGAATGTACAGGCTGTCAGAAGAAACCACAATACCATATTCCAGCAAATCAGCCTGGTCAGGGATCACGTTCGATCTTAATTCGAGCATGGGAATGATTTTGATGTCATCAGTTGAATCATCCAGGTCCTTCATCTGACCTTTATCATCGTATGGCCAATCCCAATCCTGCAACGGCAACCTCAAATTGTCAGGATTCCGGGGCTTTATCTGGAATGTGACATATGTCGGGTTTCCATTTGTCCTTATATCAAAAAGGAAGCTGTCATTAATACCGGAATGTGAGTATGGGGACAGGTCTATTGAGTCCATCACTTTATCGTCATCGTTGTCAAGGTCCCATACATTTGAAAACCCATCCCCATCAGCATCTAGGGAGTCGACGTCTGTCACTTCAAAGTAATCCGACAGCCCATCATGATTTGAATCCGGTTCAAGCGGGTCTGACCCATAGAAAACCGATTCATTATAGTCGTCCAGCATGTCAAAATCAGAATCTGTGTTATTAAAGTCAGTTCCAAGAACAGCCTCAACAGAATCGGGTAGTCCGTCTTTATCGGTGTCAGTTTTGTTTGTTGAAACATCTATAAGCCCGACTATGTCCAGATTGGTGTTTATCTGGTTCTGAACACTAAGTTGAGACACCATTGCCAGAGCAGCAGCAGTGCCTGTTGAAATGTAAGAAGGTTCTTGAACTGATTCCTGGCTACTTGATGCGGCTGCCGGGTAGAACTGGGCAGCTAATAAGATAAGGATGATCACCAGGTTATACGGTCTACAACTTCGCAAAGCTAACCACCAACCCTATTATAGTTTATGAAAAGTCAATATATAAAGAAGTTGTCATTTTTTTTCAAAACTAACTCATCTTCGAGATTAAATGTGCGGAGTTTTCAGTTTATAAAAACATTTATATGTCTGCAATCAAAATCCACTAAAAAAAGGATTGAAACTCCGTATACTCAATAGTTGGGCTGCGAATATTGAGTAAAATGTGAGAGGAACGTTATGTTTAAAACAAGAATGATAGGCCTGTTTCGCTTATTCCGTTTTGAACTGCCATTTGCTGCGGGAGTGTGCGCGATATTAGGGGAATTACTGGCATTGGGCGAACTCCCCACTCCAACAGAAATCGTACTGGGGTTTCTAAGCTTTTTTTTCATTTCGGCTGCGGCTCTGATCCTGAATGACTATTTTGATATCGAAATTGACAGAATAAACGCGCCGGAAAGGCCGCTTCCTGCAGGGCTTGTTACCGGGCAAGATGTTGTTTTGCTCTCCATTGCAGTGACACTGTTTGGGTTTATCACGGGCTACCTGATTAGCCTGGAGGCTTTTCTGGTAGTTATTCTGGTATGGACAGTGGGTTTTCTTTACAACTGGCGGTTCAAAAGGGCTGGTTTTATCGGGAACCTGATGGTCAGCTTTTCGGTTGGCATGACTTTTGTTTTTGGCGGTATAGCAGCAGGCAGACCATTTGAAACTATAGTCTGGTTTTTCGCGGTCATAGTAATGCTCGTAGACCTGGGAGAAGAAATTGCGGCAGACGCTATGGATATTGAAGGAGACCGCCAGGCAGGGTCCCGTTCCCTTGCCCTGGCGCTTGGCAGCGAAAAAGCCTTGAAAATAAGCGCAGCGATTTTCTTACTGGTGATTGTTGCAAGTATCCTGCCGTTTTTCCTGGGCTGGTTAGAGTTGATTTACCTTTTTCCCATTTTATTGATGGATGCGGTTATCCTGTACTCAACAAGTAAATTGTTAGACTCGAGAATAGCAGATCGGCGGATTTATATTCGCTGGATATACCTGGGTGGATTGGTGGCATTCTTAATTTTCATAATTATTCGGATGGTCAGGTGAAAGTCTAGTGTCATGTCAGCAGTAAAATGTCGTATAAATTCAATTACAACTAATCATAATCATTCGATCCTTGAGGATTGATGCGACACTAGCGGCAGTTTGATTCCAGGCCTTCCATCACCACTTGCAGCGGACAGGTGCGGGAATTCGCCCACATTTTTCGGGGATTCTGCCCCGGCGGTAGATCCGGCATCCGATGTTTTTCCCTCAAAATTCCCCCCGGTAATGCCTGCCGTTAGGCGACAGCTCCGCCTGTCCAGCTGATTCGAGAGCAAGGTCCACTAAAAAAGGGCCTGGAACTTTATAGGTTTATTCAACTTCTATTTCCAGACCACCAATGAATCCGGCTGCTACGTTATAAATCAAGGCTGTGATTATACCGTCAATGAAACCTAAAATTCCATAGAAGATGGGTAATGTTATGATAGCTCCTGTCCCTAACAGCAGACCTGCTAACGCTCCATCGTTTCCCATTATGGACCCCATCCCCATGAACGTGAGAGTCATTATAGCTCCGAATATAAGGCCCATTATTGCGTAAATCGCTCCAAGGATCTTTCCAAGTGATAACACACCGATTTTAGTAATATGTCTGGTTGCCACAGTATCAATCTCCTTAAATAGTATTACATAAGAGATCAAGAAGAT
>DUKH01000060.1:1256-4494 GCA_013329415.1 Methanosarcinaceae archaeon | reverse complement strand
AAAAGCGTTCACGAATAAAAGCATTCACGAATAAAAGCGTTCATGAAATAAACAAACTCGAGAATAAATTCGCCCAAAAGTTCTCCCCGGAGAGACAAAACCAAAAGCCACCAAACCAGAAAACGAGAGGATTAGAATGACAGGAAAGCCCGCCATACCAGAAAAACCCATTGTAATGACGATCGCAGGCTCGGACTCCGGAGGAGGAGCCGGGATCGCTGCTGACCTCAAGACCTTTGCCGCCCTCGGGGTGCACGGGACCTGCGCCATTACCTCGGTCACGGCCCAGAACACTACAGGAGTCCTCGATGCCTTTGACCTGGCCCCAACCGCCGTTTCCGCCCAGATTGAAGCGGTCTGTACGGATATGGATGTCAGGTGGGCAAAGACGGGCATGCTCGTCTCTTCCGGGATTATCAGAGAGGTTGCGGCAGGGGTAAAAAAGCACGGGTTTTCCCTTGTAATCGACCCTGTAATGGCTGCCGAGGCCGGAGGCGACCTCCTCCGAAAAGAAGCCCTTTCCATCCTTATTGAAGAACTTCTTCCACTCTGCAAAGTCACAACCCCGAACGCCGCCGAAGCAGGCGCAATTGCCGGGATTCCCGTAAAAACCCGGGAGGACGCAAAGGCGGCTGCAAGAAAAATCGCAGACCTGGGAGCCGGAGCAGTGGTCGTTACCGGTGGGCACCTGGATGCAACGGACCTGCTCTATGAAGCAGACACTGGCACCTTCACCCGGGTTCCCGGAGACTTTGTAAAAGGAGGGACTCACGGCTCGGGATGCACCTACTCTGCAGCAATGACCGCATACCTTGCAAGGGGAGAAAGCCTGGAAACCGCCGCAAGGGAAGCAAAAAATTTTGTGGTACAGGCAATCCTGAAGAGTATTCCCGCAGGCAGGGGGGCGAACCCCGTAAACCCCATAGGCAAGACCCTGGAAGAAATGGAGCGCTACCGGGTCCTCAGGGACGTGAAAGCTGCAGTCTCCATCCTTACTGAGAGCCCCGATTTTGCAAAACTTGTCGCCGAGGTAGGCTGCAACATAGGGATGGGCATTCCCGGCGCTGAAGCCTGCGAGGACGTCGCTGCCGTGGAGGGCAGGATTGTAAGGCACAGGAACAGGGCAGTACCCGTGGGCTGTGTGGACTTCGGAGCAAGCCGGCACGTTGCAAGGATTATTCTCGCCGCCCTCCGCTACGACCCCCGGGTCAGGGCAGCCGTAAACGTGAGGTACTCCGAAAAAGTCCTTACCGCCTGCAGGGAAATAGGACTTACGGTTTCTTCCTTTGACAGGGAAAAAGAACCCGAAAACGTAAGCTCCATGGACTGGGGCACAGCCGAGGCAATAAGGGCTTACGAAAGCGTACCTGACATTATTTATGATGAAGGCAGCACAGGAAAAGAACCCATGGTCCGCCTGCTCGGCACTAGCGCCACGGAAGTTGCAAAACTTGCGGTGAAACTTGCCGGCAGGTTGAAGTAAAAAGCCTCTGGCAGGCTTTCTTTTTTCCACACCCCGTTTTCAAAACCCGTTTTCAACACCCATTTTCAACATTTTGTTATCAGAATTCTTTATTTTCGGTACCGTTTTTCATTATTGGCATCCATTTTTTATTTCTGCATTCGGTTTTATTTCCAATATTAGATTCTATTTGGCATTTTCAATATCCTGCATATTTTCAATCCTGTAATCTTTCATTCAATTTTTACAAATTATGGACCAGAAATCCAAGAGTTGCCGCTTTTTCCGGACGAAAAAAACGCCGCCCTTTACAAAGTATAGATGTACGGGACATACACCACGTCTGCAGATGAGATAACAATTAAATACAGCAAAGTACAAACCTGTGCAAAAAAGTAACCATTCACGCATATACAGAAAAGGGATAATATGGAACAGACAAAAATAATCCTTGACGAGAACGAAATGCCAAAAAGGTGGTATAACGTTCTTCCTGACCTCCCCACCCCTCTGGACCCACCTCTTGATCCGAAAACAAGGGAAATGATAAGTCCCGAGGCCCTGGAACCTATTTTTGCAAAAGAGCTTATCAAGCAGGAGATGAGCAGTGACCGGTATATCGACATCCCTAAAGAGGTCCTTGAAATATACAGGCTCTGGAGGCCAAGCCCCCTTTACAGGGCCCACCAGCTAGAAAAGCTCCTCAAGACCCCTGCGAAGATATATTACAAATATGAAGGGGTAAGCCCGGCAGGCAGCCACAAGACGAACACATCCATTGCCCAGACTTACTACAACATGAAAGAGGGCACGGAAAGGATAACCACCGAAACAGGAGCCGGGCAGTGGGGAAGTGCTCTGTCCCTTGCCTGCAACTATTTCGATATCGAGTGCAAGGTCTACATGGTCCGTTCCAGTTTCTACCAGAAACCCTACCGGAAGTCCCTCATGACCCTCTGGGGCGGAAAAGTAGTCCCCTCCCCGAGCCCGGACACGGAATTCGGACGGTGGGTCCTGAAAGAACAGCCCGATACTCCGGGAACCCTGGGAATTGCCATAAGTGAAGCCGTAGAAGATGCCGCACTTAATGAAAACACGAAATACTCCCTCGGAAGCGTCCTGAACCATGTGATACTGCACCAGACCATTATCGGGGAAGAGAGTAAAAAGCAGCTTGCACAGGTGGAAACGTACCCTGACATTGTAATCGGGTGCTGCGGCGGGGGAAGTAACCTGGGGGGCATCGCTCTTGAGTACGTAAAAGACAAGCTTGAAGGCAAACACGATGCAAAAGTGATTGCAGTGGAACCCACATCCTGTCCCACCCTTACAAAAGGAGAGTACAGGTATGACTTCGGGGACACGGCTGAAATGACCCCGCTTCTCAAGATGTACACCCTCGGCCACACTCATGTCCCGCCCGCCATCCATGCAGGGGGACTTCGCTACCACGGGGACTCCCCAATAATAAGCAAACTCCACGCCGAAGGTTTAATTGACGCAGTTTCCTACGAGCAGAAGACCGTGTTCGAAGCTGCTGTCCAGTTTGCCCGCACGGAAGGAATTGTGCCGGCCCCGGAATCCTCACACGCTATCCGCTGTGCAATTGACGAAGCGCTCAAGTGCAAGCAGACCGGGGAAGAGAAAACAATCCTTTTCAACCTGAGCGGACACGGGCACTTTGACATGGCTTCCTATGACAAATACTTCAGCGGCGAACTTGAATAAACGGGTCGTAAGAAGAGAGGCGAAACATAAAACCGACCTATAAAACCG
>DUKH01000060.1:0-937 GCA_013329415.1 Methanosarcinaceae archaeon | reverse complement strand
TAAAACCGACCTATAAAACCGAACTGAAAAAGCAATCTGTAAAAACGACCTGTAAAAGGTAAGGCAGGCCGATAAAAGGGATTATTGAAATCGGGGCAAAGCTAAACGGGCTTCTGCCCCATGAATTTCCATTTTTAAAATCAAGCAAAAAGTCAGGAAAAGCCGCTTACTCGATCTGTTTCAGGTTCAGTATATACATCACCATCTTCGAGTTCAGCTTGCTTTCTTTTGCTACCTTTTCTGCCACCTCTTCGGCAGGAACCCCTTCGCCCTTCATGTCCTTTATTTTCTCGATTACGGAAGAGGGTACGGTGTAATATTCATTTATGTCCTTCCTGTGCCCCCAGACATCACCTTCGATTAACTCGACTTTCTGCATTTCCAGAAACATTTCGATTGATTTCGAAATAGTCCGTTTGTAGGACTTGGGAAGCTGGACGACCTCGAGTTTCGGGCAGGTCTCTACAAGCAGGAAAATGTCCTTGTTTGAAGGCCTGAACGCCAGATGGACTACCCTCTCGTTAGGGTTCAATGAGATGATCTCATCTCTTGAGCTGACAACTCTGATTTTCATTCTAATTCCCCACATATCTTCGATTAAATCAAAGACTGATAAAATTAATTGGATAACCAAGCTTAAATAATTTTCCATAATTTATCGCGAAATTCATTCAACTTATCCCATATTATTTGAAAAAACAAGCATTAAAAGAAGGAAGAAGTAAAATACTTCAGAACCCCAATTGAAATTGAGTGTTCCAAAGTTAAAACTTTATTTTAAAAAGTAGAGATTAATATAAAAAGAAAGTTCTAGAAATGCCCCCGGCGGAGAATCAGGAAACTCCAGCCCACAGAAAGAACCGAAAATAGAACCCCTGCTTTTCTTAGAAGATCCTGATAAAATAAAGTCCATTCTCAATCAGATTTCACTTTCAAT
>DUKH01000104.1 GCA_013329415.1 Methanosarcinaceae archaeon | reverse complement strand
TTTCCGTGGTTTGAATGCACACACCAAACGTTTCCACCAACAAAAACACAACCTGTATGAGTATAGAGCAATTCCCGATACGAAAATCTGAAGTTATATTTTTACCATTCCTTAATCTCTGGAATTTTAGATTTCTTTAGATAAAACTTTTTATAGTTTGGAGGGTATTTCTTTATTTTTGATAAGTTTTCTCTATATTATTGGGGGATCTATAATCTTTGTTTAGTTGGTCTTCATGAAATTTAAAATAGAGGGATGTTGGTGACTGAAAATCCACAGAAATATTCTAATGTACTTCCTATATGGAAATTTGCACTTTTCTCTGTAGCTTCCTTGGGAATATATGAATTGTACTGGAATTACAAAAGTTGGACATTTTTTAAGAAGAGAGATGACCTTGAAATATCTCCTTTCTGGAGAACTTTTTTTATGCCGCTTTTTATGATGTCCTTATTCACCAGATACTCTGACATGCTTAAAGCGGAAGGGTACAGTGCTGATTACCCTACATTATTTCTCGTATTTTTCTGGGTGGGAATGAATTTGATTAGCAGGTATGAAGACCCCATCTGGCTGGTTTCTTACCTCTCTTTTCTAGCCTTCATCCCGGTTTTGAATGCTGTGAATGCCTATTGGAGAGGAAAAGCTCCCGGACTTCCTGAAAAGCCCCTTACATTGGGGCAGACAGTTCTGTTAATAGCCGGAGTAGTCTTCTTTTCCCTTTTCGTTATGGGCACATTCATTCCTGCTTAAAAAAGAATTCCCGGTGCCCTGATTAATATATGGGCACCAAATTTTTGTCTGCTGGGAAATGTGCTTGAAGATTTACACAATTTTGAGCTTCTATCTCTTTAAACTATTTTCTCAAACCTATCAAGCACCGAAAACATAAATTCCTTTGACCCTGCCAGATACTCTTCCTGCCCGAGCATCTCTTCCTTTTCCTGGATAAAGGGCCCTTCTCCAAGCTCCTCCTCGAACCTGCCGATCATGGACTCAATTCTTTCGTCATGCACTTCGGGGTGGAACTGCATTGCAACAACTCTTCCGTCATAAATGAAAGCCTGGTTCCTGCACCCTTCGCTCTCGAAAAGGTGCACCGCCCCTTCCGGCAGGTCAAAAGTCCGCCCGTGCCAGTGGAATACCGTGATCTCTTCCGGCAGCCCTTCCAGAAATTCTGTTTTGTCCCCGGTTGGGGCTTTTCGGATCGGGTACCAGCCCATTTCCCTGTTTCCGTTTTCAAACACCTTTGCGCCGAGCACATCGGCAAGCAACTGCGCCCCCAGGCAGATCCCGAGCACCGGTTTCCCTGCTGCGATTACCTGTTTGATGAACTGCTTTTCGACTATCAGCCAGGGGTTTTCGATATAGTCGCAGATGCCCATGGATCCCCCCATGATGATAAGGAGGTCAAAGGAGTCCATCGCGGGCTGCTTTTCAGTTTCATAAAAGCGGGTAGATTCCAGGGGACAGCCTCTGGTTTCGGCGTATTCTTCGATGGTGCCGAGGGTGTTTATGGCTGAGTGCTGGAGGCAGTGGAGTTTCATGATGAGTCTACCTGATTTTTAAGTAAAATATTTTATCGGAGTAATTTTAACTTATCTACAATAGAAACTTATGGCGCTTTACTATAAAAATCGGTTGTAAATTATGCTAGATCAGGCATATTTTTGGATCGTAAATTGGTGAGCCCTATTTTGCCTAACACTCAGTTTTATAGATGAACTTCTAGCAATTTAGGAAAACCGGAGAACGATGAACAGGTAAGAGCAAAAAACCTAAAGAGTAGGGAAGCTTAAGAAGTACCAGAAAATGAAAAGGAGCTTTAATGTAAGGATGTACTGGTGTGTAAAAAATTGAAGAGAGAAAATAAAAGGTACTACAACAAAAATTTTGAGTTGAATGAATAGGAGTAGCGTGTTGGTCCAACCTAAAAATCATTTTTCTTGAAAGTTGAAACTATAGGATTTCTACGAAGCCAAAAAAGTAAAAATGAAAAATTAAAAAAAGATTAAAATCTCACCGGTTACTTCGGTGGAGGCGGTACGGGGCAGCAGCACCCACACCCGTCTACGACAGTATACCCGTTATTTCCATCGTTAGGGATAACGAGTTTGAGGCACATGTCTCCTTTCCCTTTGATGTGGAAATCGACTGCATCTGCCTTGCTATTTTCACCTGTCATTGATTTAATGCTCGGGTTGGCGCCGTTTGCTTCCGTGTACTTGATTCTGGTGCCGTCTTCGAATGGGCCAAATTCTTCGGCGCTTTCGCAGTCAACAACGAGAATCTTATAATCTGGCATATTTATGTTATTGTTTAAGTTTTCAGGGAAGACCAGGCACAATTCATAGAATCCGTCATCGTTTATTCCCCCTTTGGGACCCGGCATTGTGGTGCTCCCTGCCGGAGGGATGTTTTTCCCTGCGGGGTTGTAGGTCTCTATACAGCATATTGATACGGGAATCCATTCCTTGGTTACGACCTTGGTGATGGTTTCCTCATTCTCCTAACTCCAAGTGGCTTGAATTTCATCAGTTCCGGGTCCCCCCAGCCCTGTGTAGGTGAAAGTAGCCTGGCCATTATAATCGGTAACCTCAGTTCCATTTACGCCGGCGTTTGGCCCTGCAATTACTTCGAAGTATATAGTTTCGTTAACTGCTGCTGTAACCGTTGCACCTTCCACTATTGTCAATGTAGCTGTAACAGTGTGTTCGGTGCCAACCGGATTAATGTCATATTCCGGTTCGAGAGTCAGCTCCATATGCTAACCATTAGTAGCGATTGCTGTCTGGCTGGCGAGCAGCAGACATCCTATTGCTACAAGTAACAGTGTAGCAGTACTTCCTATTCTTTTCATTCAATTTCCCCCCAATAATATCCAGCTGTTTTTAAACTCCATATCCCTGACACCATGGTGTTGTCTGTATTTCCTTTTTCACAGGTTTGTGTTGTCAGGTCCCTGTTGAATAGCCCGGATCATTATGGATTTGGACTGGACGTTTTACTTCTTCGAAAAAAATGACATTTCGGCTGTAATGCCATAGAACCCGGATTAAATGCTATTCCCGAAACTTCCCGTTCACCATGGTGATAATTAATAGATGTATGCGAATTCATATATTCTTTTTGTTTTATAAATTTTTCAGGAGGTATTATACCACTTTCATGCCTGTTTTCATGAAAATATTTTTCCGGAAGGGGACCTGGAAAAACAGCGAGCCTGCTATAATAAAGTCTATATATTTCAATTTTAATAAAATCTATTAAAATTAATTTCTCCCGATGTTGATTTCTAAGCAATAATTCAAAAGCCTTTTAAATAAAAATGTTCTTTCCGTATAGGGGGATAGTGTGAATAAGTTCATTATTAAGTTCATTATAATCGTTTTTTGTTTGATGCTTATTTTAGTTCCCGCTGCAGGGACCGGGGATACCCGCACGGAAGGGTGTGAAACGCAAAGCCTGGAAGAATGCGAAACCGAAAGTGTATCTTACTGTGTTGATGAAGCCGATGATGAGCCTGTTCCCGAGGAACCGCAGGTTAGCAGTGCGGGAAAGTTCAGGGTCGGGCCGGTTGTCAAGCTCAGGCCTGTCAACGATGTGATTGATTCGGGAGAGGACGGGCTGATAGAGATGTACATGGATAACCCGACCATTAACGAAGTTAACCTGAGCGTGGACGTGAGAGTCAGTGTTCCTGCCGGGATTCATGTAAACGGGGAAGGTTTCGGGCAGGCTGCTGCTGCCGGGACTGTCTATGGGACCTTCACGGTTCCGCCGGGGCAGGCAAGGACCGTGTACCTGAATGTCAAAGCCGATAAGGTTGGCACTTTTACCCTTCACCTGACCGGGCTGTACTACCCGGAAAACAACAAGGACAGTTATTACCCCATATCGCTTACCCATCCCTTCGTCGTAAATGAGGTTTCCGAAGACATAGAGGAAATGCCTGAGCCCCCTGATGGGGGAGGAGACCCGGACGGCGGCAAGGGGACAGGAACACAACCGGAAACCGTACCAGGATTCGGGGTTTCGTGCGCTTTGCTGGTTTTTGCAGGAATCGCCTTTTTCAGAACTAAGCGGAAATCCTGATGATGATGAACAGATGAGAAGAACTCGTAATGCTGAAAAATCGGTGATGAAAAAGTAAACCCTATTTTTCATTTTTTAATGCCTGTTCAAAACTTTAAAAGGAAGAATCGGATTCCTTTCTTATTCTCGGGGGGATCGTTATTGCTGTTCAGGAATTCCAGGTTCAAGAAATTTCCAATCAATATATCTCGTTTCATCACAGCCAGGTCTGTTAAATCTCAATTCAAGATATCCAAATTCAAGAAACCTCAATTAAAGACATCTCAATTAAAGACATCTCAATTCAAAAAATCTAATTCAGAATTGCTCTTTTCCTTGTTTTTTTTGATGCTTTTTCTTTGCATTCCGGCGGCAGCGGCCGAAGAACAGGCTGACCTGACTGTTCTGGGAATCGTCCCGGATATCTCCGAGCCACAGAGAGGAGATGACGTGGTTTTTACCGTCGAATATGCAAATGTCGGGAATCTGAGCAATGAAAGTTTTGTAATTTTTCTTTTTGTTGACGGAACCCTGGAAGGGCAGATGGATGTGTTTCCCCTTGATGCGGGGGAAGGAGCAAGTGTTGATTTTTTCTTTCATATAGGGGAGGATATGGAAATCGGAGAACACTCCGTTATTGCGGTGATTGACGCCTCCGGTCAGGTCTCCGAAACTGATGAGTCGAATAATGATTTTGAGGATTATTTATTTGTAAGTGGAATCGAAAAACCCGACCTCTTTGTCGAAGAAATCGTATGGATGCCGGAATTCCCGAAAACCGGGGATGAAGTCACTTTTTCAGTAATGTACGACAACCAGGGGACCCGTAATGCGGGAAATGGTTTTGGCATCTGTCTCTATGTCGATGATTCACAGGTCGCTTATGAATGGGTTGATGATCTCCAGCCCGGAGAATCTTCAGTTTACGTATGTTCCTGGACTGTTGACCCGGATGTCCCGGATGTTCTGGAAGGGGAGCATACAGTTGCCGCTTCCATCGACATGGAAGATGAAAACGGGGATTCGGGAGGTATCGAGGAAAGCGATGAGACGAACAACAACTTCTCGAAGACATTTCAGGTAAGTGAAGAGCTGCCTGACCTGATAATTAAGGACATTAGCCTGGACCCGGTATCCCCGAAAACCGGGGACGAAGTCACTTTTTCAGTAGCATACTCTAACCAGGGTGCTCTGAGTGCAGGCGGGGATTTCTACATTTGCCTCTATGTGGATGATTTCCCGGTCGGGTCCGAACTGGTTGGCGATCTCCAGCCGGTAGAGTCAGGTGTTTGCGAGCTTTCATGGACCGTTGACAGGGAAGTGGGGGAAGGCGAACACACGTTTACCGCTTACATCGACATGGAGGATAGGGACGGGTATTCAGCATATGTCGAGGAAAGTGATGAGGCGAACAACAAATTCACAGAGACATTTCAGGTAAGTGAGGGGAATTCTGAAAGTGATGGGGAACCAGAAAGTGAGGAAGAATCTGAAAGTGATGGGGAACCAGAAAGTGAGGAAGAACCCGAAGGTGAGGAAGAACCCGAAAATGAGAAAGAACCCGAAGGGGAGGAAGAACCCGAAAGTGAGGTAGAACCCGAAAGTGAGAGCGAATCTGAGGGTGAGGTAGAACCTGAAAATGATGGGAAACCTGAGAGTAAGGTGGAACCCGAAAGTGAGAACGAATCTGAGGGTGAGGTAGAACCCGAAAGTGATGGGAAACCTGAGAGTAAGGTGGAACCTGAAAGTGAAGAAAAACCTGAGAGCGAGGAAGAACCTGGAATTGACGAGGGACCTGATTTAGTAATCGAAGAAATTACCTGGGACCCTGCCAGCCCGAAAACCGAAGATGAGGTCACTTTTTCCGTAAGGTACGGGAACCAGGGCAGCCTGAGTTCGGGAAAGGATTTTTACATCTGTCTGTATGTTGACGACTCTAGGCTCGGCTATGAGAAAGTTCCCGCTCTCCTGGCGGGGGAGAAAGCCGTCTACGAGTGTTCCTGGAAGCTTGACCGGGATCTGGAAGGGGGTAGCTACCAGGTTACGGCGTATATCGATATGAAGGATAAGGCCGGGTATTCGGAGTACGTTGAGGAAGAAAGCGAGGCAAACAACGATTTTTCCGGCACGGTACAGGTCGAGAAAATCCGGAGTTCAGGGAAACTGGATATTTCGGTCGCGGATGAAAGTACCGGGGAGCCGGTGGAAGGGGTTGAAGTCTATCTTGACAATACGTTTATCGGGTCCACCGATCTGGAAGGCTTTATCCGCAGTGAAGCTACCCAGGGAGAAACTCATATCGTAAACGTCCTGCACCCCGATTACTTTGAATCGATGAAAGAGGTGGAAATGGGGTATGATGAAGTAACAGGCGTTAAAATGAAAATCGTCTGTGCAAAAGTTCCCCTGACTTTGAACGTGGAAGACTCTTTCGGGCAGCCCGTCAGCAATGCTGAAGTTTTTATCGGGAATAATTTTACAGGTTCTACTGACCTTGAAGGAGTCCTTGAAGTCCGGCTGCGCCAGGAAAGTGATGTACTGGTCAGGGTTGAGAAGGGGGCGTATTACCCGACCGAAGGGCACATACACGTGGGAGACAGGGGCGATTTTTATACCCTGGCCCTGAAGCAGGAAGACCCCAGGGCTCCCACAATAGAAGTTTCCGGGATTTCCGAACTCGGGGATGGGGATTCAATTCTCGAGGACGGGGAAGAGCTTGAACTGGACTTTTTCGTCAGGGATGAAAGCGGGATTAAAACCGTCCGGGTAGAAATTGACGGCACCTTGATAGATACCTTCCATGAGGAAGGGGCTTACAAAACCGTTATGGGGCCGTTGTCGGCAGGGGAACACCTGATAGATATCGAAGCCTCTGACCTCGATGAAAATGAACACAAAAACCACAAAGAAATCCCCCTGGAAGTTTCCGATAAAGGTCCGTCGGTAGCCTTCCAGTGCACTAAAAAAGAGCTCAATGTAGGGGAAACTGCTGTTTTCGACCTTGGAGTAATGAACCCCCTCGGGGGTAAAACGATGAACGTCCAGCTCGTAGTCAGGCCCCCGAGCGGGGTCTCGGTTTCAGGTTCATATTTCGTTTCCAGCGGAGGGGGGATGTATCAGGCTGAGTATACGCTTGAACCCGGCAGTGAGGTCAGGACCATCTCCCTTGAAATGATTGGCAATGAAGTGGGAAAACACGATGTTGAAGCGGATGTCTTCTACTCTTTTGAGGAGGACAAAACCTACTCCCAGCATGATACCCTGAGCCTCGATATAAAGGCTTCAGACTCTCCTTTTTCTTCAAAAGACCGGGAACCCGTTGAAAGTTTTACGCCCGAATCTATTCTTGGCCCGGTTGAAGATTTTATTCCCGAATCCGTTAAAAGTTTTATTTCCGAAGCTCCGGTTTTCACGGGGCTGGTTTTTATTTTTGTGGTGCTCTTGCTGCTTAGCTTTTCCAGAAGAAAGGGATGAGGGGAAGTTTGAGCTCTTTTATTTCAACTCTTTCATTCATTTTCTCCTCAAAACTCCAGGGTCTTTCCATCTCCACCAATAATCGTCTTCTTTCCGTCCTTGGAGATGTATTTCAGGGAAATGTTTCCTTCGGTGTCGTATCTGGTGAAGACAGTTGTGTTCTTGTCTTCGGACCACATGTATTCGAAGGTCGAGGTGCCTTCTTCACCTGTGGTTTCAAGGGCGGCTTTGCAGAGGGTTTCCCCTTCGAATTCTTCTTTCCCGATTACGGTCATGTCAAGGGCTTTTTTTGTGATCGGGTTTGTGACCTTGATGTGGGAGCCAACCGGGCACCATTCATCTTCCGGGGTTCCGGGAAGGTCTACTTCGATTTCCGTGTCGTTATCGGAGATTGAAAACTTCGTTCCGCCGTCACTGAGGCAGCCGGATGTAAACAGGGCGGCTGTAAGGAGTAAGATTACCAGGGTTGTTAGTGTTTGTTTTTTTGACAGGTTTCATCCCACCTTATATTTTCAGAGTTTTTCTTCCTGAGTACAGATGGGAAGTAACCAATAAAAAATTATTCTACTATTTCAGGCAATTTTTGGGTCAGGATATTTAGCAAAAAGAATATGTAGAGTTCTCTTTGTTTTAAATTCCTGCCCTATTATTTATTGGAAACATTTTTTAATTTTTCATTCATTAAACATATTCACACAATGCAGAAATTCTCAATTATTAAACATATTCACACAATGCAGAAATTCTCAATTAATGCAATCTTTTTTGTACTGAATGTCCAATATCATACGGATAATAAAATTAATTTGACATTAAGGGGAAGTGTTCAGTATTAACTCTGGTGCAGCGAAGGCTGACGTGGATGAATTTTCCTGGATGAAGCAGGTCATCTCAACCAGCCCTGAGCCTATATTCAGAGTGGGAAAAGACGGGGAGGTGCTCTATGCGAACGAGGCAGGTGCTCCTTTGCTTGAGGTCTGGGGTATCCGTACAGGAGATCAACTTCCTGAAAATGTTGCATGTTTTGTCCGAAAAGTCCTCCGGGAGAGGGAGCCCCGGAATTTGGTGGTAAAAGGAGGGGAAAAGGAATACTCCCTCATGTTCAAGCCTCTTGATGAGGAATTCGTACACATCCACGGGCCAAACCTCAGTTCCCGGAAACCGGACGAAGAAAAGCCGCGCCTGCAAGAACACCAGCAGCAAGTTCTTTCCAGGTTGGGGGAACTGTCTCTTTCATCAGCAGGCCACCAGACTCTGCTGGATAAAACCGCAGCTATGGTTGATTCTGTCCTTGAAGTCGAGTCCTGTGAAATTCTAAATTTTCCTCAAACACTCTACCCCCCAACAACTGCGCAGCCTCCCGCAGAGCATGAGTTTGTCGGAGGGATCAGCATTCCCTTCAAAATTCAGGGCGCATCCCCCCGAGTGATAACCCTGTACAGTAGAAAGCAAAGGGAGTTTACCCCGGAAGATGTACACTTTCTGGTGGCTGTCCTTACCCTGCTAACTAAAATTCTCGAATACGGGAAGCTTGACCGGAAGCTCCGGAACAGGATACTATTTCTTGAGACCCTGCTAGAGATCATCCCCTCCCCGATCTTTTTCCGGGACCGGAACGGTGTCTCCGGGGGTTCCAACGAACTTTTTTCCCGGCATGTAGCGGACTTTTCCAGGGGGACAATTCAGGGGTATTCCCTGCCTGAACTGGAAGAAGCGCTTCAAAAAGAACTTCCTGAATTTTACAATAAAAATGCCGGAACCATTTCGGGTGAGGAACCGGAGCATCTGGGAGTAATGGTGGACATCAGCGAGCTGAGGGAGAACAGGGAAGCTCTGAGGGTGGCCCTTGAAGTGCAGAAAGTCCTCTGGACCGTTATCAACAATAGCCCTGCCGTGGTCTTTGTCTGGCGAAATGAGGAAAACTGGCCTTCGGAATTCGTATCCGAAAACGTGTCCCAGTTCGGGTACTCGGTTGAGGACTTCACCTCCGGGAGGGTGCTTTACGGGAACATAATCCACAGGGAAGATTTTGGCAGGGTCTGTGCTGACCTCGACCGCTGCGTTGAAGAAGGGTATGAAAGTTTCAAGATGGAATACCGGATATTCACAAAAGAAGGGGAACTGCGCTGGGTTGACGAAAGGACTTTTATCCAGAGGGATGAGGAGGGCAAAGCCACCCTTTTCCAGGGTGTTGTCATTGACATCACCGAGAGGAAAGTCGCGGAGGAAGCCCTTGCGAAAGCCGAACAGCTCCGGAAAAAAGAGATCAACCACAGGATTAAGAACAACCTGCAGATCGTCTCCTCCCTCCTTGACCTTCAGGCGGAAAAATTCAGCGATGAAAAAGTTGTTGAGGCCTTTAGGGAAAGTGAAAACCGTGTCGTGTCAATGTCCCTCATCCACGAAGAGTTGTATGAGTCCGGAGACCTGGACTCCCTCGATTTTAGCTCCTATATTCGTAAATTGATAGCGGACCTTTTCAGGTCATATAACGTGGGGAGCTCTGAGGTCCGCCTGCATCTGGACGTAGACAGGGTAGTCCTCGGAGTTGACACGGTAATTGCACTGGGAATCATTATCAATGAACTGTTTACCAACTCTCTGAAGTACGCTTTTCAGGCAGGAACCCGGGGAGAAATCCATATTGCACTGCTCAGGGAGGGAAGTGGTGGGGATGAAAAGCCTGGCAAAACCCGGGTCAGTGCAAACTTTCAAAACAGCTCCGGAATATATGACCGCTTCATGCTTGTTTTTTCAGATAATGGGAAGGGTTTTCCGGAGGGAATTGATTTCAGAAACCCGGAGATCCTGGGTTTGCAGCTTGTGAATGCTCTGGTGGACCAGATAGAAGGCACTATTGAGATGGAAAAAGAAGCAGGCACGAAGTTTATTATCAGGTTCAGGGACGAACTTCAGGGGAGGAACCGGAGACTGATTTCGGAAGTTTAAGATCTTGAGAGCCCTTTCATAAAACCTTGAGTTTTATTTTTCAATCGCCATAGTGACTGCCTTTTTGCTTCACGGGGCCTTTGTAAGCGCATATGCTAAGTCAAGCTTATCAAAGTCAGCTCGGTCGAAGTCAAGCCCGAGGTTCTTTATTTTCTGGTCATCAAATTCCAGTACACCAGCCTGCTTTGATAAGATTTCACTGCCATCGTGGAGTGTTGCCTTCAGGATAAATTTCCTGAAAAACAGGCTACCTCCGACAAATCCGTTTTCAGGGATTATCCGGAGTTCTGCAAAGTAACCGTAGATCAATTCCATCCACTTTTTTGCCTCGGTTTTCCCCTTAATTTTCTGTCCTGAAAGGAAGATTTCACAGTTTTCATTGAAATATGAAAGTATTGTTACAGTGTCTTTTGCTTCAATTGCTTTGTCTATCCGTAGCGTTATTTCATGCATGGTTTCAGACATTGATACTCCCCAATTACGTACTATTACTCTGTCCAAACTTCTAAATATATTTTTCGATGAAAAACCGATATGTACTTTTACAGGAGATTAAGTAAAGAGATGAAGAACAGGCAGTAAACCGAATTCATACCTTAAATTTATACCTGAAGTGATCCTATGAATGAAATAAGCTGGGAAGATTTCATAAAAGTAGAGTTGAGAGCCGGCACCATAATCGAAGTAGAGGATTTTCACAAGGCCAGGAATCCTTCATACAAATTAAAAATAGACCTCGGGGAAATCGGAATTAAAAAATCCAGTGCCCAGATCACGAAGCTTTACACAAAGGAAGACCTGATAGGCAAACAGGTCATCTGTGTTGTTAACTTCCCGAAAAAACAGATAGCAAACTTCATTTCCGAGGTCCTTACTACCGGCTTTATAGGAGAAAACGGGGAAGTTGTCCTCGCAGTGCCTGAAAGGGAGGTAAAAAACGGGGTAAAGCTGGCTTAATAAAGGATTGGAACCTTTTTAAGGCATGCCTCTTTTAAGGCATTAAAGCCTTTAAGCTTCTCTGAGTACTTTTTTAGATCGGCATTTCCTTTTTTCTCTTTTATTTTGTCTTTTTGCCTTCTTGAACTGTTCAGTTGATTCTTGAGTAAAAAGAAAATCAATGGCTGGTTCTGGATCCTTAACCATGTCCCACGTAACCGGAATTAGTTATATCGCGTCGTTCCTGCCCACGGGCGCCAAAGGCGGCCGGCTTTTTCAAA
>DUKH01000219.1:29274-33454 GCA_013329415.1 Methanosarcinaceae archaeon | reverse complement strand
AATTTGGATTTCAGGTAAATTTTGACTATTCTCAGACCTCATCAAAATCAATACTCAGGCTGCCAGCTTTTTTTGCCAGGGATTTTGCAAGGAAACCGCTTTCCAGTTTGCAGATGTTGAGCACCCCGCAGGGCACCAGGCAGTTCGAGCAGATTTTTGCCTCTTTTGCCCTTTCCATCACGTAATTATCTTTGATGTCCAGGGTCCCCATCATGGGGACTTCCAGGTGCGAGATCTCCTTTATTTTTTCACAGGGAGTCTCGATATCCACGATGATTTTATCGCCTTTCAGTTTTCCGCAAACTTTGTGGGTAAAGTCGCATATTGTGGAATTTACGGTTATCTTTGACATAAGATTGCCTCAGGTAGTTATTTCTCCCCTTTTTCCTTCTTTCCTATTATTATGGGAAAAGCGGTTAATCAATCCTTTCTCGGAAGTCAGGGGATTTTATCGAAAAAAGAACTAATCCGGGCTTTCCCGGATTCAAAACTCAGGCGACCCATTCTCTGATATCTTCTTCATTCGGGACCTTGCCTGCAATTTTTACCTCGCCGTCAACCACGACGGCAGGGGTGATCATAACGCCGTAGTTCAGGATCGTTTCAAAATCTTCCACTTTCACGACTTCGGCTTCCTTTCCGTTTTCCTTCAGGACTTTTTCAATGGCTTCTTTCGTTTTCTTGCACTTTGCACATCCGGTTCCGAGAATTTCTATTTTCATGTTTTTTCACCACTCTTTTGTCTTTTTATTCGGTTTTTGATTTCAGGTTCTGTGTTTTTTCAATCTCTCTTTTCAATCGCTCAATTTTCCAAGCTTTCGGGTAGATTTACAGCAGGTAGATTTACAGCAGTATGTTGAAAAGGTAGCCTGTAAAGATGATCGAGGCTGCCACAATAGAAACAAAGATCGCAATCAGCTCTTTTTTCAGCACCTTTTTGAGAATGATCATCTCGGGGAAGGACACGGCTGTGACCGACATCAGGAAAGCCAGGGAAGTTCCGATTGGCAGCCCTTTTCCAATCAGGCTTTCCACTACAGGGATCATGCCCATGACGTTCGAGTACAGGGGGACACCCAGGATAACGGCAATCGGTACTGCGAACAGGTTGTCCTCGCCTGCGTATTTTGCAAGGATGCCTTCCGGGGCATAGCCGTGGAAAATTCCGCCGATGCTGACCCCTATTATCACATAGATCCAGACCTTTCCTACGATCTCTTTTACGCCTTCAAATGCGGTTCCTGCCCTCTCTTTCACGCTCAGGTTTTCCTGCCCGACGGCTGTGTTTCCTACTTTGATTTTGTAAACAAATTCCTCAACGTACTTTTCCAGTTTAAGGACGCCAATCAGATAGCCTCCGAAGACCCCGAGTACAATGCCTGAAACCACGTAGATCGCAGTTGCCTTGAAACCAAGGGTTGCCCAGAGCACGGCGACTGCGGCTTCGTTTACCAGGGGAGAGGTAATCAGGAAGGAAAAGGTAACTCCCAGGGGAACTCCGGCTTCAACGAACCCTATGAACAGGGGCACTGAGGAGCATGAACAGAACGGGGAGACCGTGCCTATCAGGGATGCCATCAGATGGTAACGGAGCCCTTTCTTGCCTCCGAGCACCTTTCTGGTTTTTTCAGGGGTGATGTAGGTCCTGATGTAAGATATGGCAAAGATCATCACCGAGAGCAGGAAAAATATCTTCAGCACGTCGTAAATGATGAAGTTGACACTGGCTGCAAGATGGGTTTCCGGATTTATTCCGAAAAGCTCGTAGGTCAGTTTGTCCGCGATCCATTGAAAGGGGTAGAAGATGTCGGTCATTTGGGGTTCCTTCTTTTCTTATGGTTCTGTTTATGAAATGTATCATTAATTCTTCATATCAACATATACTGATATGATTGTAATCTGATATATTCCTTTCGCATCGAATAAAACCCTTTTATATGAAAAAGAAAGACAGATCTCTAACAAAACCCCACCCGGAACATTAAGGGAGAGTTCAGGCCTATAGGAAAAGTTCAGGAGCATGTCTATGGTAAAATGCGCTATCTGCAAAAAGGAAGAAAATTCACTGCTCAGGGTAAAGCACAAGGAACTTGGAATGGTAAAAATTTGCTTTGAATGCTGGGGGATAGAATACGGTAATCAGAACCTTCTCCCCTCATGCGCGGGAGGCTGTGATTGCTGCCGTTTTTAATTCAATCTAATTTTTTCCGGCCCCTCATGTTCATTCTAATGAAGGTTCGTGATGAGTTTGATTTGGAAGTTTCCGGAATATAAAGTTCCCGAAATATAATGAGTGTAAAAGGTGTATCCGAAGCACAGCCGGAAAAAAGGACTTATTCTTCAAGGATCTTCAAAATCTTCCGGACTTTTTCGTTATCTATGGAATAAAGCCTCATCTTTCCGTCTTTTCTTACTTTGATGACCCCCCAGTTCTGCAGTTTTGCCAGGTGCATGGAGGTGTTGGACTGGGTCTTGCCTATGAGGTCCGGAATCTCACAGGCGCAGCGCTCCCCTTCGAGCAGGACTTTTATGATTTTGTATCTTGTTTCTTCGCTCAGAGCCTTGAAAATCTGCACATTTTCCTCATCAATCATATAATCAATCATTGAAATATGGGCATATATACTTTTTCAAGGCATGTCTTAAAATTTTGAGTGTCCGTGACCCGCGGAAGTCCAGGCCATATATTATTTCAAAAAAGCTGGCAGTTGAGGTCCAAAATCCAATATTTTGCTAAAACGGGCCTCTGCCAAAAGTTTTCTGCCAAAATAGTTATCTGTCAAAATAGTTTTCTGCCAAAAAAGGCTCTTAATAATAGGTTCACTGTAAAAAAAAGTGAATAGGAGATCACTCGGACTGCAGGATCTCCAGAACTTTCTCAAGGACTTCGGCGACTTCTTCCTCCTTGAGATCTCTGTCCTTTGTTTTCTTAATACCTAAGTCGGAAATCACGATCTCGCGGTCCACCTTGAAACCTGCCAGTTCCATAGTTTTGCTTGCGCAGTTTACGGGACAACCGTTAATGGCTATGATCCTATCGGAAGCTTCGGCGGACTTCATGAGTCCCGGTGCCCTTGCCCCGATCCCGACCGTGCACATCAGGTTTCCAATACCTTCTTTCTCCAGTTCGATTGCGATCTTGTTTGAGAGCTGGCCTACATTGGCGGATCCGACGCAGGGGAAAATTGCCACGTTTGCCGAACCACAGGAGCATTTTGTTTCTTCAGCCATAATTGTCACCTTTTTTTCGTTTTAAGTTTAGTAATAAATTTATACTCAGTCAATGAAGTTCAAATCTGTATAGTTATTCATCAGTTGCCGATTATTCATCAGCTTTAGATCGTTAATAAATTTGATAGTTCTTATTCGGTAAGCCACTTCTTGATGTCGTCAAGGCTGGGGACTTTGCCTGCCACCTTTACATCCCCGTCAATCACAAGACCGGGAGTGATCATGACTCCGTAATTAAGGATCTCGTCAAAGTCTTCTACCTTTACAACTTCTGCGTCCACGCCCGTTTCCTTTACTGCTTTTTCGGCAAGTTCTTTCAGTTTCTTGCACTTTGTACATCCTGTTCCCAGTACTTCGATTTTCATGTTTTCACCTTTGATCTTTATTTTACATCCTTATTTTTCATTAAGTATTTCAACCAAATTTGAAATACTTTCCGTAATTTGTTCATGCCATCAGGCTTCCGTAGACCAGGCCCGATATGGTTGCAATCAACACCACCAGGGAGATGTAGAGTGCCGCACGTTTCGGCTTCATAATCCTGTTGATGACGATCATGTTTGGGAGACTGAGCGCAGGACCTGCAAGGAGCATTGACAGGGCAGGTCCTTCCCCCATACCGAGAAGGGTAAGGGCTTTGATGATAGGGACTTCGGTCAGGGTTGAGAAATACATCAGGGCTGCTGAAACTGAGGCGATAAGGTTTGAACTGAGGGAATTTCCCCCAACCAGCGATGCAACAAATTCCTTTGGTAGGACTTCAACGCCTATCCCTGCAAAGAAAACCCCCATCAAGAGCAGGGGGAAGATCTGCCTTGTCAGGAACCAGGTTTCTCCCATCCAGCTTGCCCGTTCCTCAGGACTGAACCATTTTAAGGAAAAGTAAGCCGTAATCGCGATCAGGGGAACCCAGATTAATATGATCAGCGGAACCCATCCCAGGACCTTT
>DUKH01000219.1:6853-28850 GCA_013329415.1 Methanosarcinaceae archaeon | reverse complement strand
TTTCCTTTCCACGTTGTTCTTCTCGAAGACAAATGCCATGACCAGTCCGATAAGTACGGACATCAGGATGGCGGTAAATGCCCTTGCAGCTCCCAGGTCATAACCCAGGATCTTGGCCGTGTAGACGATTGCAAGGATGTTGATAGCCGGCGCTGAGAAAAGAAAGGTGCTTGCAGGCCCGATTCCGGCTCCCCGTTTGTAAATCCCTGCAAAGAGGGGGAGCACCGTACAGCTGCAGACCGCAAGCAGACAGCCGGAAACTGCAGCCACCGTATAAGATACGTACTTTGGGGCATCTGCTCCGAAGAACTTCAGTACTGATTCCTTGGAAAAAAGGGATGCTATTGCTCCTGCCAGGAAAAATGCAGGTACAAGGCACATCAGCACATGCAGGGCCAGGTATTCCTGCACCGACTGTAAGCCGATCCCTATTAGATATGTGAGGTAATCCAGCGTCATTTTTTCAGATCCCAAATTGTGATTTCAAATTATTTTGAAATACCCTATTAACCTATTTAAAATTTCCTATTTCAAATTATTTTGAAATAACTTCCTATTAAAACTTTCTTTTTAATGCTATTTTGGAGATACTATTTTTTGAATTAGTAATATTTTTATATCATATTTACATATCTATATATCAACACATCTTGATATAGTCCTAAAGGAGGCATACTCAAATGGGTAAACTTGGAAAAAACTTACTTGGTAAACTTGTTGGAAGTGGCAAAAGTTGCTGTTGTTGCGGTCCTTCTATCGTAAGTTTCAGAAAGGTCCAAATTGGTAGCAAAGATCTGGAAATTGCTGGGCTTGATGAGAAATTTAAGGAATATTTTTCTGCAGGCAAGGGCCCTGAAGATGTGGACAATGAAGAGCTTATACAGAACCTCTTGAAGATGAATGAGATTCCTGAAACAGAACTGGAAAACTTCAAAGCCGCAGTTCTCAAGGAATATGAAAAATACTGGCAGGAAAATATAGTTTAAATCATATCGATGCCTGTAGATATGAATTGTGATTTTGTGGATTCGAATTTCTCCTGTACACTGAATATAGATTTTCTACTGAGGTTTCGGAAAATGAGCCTTAAATGTGTAATATGTGGAAAAGAAGAATACTCTTTGTTAAGGGCTAATCACAAAGAACTAGGAATCATAAAGCTCTGCGTAGAATGCTGGTCCGGGGAACAGAGTAAAAACAAATTGCTTCCCTTAGAAGGTGGATGTGGCTGCTGCCGGTAATCCTGGCAATCTTAAAGGAGATCGAATGTGAATAGAAAAATCTGTAAAGTGGAAATCGAAAGATTGAGGCGTTTCATTCCTGAAAGAGATCACTTTGAGACAAGGACGCAAAAGCTCATTTCTCTGGTGGATAGGCTGGATGAGGAAGCTTTGTCTTCGGAAGTTAAAATTTTTAAGGCCTTCGCAGATATCAACCGGCTTAAGATTGTAAAGTTATTGAAAGAAGGAGAACTGTGTGTCTGCGAACTGACTGTTGCTCTTGATAACTCTCAATCGACTGTTTCTCACCATCTTTCCATATTGAAAAATGCGGGTGTTATCAAAGAAAGAAAAGAAGGGAAATGGTCTTATTTTCGCCTTTCGGACGGGGCAGTTATCGGACTGCTTAACCAGGCAAAGTTGCTTATGGAGGAGTAATGTTGGCCCCCAGAGAAAAATAGCTCTGGTAATTCCAGAATAGCTCTGGTAATTCCAGATTTCCAATAGGTGTAGCTTTCGATGATTTGAAGAAAAAGTAAAGAAGAAAAAGTAAATTTTAAAGGAAGGTCAGGATGTTCTTGGATAATTTAACTGTGGCGGCCAATTTCTTCATTGAAATCGCCGTAGAGCTTATTGTTTTATTCATTGGGATAACCTTTCTTGTGGGACTGATTCAGGAATATTTGCCGGATGAAACCATAAAAAAAGCCATGGGAGGGCGGAATAAAGTTGTAGGCAGTGTCCTTGGGGCAGGATTTGGTGCACTGACTCCTTTCTGCTCCTGTTCAACCATACCGCTTCTCCTGGGGATGCTCAGGGCCGGGGTGCCCTTCGCTGCAGCAATGGCATTTCTGTTCTCATCACCCTTGCTAAACCCGGTAATAATATCCCTGTTTATCATTTTACTGGGCTGGAAGACAGCCTCCTTCTATTTTGCCGTCACCTTCGTGGCTACGGTTGTTATCGGCCTCTTGCTTGATAGGTCTGGCTTCTCAAGTCAGGTTAAGTCGGTGGCAGTTGTACGAAACAGCTGTGACTGTCAGCAGGCAACGGACGCTAAATCCAGGATACAGCGGTCTGCAGGATTCGCGTTTAGCCTGTTCCGTCAGCTAGTGCCTTATCTTCTCCTTGGAGCGGGCATCGGTGCATTCATTCACGGATTCGTGCCCACGGAGATTATTACCCGCCTCGCAGGACCAAACAACCCTCTGGCAATTCCTGTGGCTGCAATTATTGGCATTCCTATCTATATCCGGGCGGAAACCATGATCCCGGTTGGACTGGCACTCATTGAAAAGGGAATGAGTGTGTGAGTCGTTCTTGCATTGATAATCGGGGGTGCAGGGGCCAGCATACCCGAGCTGACCCTTCTTTCATCCATATTCAAGAAGAGGCTGCTGGCAGCCTTCGTGGTGACTGTTTTCTCCATAGCTGTGGTGGCTGGATATCTTGCAAATCGGCTGGCATTGATTTGAAAATTATGAATAATGCTGAATATAAATGGATATTGATATTGTAGTTCTATTCACAAGGTCGGAGAAAAATTTCCAGTAGGTGTTAGAGATGCCGGGAAATCCTAATGAGACAAAACTCGTGAACTTTGCTATGGCCAACGGTACCCGCAGGAGGATTATTAACTTCCTGGCAAATGGATATGGAAATTCCGGGGAACTGGAAAATATAATCGGGACGAAGACCCTTGCCTTTCACCTCAAGATTTTACAACAGGCAGGTCTGGTTAAGTTTGAGGAAGGGACTGTGAAGCTGAGTGAATATGGCAGGAAGTTCCTGAAGAATAAAACAGGAAAGAGTGAGGAGAAAACTATGGACTTTTCTCAGGCAAAGCCGGTGGAGATTGCAGAAATAAGGCAGCTTTTGCCCTGCATAGCAGATCCCTCAAAACTCAGGGTAAGCGCAAATATGCTTCCTCCTCCTGGGGGAATCCTGAAACTCCTTGAGCCCCTCTTTCCCAGAAGCAATTATTCGGATAGAAAAGACAGCTTGATAATTCAAAAAGGAGAAATTATTACAACTATTTACGGCAGCGGAAAAGTCTCCATCAGGATGATTAAAAACGAGGATGAAGCTAAAGAAGAGCTTGAAAACCTGAAGAATATTATCAATGAGGCTATTGCAAAAGGTGTAGCCCCAACTCCCAGGGAAAAGGTCAGGGTTGAACTCATGGATATTTACAACTCTCTTCCCCGGACAAACTGCGGCAAGTGTGGGGAACAGGGCCGTTACAGCTTTGCCATAAGACTTATGGCCGGACAGGTCGCTCTGGATAGGTGTACACTTCTTAAAGAACCAGAGTATACAAATAATCAGGAACATCTACAGACTTTGACCGTTTACATTTGAGTCATGCTACCTAAAACACAAGCTATGGAGGAAATTTTGAAGACACTTTCCATAGTGCTCACCGATGGCCCTTATATCTCTGAATACGCTGAAGTTGCCTGCAAACTTGCCGAGGAAGCACTTAAACGATATCATGTGAATATATTCCTGTACCTGGATGCAGTGCACATCCCCAAAAAAGGCCAGACCCCGTCCTTTTTTTCCAACGCAGGTGAACATTTCACCGGACTTACAGAGAAAGGAGCTGTGATTAGAGCCTGTGCACGGTGTGCTGCTGCTAGAGGTTACACTGCAAAAGAGGATTCTGTGAACGGAAGTAACTGCGGAGATTACATTCCTGGAATTAAAATTTCCAGTCTCTACGAACTCTCTGAAATGCTAAGCAAGAGTGATAGAGTAATCTCACTATCAAGATAAACTCTCCGGATGAGGTAAGATGAAATCAGTTTTCTATCTGCTGGACACTGCCCCTTACGGCAGCGAAAAAGCCTTTGGAGCATTGAATGCGGCTGCGGTAAGCCTTAATGAGATGGAGGTGACCCTGGGCCTTTACGGAGACGGAGTTTATCTTGTAGTTGCCGGGCAGGACAGCAAAATGCTTGGAGTCCCAAACCTTTCGGATATTCTCTACTCATATGGAGAACTGAAGGTTCTGGCCCACGAACCCTCTTTTGTGGAAAGAGGTCTTTTCGGGGAAACCCTGATAGAAACCGTGGAATTGGTCGATGAAGAGGATCTGTTGGAAGCAATGGAAAACTCTGATTGTGTAATCCTGCTCTGAGGTGGAGATTTAAATATGAAACCAGAAAAAATGAGGTCTGAAGCGCCGGATACGGAAGATCTGGATGTATTTCTGCTGACAAAGCCGCCCTTCGCCCCCGGGTTGGAGCTCTGCCTCAAGCTGGCTGCCCGCTCAGGAAACGCCCGGATTTTCCTTGCAGGAGACGGGGGTCTATCACTTGCTTGCCGGCACAGCAGACCTGCCCGGATGCCGGGTATATGCCTGCAAAGAAGATATGGAAGCAAGAGGAATAATGACTGAAGTGACCCGAATGACCGAAATGGCAGAGGAAAATATGACAGGAGAAAAAGTTAAGGTCCCGGAGAATTTTTATGCTACCCTGATAGAAGATCTGATGGAAAACTGTGGGCGTGCATATACATTTTAGATGTTGCAGGCATTTTAAATATCTGATATTAAACATTTTAATACCCCCTTAATTTCATTCAAGCTTTGCTTCCAACCGACCTTCCGCAGAAGTCCACAAAAATGCCACCTATTTTCTCAATATGACCATGACTTAAAAACCAACTCGCAATAATATTAAGAATATCGGGCAAATCGGAATATAAATGATACATTTGTGTACATCTGCGGAAAGTGAGTTCCAATTCGTTAATCTTCTTAAATTTTACAAAAAAAGTTGCTGAATAGGACCATTCCTCATGACCGAAAATCTCTCGAATGAAATAATTAAAGCCCTGGATTGTGTGTGCACTCTGCATGAGCAGGCGGTCTGTAACCATGATAAATGTCGGGAATTCAGCGAACAGCTATCCGAACTCCTGGACAGGCTCGAAGACCTTGGTTATTTCCGGACAGCAGACCGGGTGATGAGTGTGCTCATGAACTGCAGCCCGAAAGAGGCATCACACTGTGAAAAAGCAACGCTTGTAGGGGAGATGATGAAGAATATTAAAAAAGAGGCTCAGAAAGCAGCAGGGAAATAAAAAATAATAAGTATCTGAGTAATAAAAAATAAAAACAGTAAAGAAAAATGATGGTACTTTTTTCATTTAACCGGGTCAGATGTATGCAGTAAGGACCTGCAGATGTTCCTGGTTGACCGCATATTTTGAGTCTTTTAGGGGTGTACATTTGTCCAGGGAGACCTCCCCGGCCATGAGCTTGATGGCAAAGGTGTAGCAGCTCTGTTCCCCGCAATCTTTGCAGTCGGTTTTTGGCAGATACTTATAGATCTCCATGGGTTCTACCCTGACCTTTTCCCCTGGGGCCGGAGCGACACCTTTTGCGATTGCCTCGTTTATCGTGCCCTTCAGGCTCTCAAGCATCTCTTTTGCCTCGGCTTCGTTTTTGATCATGGTCATGGTGACTTTTCCCGTGCCGTAGATGGTTGTGATGACTTCCCCTTTCTGGGTTATCAGGGCTCCTATTCTTTCCGAGTACCTGCCTCTCGGGAAAAGAGGTTCCAGGGTCTTGAGGACTCCTCCCAGGGGTGGGGCCATGT
Organism: Methanosarcinaceae archaeon; assembly: GCA_013329415.1. GTDB lineage: Archaea > Halobacteriota > Methanosarcinia > Methanosarcinales > Methanosarcinaceae > MTP4 > MTP4 sp9310u. Next base: position 23,020 of record DUKH01000219.1, on the reverse strand, counting down.
TTGCAATTGTCCTGAATTTTGTTGAATCCGCTATGCAGGGCAGAAGCTGCTTAACCTCTACAATCTCCACGGGCTTTGCCTGGTGGAGGTCTGCACCTTTCTCCTCCCCTTTCTCAGGTTTGCCCTCCAGGAAATTCCTTCCGTACTCGGTGAGACTTGCAGTCCCCCCTTTTACTTCGATCAGGCTTGCCTGCTGCAATAACTTGAGATGATAGTCGAGCATTGCCTTGCCAACTGCCCCTCCTACTTCCTCTGCTGTCCTCGCGCCTTCGGCCAGAAAGTTCATTATTTTCCTTCGGGTTGCGTTGGCCATTGCATTGTTAACAAGTTTGATTTCCTGTGGATTTCCCGGCATCTTTACCACCTTTAATAATTATTGAAAATCGAAGTTCCCATTTATGCTGATACTTCAGAAGTATCAAAGCATTTCGTTCAAGAACAATATTTTATCCTCAATTTTTATCCCTTAATTGATTCAGTAATTACTTTCATAAAAAGCTGGACACTGAATATCAAGATAAATTGATATGAAATTCCGACGGTCTTCCGGTGCCATTGAGACCCCCTACAATTTTGCCCCCCTTGAGGACCCCTCGATGAAAGTTATTTTCATAGCATTCTTTGAACGGGCCACCCATATCCCGGGGGTCACGCAGGTTTGTAGCGCATTTAATGCGCGATTTTCAACGACTTGTTTTTTGGTGATTAAAGGATCTATATACTCGTCACTATTTCAAATTATCTTGAAATGAGTCTTTTGGAGACTAACTACATATTGCCCTGCCTTACATATTCCTGTTTCAATTTATTTTGGAACCGCTGGTATAGAAAAGGAATTATATCAGTTGTGGAAAGGGGCAAATCGGAACTGTACTCTAAAAAAGTTAAGAAGAAACCAAAGGAGCTAAAAAGAAGCTAATGAAGCTAAAAAGAAGCTAATGAAGCTAAAAAGAAGCCAAAGAAACTAAAAAAGCTAATAACGAAATAATTTTGGGTCCCGGTTTCCCCGGAACCCCTTTCAAATATCCTGTGCCGAATTTCTTTCACTCAGATAAAACCGATGTCGTAGGCGGTTTCCCCGTGGATTGCGAGGTCCAGACCTGCCTCTTCTTCTTCCTCGGAGACCTTTACAGGGGTTATTGCATTGATCAGGACCAGCATGATGTAGGTGAAGACGAAGCCGTAGATTGAGGCCCCGATGACCGCAGCCAGCTGTTTGAGAAAGAAGGCTTCTCCTCCGTAGAGCAGCCCGTCCGCTCCCATGGGGTTTACGGCGGTCGAGGCAAAGACCCCTAAAAGGATGGAGCCAAGCACTCCACCTATGCCGTGCACGCCCCAGACGTCCAGGGCATCGTCCCAACCCATCCTGTTTTTAAGGTGGACTGCAAAGTAGCAGACAATACCTCCCATGATGCCCATGAAGGCTGCCACGGGCATGGAAACCAAGCCTGCAGCCGGAGTGACGGTAGCAAGTCCCGCAACGGCCCCGGTCATGAAGCCCACGAACTTAGGCTTTCTCTCATTATACCATTCAATGCTCAGCCAGGTGATTGCCGCAAAAGACGCCGCGATGTCGGTGTTCAGGAAGGCAAGGGCCGTAATCCCGTCCGCGTTGAGTTCGCTCCCGGCGTTAAACCCGTACCATCCGAACCAGAGGAGTGCCGTCCCTATGGCCATTAGGGGGATGCTGTTGGGCTTATGGTCCTTGAATTTTCTTGAACCTACGAAGGAAACGGCTGCCAGGGCCGCAAACCCTGCGGTCGCGTGTACCACGATTCCTCCTGCAAAGTCCAGGACTCCCCACTCGGCCAGCAGTCCTCCGCCCCATACCATGTGGACGAAGGGGTAGTAGACAAAAAGCTGCCAGAGCACCAGGAAAATCATGTAGGCCTTGAAGGTGACCCTGTTAACAAAAGCCCCCGTTATCAGGGCCGGGGTGATGATCGCAAACATCATCTGGTAGGCCACGAAAACGATTTCCGGAAACCTCCCGTCTCCAAAGGCGCTTATCGGGGTAATTCCGTGCAGGAAGGCCTTGTCCAGGTTGCCTATGACGGCTCCCTCTCCTCCACTGAAACAGAGGGAGTAGCCGACTATAAACCACAAAATAGTCGTAACTCCCAGAGAGACAAAGCTCTGCATCATTATACCAAGAATATTGCGCTTGCAGGCAAGCCCTCCATAGAAGAAGGCCAGCCCGGGGGTCATAAACATCACCAGGCTTGTCGCAAGCAGCATAAAACCAGTAGAACCGGTATCAAACATCATATCATCCCTTCTTTATATGAAAACTAGGAAACCAAAGGTTTCTTTCCTTTTTCCGACTTTGTATTATTTAACTTTTCCGAAAAACGTAGCCTGAGTTTGAACCTAATAGGAATGTTTAAATTCTATTAACCGAGAACTAGGTTACCTTCTGGTGGTCACAATGAAGTACATAATAGCAATGATAAGGCCTGAAAGGCTTTCCGCAGTCAAGCACGAGCTTCAGAAAATTGAAGTAAACCGGTTGACAGTATCATCCGCTTCGGGATATGGTGCACAAAGAGGACATCTGGAACTCTACAGGGCAATGGAGTCGGAGGTAACCCTTCTCGAGAAAATCAAGCTTGAAATTGCAGTAAACGACGATTTCCTTGAAGCAACGATTGAAGCGATAAAGAATGGTGCAAAGGGCAACGACGGGCATGTCGGAAGCGGCAAGATCTTCGTGCTGCCCCTTGAGAACGTCATAAGGATCCGCACGGATGAAAGCGGACCTGTTGCTATTTAAGGTGGGATGGAAAATGGCTATCGTAGCAGCAGACACCGTATGGGTAATGATTTCTTCCGCACTTGTTTTGTTAATGCTTCCCGGGCTTGCCCTTTTCTATGGCGGGCTTGTCCAGCGCAAAAATGTCCTGAGCTGCATGATGCACTCGTTTGTTGCAATGGGCATCATGGCTATAGAATGGGTCGTAATAGGTTACTCGCTCGCTTTCGGAAGTGGCAACTGGTTTATAGGTGGGCTTGAGCACGCATTCCTGCAGGGGATTGACCCTTACTCGGTAACGGGGACCATTCCCACCTATGCGTTTGTCGTATTCCAGGGGATGTTTGCAATAATTACTCCTGCTCTTATCTCCGGGGCTATTGTCGGGCGTGTCAAGTTCAAGTCATACATCGCATTCATCGCACTCTGGGGACTTCTCGTCTATGCCCCGGTCTGCCACTGGGTCTGGGGAGGCGGCTTTCTTACAGGAGAAGCCCTGGACTTTGCAGGCGGGACGGTTGTCCATGTAACTTCGGGTATTTCCTCCCTTGCAATCCTGGTCTACCTTGGCAAGAGGAAGGGGTATGGCTTCGATTCCCTGGAACCCCACAACCTCACGCTCACCCTGCTAGGGGCAGGGCTTCTCTGGTTCGGATGGTTCGGGTTCAATGCCGGCTCGGCCCTGGCAGCAAATGAGATCGCAGCAGTCGCATTCATTACGACCCTCGTTGCACCCGCAGCCGCATCCCTTACCTGGATGGCAGTAGAATGGCTGCATGCGGGAAAACCCACCGCTATCGGTTTTGCCTCAGGGATCCTGGCAGGGCTCGTTGCAATCACCCCTGCTGCCGGTTTTGTTACGCCGATGGCAGCAATTCCGATAGGTGTGATCTCCGGAATTATCTGCTACATGGCTGTGGAACTCAAAGACAAGCTCGGATATGGCGATTCCCTGGACGCTTTCGGGGTCCACGGGGTCGGCGGAATTACAGGTGCCCTTTTAACAGGCGTGTTTGCAAGCGTGGGAGCCACGGGACTTCTTCTTGGCAACCCGCAGCAGTTAATTCTCCAGCTTGAAGGGGTAGTTATAACGATTGTCTATGCAGTCGTCTGCACAATCATAATCGGATTTGTGCTCCAGAAAACTATCGGGTTCAAGGTAAGCGTCAGCGAGGAAAACATCGGGCTTGACAGGACCCAGCACGGCGAGATCGCATACAACGTCTGAGTGCAGGTAATCTTTTATCTGCACTTTTCACCTTTCTTTGATTTTCTTTTTTTCAAGCTTTCACTGCATTTTTTTTGTTTCTTTTCGACTTTCCACCTGCATTATTTTTTTTCAAGCTTTCACCTGCATTTTTTTGTTTCTTCTCAACTTTTTTAAGTTTCTCCCATACAAGAGCTTTTATTCTCCAAACTCAAAGTCAGGGATATGTTTGAAGAAATAGGCAGTGTAAGAAACGAGGCCGATGCAGAGGCCCTGGGGCTCCTTGCCCTCTTCAGGGACAGTATAAATGAAATCCGCCTGAATGAGCCGGAGTCCGTATCCACATATTTCAACCCGAATTACTCTCATTACATCGTTGTCCATACCCCTCTTTCCATCCGGTATCCGGAAAAAAGGGAGGAATGGAACCTTCGTTTTTCCGGGGACGTCGGGGTTTCGCCTGTGGAGCTGGTAGTAGCCGATGAGAGCACTGCCTGCGTGAAAGGCCTGATGGCCGTAAACGGCTCAAAAGTCTATGCAATTCTCCCGTACACCTCGATAGATGCGGGAAAAGCGGAAGCTGCAAAGTTTCCTGAAGACCGGATGGGCAGGGTGAGGGCCGGGGTCCTTCCTGAAGTCCTTCCCGAAATCAGAGGTGAAACGGTTCTGGATGTAGGCTGTGGTTTCGGGGGCATCACGATGGAAATCGCAGGGAACAACCCCGGCTCGAAGGTTTACGGAATCGAAATCCATGAATCCCTTGCCGCCCAGGCGCAGATGGACGCCGATGTCCAGGGGGTTCCCAACGTTGAGTTCAGGACCGGAAGTGCCTATGCCCTTCCCTTTGAAGCCGGCTCTATCGAAACGGCAACCTGCTTTTTCATGCTCCATCACCTTGAAGATATCCGCCATGCCCTCTTTGAAATCAAAAGAGTCCTGAAAGCCGGAGGAGAACTGATAGCTGTCGAACCGCTTATTCAGCATCATGACCACGGGCCTCAGCTTCTGGAAGCTGAGTGGAAAGAGCTTTTCGAAGGTGCCGGTTTTGACGTGGAGGCGGAAGATAAGGATGGAGCAGTTGTACTGAAAGCTGTAAACAGAGAATAATATCCTGTAAAAATAGGATAAATCAGGGAAGATTCTCCTGGATAAACGCTAAGGAACCAATTACCCTGTTTCTCCTTTCTGCAATAAGGGGTAAGATAGAGGGTCAAATCAATTCTACAGCCAATTAGTTACGCTGCCGGGCATTGCGCACTCCAGTCTTCCGTGTATACCCCCGGGCTGGCGTTCTTTTTCAAAATGGTGAGGGGCGTTCATCATTCATTTATACGTTGATAGCAGACTCTTTTCATGTCGTTATCTCTACGGTACACGTATCTTATCCTTATCGTTTTGCTGCTTGGAGCTTAGTCTCCAGCCGCCGGGTCCCTTCAGGAATCTGAGGCTGAGCCTGCAGACCTGAAAGACACCACGATGTCGACCAACCTTACATACTATACGGAACAGCTACCGCCCTATAACTACATGGAGAACGGTACGATGCAAGGCATCTCCGTTGACCTCCTTGGAGCGGTCACCGAGAAGATGGGGGAGAAGGTGACCCGCGAGGAGATAAACCTGGTTCCCTGGACTGAGGGGTACCAGGCGGCTCTCACCGGGAATGGTACGGTTCTCTTCAGCACGGCAAGGACCCCCGAACGGGAACAGTCCCTCAAATGGGCGGGGCCTATCTATACGGACAGGTACGTTCTGTTTGCCAAACAGGACCGGGGAATCACAATAGAGAGCCCTGAAGACCTGAAGGGGTACCGGATCGGGGTGACCACCGACGATGTCGCGGTCCAGCAGCTGCTCGAGATCGGGGTAAACCAGAGCCAGCTCGTGCCCGAAAGCAACGTATCCGCACTCATCGCCGGACTCGAGAGCGGGGAGATCGACCTCTGTGCGTTCCCTGAAGCTGCAGGCAGGTACTTTGCCGAGGAGGTGACCGGGAACTCTTACTCCTACACGGTTGTGTATCAGTTAGAGACCCAGGATCTTTATTATGCCTTCAATAAAAATACCTCTGATTCAGTCGTCCAGTCTTTCCAGCAGGCACTTGATGCCGTCAAACAGGAGAAAGATGCCTCTGGAATCAGCACTTATGAGCGGATCCTCGGGCGGTACATCCCATCGATCGGCCTTGTCCAGCTCAATTACCTGACCGAAGAGTGGGCTCCCTTCAACTACCAGGGGGAGGAGAATGTCACCGGGATCTCTGTGGAGATCCTCGAGACGGTCTTCAAAAACATAGGCGTGAACCGCTCAAGGGAAGATGTCCGCATTGTCCCCCTGGCGGAAGGTTTCAAGATAGCGCAGAACAACAGCAGTACGGTGCTTTTTTCCATCGTCCGTACACCCGAGCGTGACCCTCTCTACAAGTGGGCAGGACCTTTTGCCAGGGCAAGTTTCGTGCTCTATGCACCGGTGAGCAGCAATATTACAATATCCTCTCCGGAGGATCTCAACCAGTACCGGATCGGTGCGGTAGAGGCTTCCATTGAAAATGACCTCCTCGCCAACCAGGGCGTGTACGCATCTAAGGTCGTAAACGGCAAAACCCCAGAAGACCTCTTCCGGATGCTGGAAGAGGGCCAGATCGACCTGTGGGCAACCGGGGACCTTGCAGGGCGGCACCAGATTCTGCAGACTGCCGCGGATCCCAATGCCTATGAGATCGTGTATACGTTGAGCGAGAATGACTTCTACTATATCTTTAGTAAGGATGTCCCGGACACCCTGGTCACCGCTTTCCAGCAGGCTCTCGATAATGTGCGGGATCAGAAGGATGAGCAGGGAGTCAGTGATTATGAGAAGATCATCTACCGGAATCTCGGGGTCGGATGCGCCCGGCAGACATTCACCGATGAAGCTGTGGTAGAGCTTGTAAACACAACCGCCACAGCAATCGAGAAGAACGCCTCCGATACGTTCCAGCGCATCAACGCAGGCGAAGCTCCGTATCTGAACCCGGAGGACCCGGGCCTCTACGCTTTCGTCTACGATATGAATCTGACCATGGTTGCCCATGCGGATAACTTTCAGCTTGTCGGCAATAATTTCAAGGGCAAGACGGATGTTACCGGTAAACCGTTCCGTGACGAAATTTTAGAAGGAGCACTGAGTAACGAGACTGGCTGGGTGGACTATGTCTATCTGCATCCGGTCCGGCCGAACCTGTACTATAAGACCACATACTACCGGTTAACCCGGGGAAGTGACGGGAACTCCTACATCGTATGCAGCGGCAATTTCAAAGACTGCCAGAACCAGTCGGAAGTGACGCCTACCCCCAAGCCGGATACCGGCTCCACCGCATCTCCTGAGGAGCTTGTGGCATTTGTCGAGAAAGCCTTCGAATATGCACACGTAAACGGGCAGGAAGCCGCTCTTCTCGAGTTCAACGACCCGACAGGCAAATTCGTAGACGGCGAACTTTACATCTTCGCATATGACATAAATGGCACCACACTGGCTCTTCCCTTCCAGCCCGAGATTATCGGGACGAACCGATGGAACGTTACGGACGCTAACGGCACTTTATTCATCCAGGACTTCGTCGCCACCACGCAGTCCGGCGGATGCTTCGTCAGGTATCTTTATCCGGACCCTTCGGATAATTTCACCGTCAAAGAAAAACTCAGCTACGTGATGATGGTGGACCAGGACTGGCTCATCGGGGCTGGCATCTACGATCCGCAGGAAGATTCCCCCATCGTGACGGCGGGGACGGATCTCCAGGTAAGGGAGAGCCTGAAATCCTTTGTCGGGGAAGCGATTGCGTATGCCGATACGAACGGAAAGGATGCTGCGATCGCGGAGTTCAACGACCTTAACGGGACCTTCGTCCGCGACAATCTCTATGTCTATGCCTTCGATTATAACGGAACGACCCTGGCGCTTCCCTATCAGCCCGAGTTGGTAGGAACGGACCTCTCCGGGCTCCAGGACCCCTACGGGGTGAATTACACTCAGGTCGAGATTTTCCTGGCGAAGCAGGGAGGAGGGTTCATCTTCTACCATTACTACAACCCCGCCCGCAACATGGCGCCTGAACCAAAGATGAGCTACGTCCAGAATGTCGACGAGACCTGGTGGCTCGGGGCAGGGGTCTACATCGAGGACCTGAACCTGACCGACTGACAGGGGGTTAGCCAGCAGGAAATAACTGTGAGTAAACCAGCCGTTTATCCGGATTTAGCCGTTTATCTGGATTTGACCGATTCAACCAGAACTCAGAAAAATTATATTATTTTTGACTGTCAGGGGGATATCCTGAACAAACAGACCGAAGCACTTACTGAAGAAACTCTGGACCCCGAAGAATGGGCGTCCATGCGCACCCTCGGCCACCGTATCCTTGATGATGCGATTGACTATCTGGAAACATTAAGGGATCGTCCGGTCTGGCAGCATGCGCCACAGCATGTAAAAGCTCACTTTGAAGGTTCACCCCCTCTCGATCCCGAACCAGCCGGGGATGTATACCAGGAGTACGTCCGGTATATACTCCCACACCAGTTTGGCAACACCCATCCGAGGTTCTGGGGCTGGGTCGCCGGATGCGGAACCGTGATGGGGATGTTTGCAGAGCTGCTGGCGGCTTCAACGGATGCTATCAGCGGAGCTTTTTCCTACATCAGCAATAACTACGTCGAGCTGCAGGTTCTCGACTGGTGCAAGGAACTTCTCGGGTATCCTCCTACTGCCAGCGGCCTTCTCACCAGTGGCTGCTCGGCTTCAAACCTGATAGGCCTAACGGTCGCGCGGAACACGATGGCCGGGTTCGATGTGAGGGGCAGGGGAATGCAAAACGCGCCGCAGCAGATGACCATCTATTGTTCGGACGAAGCTCATTCCTCGATCCAGAAGGCTGTTGAACTGCTCGGTTTCGGGAACGATTCGCTGCGCCGGATCCCCGTAAACGAGTCCATGCAGGTTGACCTCACGTCTCTGAAAGCAGCTATCAAAAACGACCGTGAGAACGGGCTTCTCCCTATCTGCATTGTCGGGTGTGCCGGGACGACCAGCACAGCCGCCATAGATGATCTCAATGCCCTCGCGGATATCTGCGCTGAGGAGAGATGCTGGTTCCATGTCGATGGTGCATGTGGTGCCTGGACAGCCATAGCTCCAAAGTACAAACACCTTGTCTCCGGAATGGAAAGAGCAGATTCTCTGGCATTTGATCTGCATAAGTGGATGTACCTGCAGTACCCTATTGGTTGCATCCTCGTCAGGAATGCCGATGATCACCGCCGTGCATTCTCTTTGACCCCTACATATCTTGCCCACGGGGAAGGAGAGCGCGGTTTAACCGGCGTCGACGTGCCCTGGCTCGCTGATTACGGTTTTGAGCTCTCCCGCGGGTTTCACGCCCTCAAAGCCTGGATGACAATCAAAGAGCACGGAACTGCCAAATATGGGCGGCTCATTCAACAGAATATCGACCAGGCGCATTATCTGGCCCGGCTGGTCGAAGCCGCTCCGGAACTTGAGTTGGCGCTGCCGGTCTCGCTGAACATCGTCAACTTCCGCTACATCCGACCTGGCCTGGATGATGCCAGGCTCGACGGTCTTAACAAGCAGATCGAGACCGAACTCCAGGAGCAGGGGATAGCTGTCGCCTCAACCGTCAGCCTCAGGGGAAGAAACTACCTGCATGTCGGCATTGCAAATCATCGCAGCCGATGGGAAGACTTTGATTTTCTCGTGCGAGAAGTAATCCGAATCGGAGCTGAACTGGTCTGATCATAGATAGGGAACCGGGGCTTGGTGCCGATAGAGCCGGACGGGTAGACCTGCTGCCCTATGTAACAGGCGTTACCCGGAGACTCGCCTGCAATCCACCAGGCTTCCGGATTCTCCGGGGAATTTATTCGTAATTCGTCCTCTTGAGCGAAGCGTAGCGTAGCGAAAAGGACTGCGAGCTCCCGAATCGCAATTCGGGTTAGAAAACAATCATGTCGGAAGTCCTGACCCTTACCATGCACTCGTCTCCTGCCTCTATTTTTAATGAGTCAAAGACATGGTTTGCGACCTCTACTTTCAGGACGTCCTCGCTGTCTTTGAGTATGAGAGACATGATCCGACTGGTGCCCTTGTTCACCACGTTCATTATTGTCCCGTCGAAAAGGTTTTTCCTGTCTTCCTGACGGATAACGTGCAGTTTTCTCCTGTCTACAAGCTCGACGTTTTCAGGCCTGATGCCCCAGCTAACTTTGTCTCCTGCCATCCGCCGGATGTAGGGGGCGGTGATTTCCGTGCCCAGGGACCAGAGGAAGGTGCACTCGTCTCCATGCCCGTGCCCTTCTACGACCGCATCGTCAAAGAGGTTGGAAATGCCTACCAGCTCTGCCACGTAGCGGGTTTTCGGGTGGTAAAACACGTCTTCCGGGGAGCCAAGCTGCTGCACCCTGCCGTCGTCAAAGACCACCATCCGGTCTGCCATGGTAAAGGCTTCTACAGGGTCATGGGTGATGAATACTACGGGAATTCCCAGCCTTTTCTGGATCGTCCTCAGTTCTTTTCTGAGTTTCAGGCGGACAACGGTGTCCAGGGCTGAAAAGGGCTCGTCCAGGAGCAGGACTTCCGGTTCGGGGGCAAGGGCTCTTGCAAGTGCCACTTTCTGTTTCTGTCCGCCGGAAAGCTCGTCCGGGTATGCGAATTCGAGTTCTTCGATTCCGAGAAGGTCCAGCATTTCGTTCACCCTTTCCATTTTTTCCACTGAACTCCGCCCCTTGAGCCCGAATTCGATATTCTGGCGCACGTTCATGTGCGGGAAAAGCGCGTTTTCCTGAAACATGTACCCGATTTTCCGTTTCTGGGGGGGCAGGTTTACTTTCTTCTTGCTGTCAAAGTATACCTTGCCGTTAATGCTGATAGTCCCGGAGTCAGGGGTCTCAAGTCCTGCAATGCAGCGCAGAGCCGTGGTTTTTCCCGAACCGGAGCAGCCGAAAAGGACTGCAAAATCGGAACCGGCATCAAAGCTGCAGTGCATTGAAAAGCTGGGGTTTTCCGCTTTCTTTTTTTTGTTTTTCCTTCCGTAGAATCTTTTTTCAATGTCAACTTCAATAGTCATTCAGGCCCTCACCTCTTATCTTTCAGCAAGCCTGCTGGTTGCCGCAATGGTCAGGAAAGACATGGCAACCAGGATGAGTACCAGCAGATTGGCAAGTTCGCTGTTTCCCGTCTGGTACGCGTTATAAATGGAAAGCGACATCGTGCTCGTCTTCCCGGGTATGTTTCCGGCAACCATCAAAGTTGCCCCGAATTCTCCGACAGCCCTTGCAAAACTCAGGACACAGCCCGCAAGAATGCCTTTTTTTGCAAGGGGCAGGGTTATGAAGAGTGCAGTTTCGAGTTCGCTCCGCCCGAGAATGCTGGAGGCTTCCTCCACACTCCGGTCCACGGCTCCTATAGCTGAAGTTGCAGTCTTTACCATCAGGGGCAAGGACACCACGAAAGCCGCAATTGCCGCTGCCTGCCAGGTAAAAAGGATCCCGCTTCCGCTGAGCAAAAACAGTTTGCTGCCTATCACTCCGTTTTTCCCCAGAAGGATTACCAGGAGATACCCCGTGACCGTCGGGGGCAGGACCATGGGAAGGGTTACGAACGCATCAGCCAGCCATTTCCCGGCAAACTCCCGTTTTGCCAGCAGGTAAGAGATGCCGACCCCAAGGACTGCCACAAAAAAGGTCGTAACCAGGGCAATTTTTAGAGTAAGCAGGAGCGGAGTCATAACCGTTTGAAGCGCTTCCATAGATATCTCTCTTTTTTCCGTGTTCTTCCGTGCTTTCCGTGGTTTAAATCTTCTTTATTCCAAAGCCGTGCCCTTCCAGTATTTCCTGCCCCTCGGGCCCGGTTACGAAATCAACGAATTCCTGTGCTATCTCCTTGTTTTCCGATCCGTCGAGTACTGCTATGGGGTAGGAGATCGAGGCGTTTACCGGAACCGTATAAGTTATCTCATAGAGATCTTTCTGTCCGCTTTCGGCATCGGTGCGGTATACAAAACCCGTTTCCACTTCTCCCGTTTCCACGTAGGTCAGTACCTGCTTCACGTTTTCTGCGAAAATGATCTTTCCACCGAGTTCGTCCCAGAGCCCGGCATCCTCAAGAGCCAGTTCCGTATATTTTCCTACAGGGGCAGTCTCGGGGTTTCCGATCGCTATTTTCTCAACGCTGTCTGCGGTTAGGTCTTCAAGGGAGGCGGGGGAAGTTCCGGATTCTATGGAACTTTTCGGCACAATCATGACCAGGGTGTTGGACGTGAAGTCCTTTCTCGAACTTTCTTCAATCAGGCCTGCTTCCGAAAGGATATTCATATGGCTCTGGGAGGCCGAGGCAAACACATCGATCGGGGCTCCGCCTTCGATCTGCATCCTGAGAGTCCCGGAACCCGCAAAGTTCAGTTCAACATCGGCATCCGGATGCTCAGCTTCAAACTCCTCCGCAATATCCGTAAAAGCTTCGGTAAGGCTTGCAGCAGCCGAAACCGTGATGACCCCGGGTTGCTCTTCTTCCGTTTCCGGGGAAGCAGCAAGGAAGACGACTATTCCGAGGCAGATGACTGCTGCAAGGATTGGAAGTATCAGTTTTTTTATTTTAGTTTCGTCCATTGAACTTCTTCCTTATTTTTCTGTAAAATCTGAACTTTGTACCCTTTCTTTTTCGTTATGTTCCGTAGGTAATAACGCATATATAGTTTGTGATTCACTTCCTAATAAATATCGAGAATACCAGTCCGGATTTACGTGACACCTGCATGATAGCCCCTCTAGCTTGATCCAATAAATGAGCCACTGACGGTCTTTTTACCTGTACGGTTAATTAAAACGATTAACTTAAAACACAGATACGGCCAACTTAAAGTCCCATTTTTAAGATCATCAAAGAGATCTTAAATTAACCATGACTCTACACCCATTTTTGTGGTGAAAAAATGGATACGGAGTCACCCGTATTTTACATAACTGTTCATACCTGGCCTACTTACAGAACCTTTGGTACCCGGTCCGCATCCGCTACGGATTCCGGTTGCACGGGCGCGGTGAAAGTGTCCGTTGCTTCAAGAATGGCATTTGTGACCCTGTCGAGCAGTTCCATTGCACCCCTGTATCCGACTGTTAGTATGCGCTGGGCTCCTACCCTGTCGTGGATCGGAAGGCCCACCCGCACCAGGGGGATGTCTTCGGCTTTTGCAATGTATCTCCCGTTTGAGTTCCCGATCAGGATTTCGGGTTTGCACTTTTTGACCATGTCGTTCAATGTGTCAAAATCAATGTCATCAAGGACAGTGGGGACCAGTTCGGGCCTTATCTCCCCAAACAGAAGCCGTATGCGTTCTTCAAAGTCCCGGCTCTTGCTCCCGGTGGCTACGAGGACGGGTTCCATTCCCAGTTCCAGCATGAACGTCACCAGGCTGAAAACGGTGTCCGGGTCTCCGTACACTGCCGCCTTTACCCCGTAGAGGTACTTGTGCACGTCTACCATGGAGTCCAGGAGTCTGCCCCTTTCCTTCTGGTATTTTTCAGGGATCGGACAGCCAAGGCTGCGGACCAGTTCCGTGAAGAAGCGGTCGGTGTTCGAGAGCCCGATGGGTATGGGGACATTGTGTCCGGGGACCCCGTGGCAAGCTTCAAGGTATTCCACTGCCAGGTTTTTGCTTACAACCCCGAGGGCCAGGCTTGCCCTGCTGTTTGGCATATCTGCAATGTCGGAAAGGGATGTGCCTCCTGAAGCTATTTTTGGAAGGTCTTCTTTCAGGGGGGCATCGAAAGTCTCGGAAATGTCCGGGAGGAAGGTGTAATCTCCGACCATTTCCGCAAGGATTTCTTTGAGTTCCCTCACGTCGGCCGGGGAGAGGCTTTCTACCGGGATAAGGTTGATTTTGCCGTTAGTTGCTTTTTTCATCTCGGGTGCTTCTTTCATACCGGGGCTTTTTTCTTCCGTGCCTTCCGTTTTATCTTCATCTTCCGGCTTTTCCGTAAACTTCCTGACAACGGCATTCACGGCTTTTATGTAGCCGCTTACATGGCTTTCCCCGTAACTGGGGGTGGAAACTGGAACGATTATGATGTCCTTTTCAGGGTCGTCTCCGATCCCTTCCTCTTCCTTGAATTCCCTGATTATCGCAGGTACGTCATCACCTATTGTTTCGGCAAGGCAGGTGGTAGCAACGCCGATCACCTTAGGGGAATACCTGTTGATGACGTTTCTCAAACCTTTCTTCAGGTTTTCCCTGCCTCCGTAGACTGCCCCCCTTTCACTGAGGGCGCTTGATCCGATGTCCACGGGTTCCCTGAAGTGGTGGGCAAGGTGCAGGCGCATGTAGGTGCTGCATCCCTGGGAACCGTGGTAGAGAACGATTGTGTTTTCAATACCCTTGAAGGCAAGGGCGCTTCCCATGGGCTGGCACATGACGCATGGATTTACGGTTGCGTAGTTTCTTCTGGTCATTTTGATACCGCCTATCAGGTTATACCGGGCTCTCCACTCCGGAATCCTGGGCTGCCTGCAGGGAGGTTTTTCGTAATATTCCCGGTTTCCTGCTCATGATTTTCTCTGTCTGTTCCATCTGTTCCATCTGCTCTGAACTTTCGGAGAGTTGTTTTTCTGTGTATGCCGGTTTTTCTCCAGGGGGTTCCAGGGTCCTCTGCCTGACAGCCTTCCAGACAGGACTGTTAATGGAAGCGTCCACTTCCCGGGCAAAGTTCACAAAACCGTCAAAGCCTTCGAACTCCACCACCCTGTCGTGATTGAAGTCGCAAAAGGCAACACCCAGTTTGTATGCGATAAATCTCTCCTTCACCCCTGCGACCATCAGGTCCACGTCCTGTTTTATCAGGAGTTCGGCAAGTTCCAGGGGGTTTGCGTCGTCCACGATCACTGTCCCGTCCCGGACCGAATAGCTGATCTGTTCGTAGTCTTCCTTTTTCCCGGTCTGGGTGCCGATGATGACCACTTCCATGCCGAGTTCGGCAAAACCTTTTATGAGCGTAAGGGCTTTGGCTGCTCCTCCCATGTAGATTGCTGCCTTTTTTCCTTTGACCCGCTGCCGGATCCTGGAAATTTCAGGTATGATGCGCCTGGTTTCTTCTTCGAGGATCTTTTCGGCCTTCTTTTCCATCTTCTCGCAGCCGAAATATTCTGCGGTACTCCGAAGGGCAAGGGAAATGTCGTCGGTTCCGAAAAAGCTCGCCTTGATGAAGGGGATCCCGTATTCTTCTTTCATCCATTTTGCAAGGTAGGTCATGGACCCGCTGCACTGGACGAGGTTAAGGTCGGCTTCGGCAGCCCTGGATATGGACTCGGCCGTGGAGTCCCCGGTCATGGAGACGATTACCTCGATTCCCATTTTTTCAAAGAGGGGCTTTACCAGCCAGACGTCCCCTGCGACGTTGAAGTCCCCTAGGATGTTGATCTTCGGTTTCTTTTCGGCTTTTTCCTCTTTTGTGCTGCTTTCAACTTTGTTGCGGCGTTCATTTGCCCCGGGGTCTATAAGCTGCTTCAGGGCGTCGCAGGCTGCCTTGTATCCGTCGGACTTGTTGCCTTTGAAGCCTTCGGACTGGACCGGGATTACCGGAATCTTGTGCTTTTCGCTTGCTGTTTTACATACGGATTTCAGGCCGTCCCCGATAATTCCAACAATACAGGTGGAATACACGAAGACGACCGGGGGGCGGTAGAGTTCTACAAGTTCGTCAATGGCCCTGGTGAGTTTTTTCTCTCCCCCGAAAACCACGTCGATTTCTTTCATATCGGTGGTGAAGCTGTTGCGGTTGGTCTCCACGCCACTGGACTTTGCACCCCTGATGTCCCAGGTATAGGTCGCACAACCGAGAGGGCCGTGGACCAGGTGCACTGCATCTGTTACGGGGTTTAAGACAACCCGCGCTCCAGAATACACACAGGCCCGCTGGCTCATGGCACCTGCCAGGGAATTGTTGTCGCAGGAGAGGGGGATTACCCCTTCTTCCATGGACTGCTTCCGGGCAATGTAGGGCTGCCTTTCTTTTAGAGTGTTCACTATCCTGGCATTTTCTTTCATTTCTTTCACTCCCCTCTGCTTCTGCTTTTCAGATTTTTAGAGGATGGTTTGGATTTACTGGTGGTCTGAACTTTCCGGATAGTTTGGATTTTCTGGTGGTCTGAATTTACCGGA
>DUKH01000219.1:0-6439 GCA_013329415.1 Methanosarcinaceae archaeon | reverse complement strand
ACAGGTGGTTTGGATTTACTGGATTGTCTCAAACATCCAGTCCGGAGCGTCCCTGTCTTTTCTGTCAAGCAGCGTGTTTCCAATGCGCTCCACCAGTCGTGCAGCTCCGGCGTACCCCATTACCGGGAAGTAGTGCAGGTTTGCCCGGTCCATGATCGGGAAACCTACCCTGACCAGGGGCACGTCCTCTGCCCTGGATATGAATTTCCCGTATGTGTTGCCGATCAGGAGGTCCACGGGCTTTCGCTTGATGATCTGGTGGAGCATGAAGAGGTCCCCTCCCGAAATTACATCGGCTTCAGGATATTCGGGGCCTATAAGTTCTTCTACTTCTTTTTCGAAGGCCTTGCTTGGAGTTCCGGTCAGGACAACGCTCGGTTCCATGCCCATTTCCAGCACAAGGCTGGTCAGGCCTGCTATAATGTCAGGGTCTCCGTAAATGGCTACCTTCTTTCCGTGATAGTGGGGGTGGGCATCGGTCATCATGTCCACGAGCCTGCCCCGCTCATCCTCAAGTTCGGGGGGGATAGCTACGTTTGCCAATTTTGCCGCGTTCATGATGAAGCGGTCGGTGTTCCGGATCCCGATCGGGGTGGGCCCAATTTTTACAGGCACCTTGAAGCGGGTTTCGAGGACTTTTGCAGCTGAACCTCCCGCCATTTTACAGAGGGCAATGGTCCCCAGGGAGTTTGCAGAGTCTTCTATATCTCCTATCGGGGTCCCTCCTCTCGGGTATTTGGTAGATTCCCCGGTAAGGGGGGCATCAAAGACGTCCGTGGTGTCCGGGAAAACGATATTAGGTATTCCCATAACCGAGAGGATGCGTTTCATTTCCCGGATGTCGGCAGGTTCCACGAAGCCAGGGATAAGGTTGAGTTTCCCGTTTGGCTTGCTCTTGCTGGCAAAGGTGGTCACGAAAGCTTTTACCATGTTGTCATAGCCCGTAACGTGGGTGCCGACGTAACTCGGGGTGGAAGCAGCGCAGATCTTGATGGACGGGTCAATGAGCTCTTCGGCCTTGACATCCTCAACGATTGTGTTGACATCGTCACCTATGGTTTCTGCAACACAGGTAGTGTGAATTGCAATTACTTCAGGCTGGTAAACAGTTGTCAGGTTGTCGAGGGCCTCCTTGAGGTTTGCAGCCCCTCCGAACACGGCGGTCCCTTCGGAGAAACTGCTGGTGGTTCCCATTGCAGCTTCCCGGAAGTGCCTGCTCAGACACATACGCAGGTAGGAGAGGCAGCCCTGGGACCCGTGGCTGTGGGGCATACAGTTGTGTACACCAAGGGCCGCATAGACTGCCCCTATTGGCTGGCAGATTTTGGCAGGGTTGATTGTAACGGCTGAACGTTCCACTTCTTCACATGGGGTATAATCAAGCATTTTTTCACCTCCTTATTTTTGGCCTCTTACTCTGCTCCTGCAGCCTTCCACGGTGGGTTTATGAACCTCCAGGTGGGGCTGTGAAGCGCCATGTCAATATCCCGTGCGAAATTCAGTACTCCGGAAAAGCCGGTGTATCGTCCACTGTAATCGTAAGAGTGAATCTGCCTTGAGGGAATCCCGAGCTTCTGGGCCCAGTACTTGTCCTTGATCCCGGAACAGAAGAGGTCGGGTTTGAGAGTTTTTACAAGGGCTTCGGTCTCGTGGTGGTTCAGGTCGTCAATGACAACGGTCCCGTCCTTCATTTCGGGGAAAAACCCCTCGTATTCCATGAGCCCGATTTGTTTTTTCAGCTCTTCTATCCGCTCCTTGCTAACTGCAGGTTTGACGTTTTCGTCCATTTCGTAATGCACATCCTCAAGAATGGAACCAAGGGCTTTTTCTTTCATATGCGGAAGGATCTGTCTGCCTTCGTAGTCGTCCCTGTGGGCGAACTGGTAGCCTGCAACAACAACCTTCATGCCGAGTTCCTCAAAGAGGTTCGTGTAGTGGTGGCTCCGTGAGCCTCCTGAGTAGATAAAGACTTTTTTGCCCTGGAGTTTCTTTTTGTACTTTTCGACTTCGGCCGCGTATTTGCCAGTTTCTTCGGCAATGATTTCTTCAGTCTTCCGGGTAAGTTCCGGGTTGTCAAAGAATTCTGCCATTTTCTGGAGGGACCTGGTGGTTCCCATTGTACCGACGTAGTTTACTTTCAGCCAGGGAATCCCGTATTTTTCTTCCATCATCCGGTTAGTGTAGTTGATGGAACGGTGACAGAGCAGGATGCTGAGTTTTGCTTTGTGGGCCTGTGATATTTTATGGAAGGAGCCATCTCCCGTAAGGCTTGAGACTATCCTGTACCCGATTTTTTCGAGGATTGGCTGGATTTCCCAGAGGTCTCCTCCGATGTTGTACTCTCCGAAGATGTTTATATCAAAGGGAGTCGGGTTTTCGAGTTCCTCGGTCCCTATCAGGTGTTCCATCAGGAGGTTACTTGCAATGTGGTGCCCTGCTGACTGGCTGACTCCCCTGTACCCTTCACAGCGGGAAGGAACTATTTTGATTCCGTGCTCTTTTTCAGCTTCCCTGGAAACGGCTTCGATGTCGTCTCCTATAAGGCCGACCGGGCAGGTGGCAGAGACCGTGATTGCCTCGGGTTTGAAGATCCTCACCACTTCGTCAATGGCCTGTTTGAGTTTTTTCTCCCCGCCAAAGACGATGTCGGTTTCCTTCATGTCAGTGCAAACGCAGTAATTGCTGAAGTTATCCCCGCCTTCCTCGGCCCGGGCAAGGTTTCGCCTGGTCCCCCAGGTAAAGTAAGCACAGCCTATGGGACCGTGGACCAGGTGTACCATGTCTTTGATGGGCCCGAAGACCACACCCTTGGAGCCTGCAAAGGCACAGCCGCGGTTTGTGATGATGCCCGGGATTACCTTATCGTCAGCTTCAATGTGCTGTTCGGTGGAACAGTCCCTGACAACGATGTGTTTTCTCCGGTTCCTGGCAGCTTTTTCCGGGAGTGCCCTGAGCATATCCTCAACAATCTCCTGCTTAGCTTCAATTTCACTGCCGGATTTTATTTCAGCTCCCATTCATGCCACCTCCTTACTGACGGTAGCTTCTCTGATCTCTCCGGTCCGGATGCGGACGGCTTCCCTTATGTCCGAGACAAAGATCTTTCCATCTCCGGCGTGTCCGGTCTGGTTGACCTCTATTATTTTTTTGATTACCTCGCCCGCGCTTTTGTCGTCCACGATAACCGTTAGCAGGCGTTTCGGGATAAAACGGATGCAGGTCTTTGATTCTTCTGCCTGGTTCGGTAGAGGCGGGTCAAACTCGAAACAGAGCCCCCTCTGTTTTCCCCGGCCCATGGCCTTTCTCACCGTGAATGAGGGAAAGCCGCATTCAAGGAGAGCGTCCTTGGTTTTCTGGACTTTCTTCATCCTGATGATTGCCGTAATTTCTTTCATGTGTATCCTCTCCGGGGGCCGGGGTTTAAAGTCCCGATTCTCCGGTCCTTATAGTATAGGCTTCTTCCACGGGGCTGACGAAGATTCTTCCGTCTCCGTATTTTCCTGTATGAGCGGAGGCCATGATGGTCTCTATCACCTTGTCTTTGTGTTCGTCCGCTACCACAATCATGAGCATGGTCTTCTGGAGTTCGTCGTAGTGCATCTCAGCCGTGTGAATCCCTTTTTGTTTCCCCCGGCCGAAGACTTCCATTTTGGTAAGGGGGATGCACCCTTCCTTTTCCAGGCACTCGACAACTTTTGATTCCGTCCCGGGTCTGATAATTGCCCTTATCATCTGCATTTTTTTGCCTCCCCTTAGAGTTCCACTATTCCGTGTTCCACCATCATGGCTTCGAGTTCTTCCATGGGAAGCGGAGTCGGGACAACGAGTTTGGTGTTGTTTTCAATGTTGTTTGCCAGGGTCAGGTATTCTTTAGCCTGCCCGCATTCGGAGTCGAAGTCAATCACGGTCTTTCTGTTAATTTCCGCCCTCTGGACGATGTTGTCTCTGGGTACGAAGTGGATCAACTGGCTCCCCAGTTTCTTTGCGAAGGCCTCAAGGAGTTCGCGTTCCCCGTCCACATTTCTACTGTTGCAGATTATGCCCCCGAGGCGGGCTCCCCCTTTGGCAAACTTGGCCAGGCCTTTACAGATGTTGTTCGCGGCATAGATGGCCATCAGTTCCCCACTGGCCACGATGTAGATCTCTTTGGCTTTTCCTTCCCTGATGGGCATGGCAAACCCTCCACACACAACGTCTCCGAGCACGTCATAAAAAACGTAGTCCAGGTCGTCGGTGTAGGCTCCCAGGTTTTCAAGCAGATTGATGGAGGTGATAATTCCCCTGCCCGCACATCCCACTCCGGGTTCGGGTCCCCCGGACTCCACGCATTTGATGTCCCCAAAACCGGGCTGTACCACGGCGTCAAGGTCCACTCCCTCGTCTCCTTCACTCCTCAGGGTGTCCAGCACGGTTCTCTGGTTCAGGCCCCCAAGCAGCATTCTGGTGGAGTCTGCCTTGGGGTCGCACCCGACAAGCAGGATTTTCTTGCCCATGGTCGTAAGAGCTGCAGTCAAATTTTGCGTGGTGGTGGATTTCCCAATACCACCTTTTCCATAAATTGCGATTTGTCTCATTTTTTGACTCCATTTGTTCTTTCTCAATAACTACCGGAAACCGGCAACCTCTGTATGATCTTCTAATACTTATAATTATCTACACATCCAAAATTTCAGAGAATAGGAAATGATTATAAGATTTCATGAGTAAAAGACAGCAACTGAATTAGGCAACCGAAGGTAATTGAGTAAGGTAGCCGAAGGTAATCGAATCAGGCAGCCTAATAAGGCCGCTGAATAAGAAATGGAAAAAGAGAATGAGACCTTTTTATGATTCCACAAGCCTCCTATGATGTCATTGTGGTAGGTGCGGGTCCTGCAGGCTCCACCGCCGCCATGTACGCCGCCAGAAGCGGTGCCTCAGTCCTTTTTATTGACAAAAAGCAGGAAATAGGAAACCCGATCCAGTGCGCAGGTTTCCTCCCCGACGCAGGGGAAGTCCGGGCTCTCCTCCCGGATGCCGAACTGCCTGAAACCCTTGATAACTACCCTGATTCCTGCATTCTCCAGCCAATCAAAACCCAGCGCATCATTCCCCCGAACGGCAGTGTGACGGAATTCCCTGTCAGAGGCACAGTCCTCGACCGCCGCCGTTACGACCAGTTCCTGGCAGAGAAGGCAGCCCGGGCAGGAGCGGAACTTATGGTAAAGACCCGCGTGACAAAAGTAGAAGGAACGACAGTTGAGACCTCCGGGGTCTTCGGAAAACACAGGATTCGCGCAAAAGTAGTAATAGGAGCCGACGGCCCCAATTCCCTGGTCGCAAAGGCAAAAGGCCTTTCCTGGAAACCCGGCTCGAAAGAAACCTCCGTAGCCATCGAGTACCAGGTCAGGAACGTTGATATCGACCCCGATGCCCTTGAGATGTATTTCGGTAAAGACTTCGTGCCCGGGGGCTATGCCTGGATCTTCCCCGAAGGTGAGGACAGGGCAAACGTGGGAATCGGAATCCGGACCGGGATGGCAGAGAAAGGGATCTCTGCAAAAGAGTACCTGCACCGTTTCATGCGCAGTCACCCCCTGGCAGCCCCCAAACTGAAAAATGCCTCTGTCATGAACGTTATCGCAGGCATCATCCCTGTAAACGGCGCCCCGGATAAAACCGCAACAGAAGATACTCTGATCGTCGGGGACGCAGCCGGGCACGTCATCGCAACAAACGGAGGCGGAATTCCTCCAGCCATGATTGCCGGAAAAATCGCAGGAGAAACCGCTGCCGAGTTTGCAGCCGGGAAATGCAAACTCGAAGAATATGACCTGCGCTGGAGACAGCAGTTTGGCAAAGGGCTTGAAACTTCGGTGCAGGCAAGGCAGCTAATGGACGGGATCATGAAGTCCGACACCCTGATGAACGCGGCTTTCAAGTTCATCTCCCCCGACCAGATGAAAGCCATACAGTGCGGGAAAATGCCCGGGGCCGTAAAAATGGGGCTGCAGGCCCTGAACCGGAAGAAAAAGTGAAAATAATATGTGAAAGTAATAAAAAATAAAAAGTGGGTGTAAGTTACGATTAATCAGGCTCAAGCCTCTGATTCTTTTTCCATTTCTTCCCCGCTTTTCCTTAGCTCGGTCTCCGCATCTTCCTTATTGTACCTGGCTTCAGGATAACTCGGCCGGATTTCAAGCGCTTTATCAAAGCAGGCAATGGCATCCTCGTACCTTTTAAGGACCACGTACTCAAGCCCTTTGAGGTTCCAGGCCCCTGCGAAGTCCGGCTTCAGCTCTATCACCTTATCGAGATATCCTATCTTTTTCTCGGGATCGGTTTCGCTGACTGCAAGCCTGTACCATTCTTCCGCGGTCTTGCCTTCAATTTTCTTTTTCAGCAGTTTGTCCAGAAATCCCAACGGCATCCCCCCTCTTATAGTCCCAAACGTAAATAT
>DUKH01000130.1:18660-29195 GCA_013329415.1 Methanosarcinaceae archaeon | reverse complement strand
GTAAAAACTCTAACGTAAAAACCTAACCTCAAAAATGTATTCGAAAAACGGTTTGGATGAAATATAGGTAGAAATGTTCTGTTTTTGGTTTCTTTCTCTGTTTTTATGCCTTTTTCGTTTTTTGGATGGGTGCATTCCGCATCAAGAACTCATGAAAAAGAGAATCAGTAGTCAAATTTTAAAGAGGGGAACATTGGTTCCCTCAGATTTTTTCCTTAAATCTTCCTTTTGAAATATTTTTTATCGGAAATTCTTTATAAAATTAAAAGGTGTATGCCAGGGAAATCTCCACCGGGTATTAAAGGGATAATTGCCTTATCCGGTGAATAATTTCCCTTTTTGTTTGTCATTCAAATTCCGAGTTTTTGAATTTCGAACTTTCGAATTCAGGACTTTCGAATTCCGGGATTTCAAATTCCGAACTGATACCTCTTATGCTGTCAAAAGGGGTTGCGGCAGCATTTTCCTTTTCTATGCTGCAGACATTGAACACTGCAGGAGGAATCAGGCAACTTCGGGTGCAGTCAAGGGCGCATTCGAAGCAACATTCTGTTTTTCTGGACATCTCCATGGTGAGCTTGTCCTGGGTCTCGGATAGTTCCTGAAGGGGAAATTCCAGGTGGGGGATTTCCCTGAATTTTTCACAGGAGGTGTCGATCTCTACAATGATCTTGTCTCCTTCAACCCTTCCCATTATCGTATGGTTTATTCCACAGATAGAGGAAGATACTTTTATTTTTGTCATTTTTCGAACCCCTGCCGGTTAATATATTTCAGAGCTTGTCCGGTCAGTAAACTTCCCCGCTAACATTGCTTCTCTGAATCCCTTTAGCGCTCATAGATGAGATATTCTTGAAATCGATTGCTTTCACCGGACAGGCGCGGACACAGCGTCTACAGCTCGTGCCAAGGCAGTTCTGGGTGCTGCAGCTTGCAAACCTGGCCCCGTTTTTCTCAATGGTCACAAGGGCATTTTCCGGGCATTCTTCATTACAGCGTTTGCAGAGGATACAGCCGTCTACCGGGACTTCGATGGTGGTCCCGATCTCCTCTACTATCTGGACAGGTATGCCGCCCGTTTCTTCGATATCTTTTGCAGCTCTCTTTTCCATCACTGCGTCTTCTACCGGTTCCGGGAAGGGAGGGTACTTGTACATTTTCATGAACTTTTTGTATAGCTTCATGGTCATACCCTCGGTCCAGTAGGAAAGCTCGCAGGTGTAGATGTTCTTGAAGGTCTCGCTGGTGGCCATCATCAGGTGGTCGGCTTTAATACTCTTTGCAAGGGCAATTACTTCATCGAGCCTGGAATCGTCCAGGATAATTTCTCTTGCAAGGGCAATGGAAGTGTTCCCGAACTGCACGGCTTTCCTTGAAAAATCAGGACAGGACCCGATTTTCCTGGCTTTCCTGCAGTCCACGTAAGTCCCGGAGGCCCCGGACATGTAGTCGTTTTCGAGGTCTTCGAAAGAAACCCCTGCTTCCAGCAGAAGGGTTAGCTGGGCTGCCCGGATTGCCCCGATGGCTTTTCCGGCTTCCGAGATGTCTTCTTCCGAGATCTCGATGTCTTTTCCAAGGACCAGCTTTCCGTTGGGGAGTTTTGGGGGCTGTTCCATCAGGCCGGTTTCTATGGCAACGGCAATGACGGCAATTACTCCTGTTCCGGTAATCCCCACAGCTTCATATTCTCCCTTTTCAATGACTTCTCCGGTGATGGGGTCTATAAGGTCTCCTGGTTTGCTTTCCATGCTGTTGTCCAGGACCGTAAGCCTCCAGTAGTCCCCTTCGGCATTCACGTCTGCGATCGCTCCGGGGCTTGCAATCATTCCGCAGCTGATTCCCTGCCCTTCGATTGCGGGCCCTGCAGCCGCACTGCCCGTGATGATCCGGTCCCCTACCTTTATTGCCATCTCCGCGTTTGTCCCGTAGTCGGTGACAATGGAAACCTCTTTCTGGTTCAGGAAATCGGTTTCGATCATCATCGCAAGGGCATCGGCTCCTATTTCGTGGGCAATTGCAGGGGGCACCGTGACCTTACATTTCGGCATTTCCAGTACGCCTTTGAAAAGTTCGGATGCCGGGAAGACTCTGGCTCCCCTTTCCACATTTTCGACCCCAAGCCTTTTTTGCATATTCTTACCGGCATAGGCCAGGTCCCTTATTTCCGAGTTCTGGAAAAGGGAAAGCTGGATCGGGTTTCCGCATACTACCAATTTTTCGATGCTTGAAGGGTCTACGTCCAGGGTGTCGATTACCTTTTTTACTGCATCCATGATGATGCTGTGTGCAATATCCTGTCCGACTTCAAGGGCGAAGTCCAGGTGGTCGATGACATTTCCTCCTGGAAGGGGGTGTCTCATCGTCATCGCAGTTCTCAATACTTGTTTTGTCTTCAGATCTATAAGCTGTGCTCGAAATCCGCTGGTTCCCAGGTCAAGTGCAATCCCATACATTTTTATACCTCAGCTTGCAGCGATTAAAATTGAGAAAAATAAACCATACAACCATGTGCTTTAAGGCTGCCAAAATCCTTTTTGAAGGAGTCCGTGAAATTCGCTACTTCTTGTTTAGCTGGTTTGATAATTATTATTTTCAATCTAAAATTTGGGATTAAATATATATAACATAATTCGGGGTCTCTTGTGAGGGACTTTGATTTCACATATAGCTTTGATTTTGCATAAGGCTTTGATTTTTCAAGGGGCCTTATTTTTTGAGGGATATACTTTTTTGAAGGCCTTTGATTTTTCAGGGCTCTCTTCTTTTAGAGCCTAACATCGCAGGACGACTCCGGGGCAGCAGATGGAAAAAGGGTATATAAAAATCGAACTCCATAAACAAAGTTTATTATTTTTTAGTTTTTTGATTTTTTGATTTTTCGTTTCTCCCTCATTAATCGATTGATGTTGTTCCATCGGTTGATATTGTTCCAAAGTTCCCAAAAACTCATATTCCTTGCTTTTATAAGCTCGAGGAATGCTCGCCTGGTCAGGGAAATATTTCACTGGCCCAGAATACCGTTTTTCAATTCGATTGTTAAAAAATGCCTCCGCCAGCTTGCCTGGCGGCCCTCAACAAAAATAAATGAAAAAGAGATATGAAAAAGCAGTATTCACAGATTGCATTTATTTTTTGCACTTTTTCCGGCTTTTTAGGCTGCTTCTATTTTTTTGCTTTCTCCCCTCTTCTAACTTCTCTTTTTTGCCTTTTTTCTCTTCTTTTTATCTGTCTACTCTTCATTCTGCAAAAGCCGGCCGCCTTTGGCGCCCGGGGACAAGAACGACAAATGGCGGGCAGCTCCGGTTGTATGGGGCATAACTAAGGATTCAAAGCAAGCAGTTACTCTTTTTTACTTGAAAATATCAACCGAATAATGCCGGACGACCGATATTTCTCTGTTCTATTGCAAAAAATCATTTTTATAATTTTCAGTAAAAAATCCGGCCGCAGTCCTTAAAAATATCTCCTGATCCCTCCACCAATTTTTCATGCAGGATCTGAAGCCTGAATACTTTCATTTGTTTCCGGGCCTGATTCTGTTTTTTTCCTGCAGTGCTCCTTTTGCCTGTAGATGAGGCTAAGGAGCACTGCCGGTTCAAAAAAGAGTTTTTCAGGTTTTTCGATATTCTCCATCCCGGTAAATGGCAAAAGGGTTCCTGGAGTGTATCTTTTCCTGATTTTTAAGGTTCAGGTGCCCCATGTGGGGCCTGGAGGTATGCGGCTCTGGGCACCGAACTTTTTTGCCTTATTTCCCGGCTGGCATTTCCTGGCAAAATGGCAAAGCCAGGGTTTACTCGCTCGGTTTTGAGGCACTTTGTGGATATAGACTGTCCTTTTCCCGGCAGGTACCTTGAAATGGCAAATTTTTACCTTTCCGGGCAAGGTGTTGCAGGTCTTACTTCCATTGAGGGATAGATGAACAATGCCCTGGAGAGAGGGATTTAAGGCATTGTCATCAGCGTGATGTATTTTTTCATTCAGGCTTTTGGGATTATCTCGTCAATCCTGAGGACGTTTCTTGCGGTCTCTGTTGCCGATATCAGGGCAAGTTTCTTTATCGTTGCCGAATCGTACACCTTTGGCCCCTTATCCGTTACTTTCCTTGAGAGGTCTATCCTTGCCTCAACTCCTCTGGCGTAGGCGTTTCTCATCTCCACCATCGCATCAATGGTTTTCATGCCCGCGTTTCTTGCCAGGGTTTCCGGGACTCTTTCCAGGGCTTTTGCGTATGCCAGGATAGCCAGCTGTTTCTTTCCTGTCTGTGTTGCCGCAAATATCCTGACCATGTGGGCCAGTTCAAACTCTATTGCGCCTCCTCCGTTCACGATCTCCCTGTTCTTCATGAGGAAGGCCGCGTTGTTGAGGGCGTCATCCACTGCTTCTTCCACCTTGTCCAGCCCGTACCTTGCCGGGTCCCATATCAGGATCGTGGAAATCGGTTTTCCCTTCACGGTGATGAAGACGAAGTTTTCCCTGTTTCGTTTTTCAAGCTTAATCCTGTCGGCTTTACCGAGGTGCCGGGGCAGAATCTCGTCTTTCTGGCTCATCAGGGTCGTCCCCGTGGCTTCCGCAAGCTTTTCCAGGTCTTTCATTTTCAGTTTCTTGAAAGCCAGCATCTTGCTGTCCCGAAGCAGGGTCTCGATGTAGGGGTCTATGTCTCCCTCACAAAAGAGGACGTTTGCACCCGAATTGATGATTTTTCCCGCGATTTCCCTGCACATCTCTTTCTTCTTTTCCTCAAAAAGGAGAGCCGTCCGGACTGAGTCCATTCTCAGGTTGTGCTGGGGGTTGAGGTATCCGCTTTTAATCTTGAGGTCGTAATTGATGAGGAGCACCAAAGGGTTTTCAAAGTCCTTTGGCATATCCGTCCTTGCCGGGTTTTCGTCCATGATCAGGCCTTCCAGGGCCACCATCTCCGGGCCTCCTACCTTCTTCAGGACCTTCACGTTCCGGTTGAGGTCGAGGCGGCCTTTCTGTGTCTCGCTCAGGTGGGCGATAACTCTCATTACGATGTCCGTAATCTCTTCCGCCTGCTTTCTCTCCACCCCTTTCCCGGTGGCAGAGCATGCAACCGTGGTCCTGACATCCTCTTCCCCTGCCTGCCTTATGCTGTACTGGAGCATCTCATAGGCTTTTTGCAGGGCAAGTTCATAGCCTTCTATGATAATAGTGGGGTGGACTCCCGCTCTTATCAGCTCAATTGCGTTTTTAATCAGGTTGCTTGCCAGGATCACTGAGGTTTTCGTGCCGTCTCCGCAGGCTTTGTCCATGGATTCCGCAAGCTTTTTCAGGGTGGTCACGATCGGGTGGAGGACGTCCATTTCCTTCAGGATGACCTTCCCGTCGTTTGTTATGAATACGTCGTTCACCGGGTTTACTACCATCTTGTTCATCCCTTTCGGGCCCAGGGATGATGCCAGAAGCTCGTCTATTTCCGTTGCAGCCCTTTCTAGCTAGTCGATAAGCCCGTCTTCTTTTACCGGCTCGTTGATGAGGATCTTGTCTCTTATGGTCCTGGCCAGGTTTGCCATTCCATCCCGGCTTTCCGCATTAGTACCGTTAGACGTTTTCAGTTCGCTTGCCATGTTTTTTCCCCTGATTGTGTTGATCGGTCCTGACCTGCTTCTTAGCCTGCAATTTTTGACCTGTATTTTTATTTTACAATTTTTTATGCAAGTTTCCCGTTTGATCCTACTCCGATCCCGATCAGGCGGGTTTCCAGCGGGGCTTTTCCAGCGCTTCCCACATCGTTTCGTTTCAGGTCATACTCGACGT
Organism: Methanosarcinaceae archaeon; assembly: GCA_013329415.1. Taxonomy (GTDB): domain Archaea; phylum Halobacteriota; class Methanosarcinia; order Methanosarcinales; family Methanosarcinaceae; genus MTP4; species MTP4 sp9310u. Next base: position 23,420 of record DUKH01000130.1, on the reverse strand, counting down.
TTTCCATTTCCAGGCCGTATCCGTCCATGTACTCCGAGACCAGTTTCTGGCTGAGTTCAAGGCCGTAGTCCAGGGCATGTCCGTACTCTTCGAAGATATCTCTCCCGAGTTCGGAGAAAACCGTGTACCCGGCATTTCCTGCGGCAAGGGGGCGGATCAGGACTTCTGTCCTGTGGATTACTTTGCCTGCAAGGGCTCCCACGGCATTTCCAACTTCGTGATATGCGGGGATCCGGATGTCTGCGTCAATAATCTCGTTAAGGTCTTTGAGGTAGGCTCTCACCGGAGCCCCTACCAATACAACGGGGACTTTTACCCGGAATTTCAGGTAAGCTTCTTTTCCTATCAGCTTTTCAATATCCGTTTTCTTCAGGTCATCCGCAAAGAAGGATACCAGTTCCAGGGCAAGTTTCCTCACGACTTCTGCCTTGATATGGGCGGAAAACTCTTCAGGGCCTTTTTTCAGGTAGGGTCCGAGAATTTTTGCCCCGAGCAAGGAAGCTCTTGCATCCCATCTCGCATATTCCCCCAGTACGTGGAGGGCGTCTGTTGGGGTAAACCCGACCTGGCCCACGTAGCGTTTCTGGATCAGGTCTTTCAGGGTGCCTGCAAACATAAGGGGATGTTTTCCGGACTTTGCCGAAATTTCATAAACTGAAAGCGGCTCTTCTCCCAGGAGGTCCAGGATTACTTTTTCATCCTCCCCGAGTTCCGCGGTAAGGTGTTCCTCGAAATGCGGTCCGTTTTTGAAGAAAAATGTTGTTGGCTGTATGATTTCGTCCATCAGGCGTTCTTTTGGTTTTTCGATGGCTTCGAGTTTCTCCAGCAGCACCGGGAATTCCGCGGCTGCAAGGCAGAGAGGAACCACCCTGTTAGGGCCCAGGTACGGCTTCCTTTTAATCCAGACCTGGCTGTCCCCGCCAAGCGCTGATGTGTCCATCCTGATAGCCTTCACCATCGTCTTCCAGCCGCCCACTTTGGCACCCGAGTCGCTGATCTCGGGAATACCTTTCGAGATCATGGCAATATCGGTACTTGTACCTCCTACGTCCACAGTCACGCAGGTGTCCAGGCCTGTCAGGTGGGCTGCCCCGACAAGACTTGCGGCAGGGCCTGAAAATATGGATTCTACGGGTTTTTGCAGGGCTTCTTCAATCCTTACAAGAGAGCCGTCACATTTCATCATCATGAGGGTTGCCTTAATCCCCTTTTCTTCCATCACGGCCTGTACAGCTCCTATGAACTGTTTGCTGACCGGGATGAGCTGGGCGTTCAGGAGGGCTGTCACTGCTCTTTCGTAAGCCCCGAGGCTCAGGGAAAGTTCGTGCCCGCAGACTACGGGCATGTCCGTTATTTCCCGGATGGCTTCTTTCACTTTCAGTTCGTGTTCGGGGTTTCTTACCCCGAAATATCCGGAAACGGCAAAAGCAGCTACCCTTTTTCCTACCTTCCTGACAAACTCCTTTACGGTTTCCAGGTCTTCAAGGGGAGCACTCTCATTTCCATCGGAGTCGTGACCGCCTTTGATTGATATTATGTAATCGCCGGAAAGTTTTTTTGGAACGGTATGTCCGATAAGGATCATCCCTGCCGGGTAACCCTTTCCCTCAAGTGTGGTATTGGTGGCGAGAGTGGTAGAAACTGATACGGATTTGATGCTTTTCAGGTAGTCGGGGTTTAACCCTTCAATAGAATTTGTTATTCCTCTTATCAAATCCGGATATGTCGTAAGTGCCTTGTTTGATTCGATTATTGTCCCGTTTGACATATCCATGATTGCGGCATCGGTATATGTTCCACCAGTATCGATTCCCAGACCCAGCTCCATGGTATTCCTCCTCTCTATTGTCTATGGCCACTATTTTGGTTTTTAAACCGGATGAATTGTTGTGAGATTGATTCTATGAGACTGATTGGTAAATTCAGGTTAATTCGAAGGCTGCAAAACCCTTTTTAATTTTTACTGATAAAAACACCTTTTTAAAAAAAGACATAACAGTGTTTTCCCGTTTTTCTTCAGGTTGAGGAGGGTGGCGAGCAACCACCCCTTTTCTGTTCTTTTTGCCGGAAGATGCTGCACGACATTCCTCCGATGTATATTTGAAAAGTTTGTGAAGTTGGAGATTTTTTAAGGGACGATTTCTCATCCCTATTGGAGGTTAAAACGTTTTTCTGTTTTTCCGTTTTTCCGTTTTTTATTTGGATTTGGTAAAGATTTTCTTTGGCTTTATGCTATGCAGGATTAAAACCAGAGATAAATTTGATTACAGGAGTTTTGCCTTTTGTTTTTCAGTTTGTTGGATTAAATTGAAAAATAGGGGAGGGGGACCTCACCCTATGATTGACTTCTGGAGTTCCGGACCGAGTTCCTTAACGGTGTTCACCATTGCCTGGACGGTGGTCAGCGGGCCGGCAGGTGGGATTTCACAGCCGGTGGACATGACGTACTTGGACTGGAGTCCGTTCTCTTTGAGTACGGGGATTACGTTTTCGAGAAGGGTCTTCGTATCGTCGGTGACCTTCTGGATGCCTGCAGCGGAGCCGTCCATGAACTCAACCGGGTTGACTTCTCCCATCATACAGCAGATATCTCCGTACTTGGGGATGAGGTCTGCGTAGTTCTGGGAACCTTTTTCCCTGGTCTTTTCATAGTATGCGTAGCTGTAGAGGGCTGTTCCGAACTTCCTGATCTGGGTCTCGAAGTGAACCGCGTCCGCACAGTTGTGGATCATGTAGGGCTGGTTGTACTTCTTGAAGAGCGGGATGTGCTGTTCGTAGACGAACTGCCCGTCAAACTTCCAGTAGTCTTCCTCGCTCATGATGATGTTGTTGGACCAGAGGTTGTCCACACAGAGCCCGTCACAGGCATCTTCTTCGAAGAAGAGCTCGGAAAGCTGGCAGATGTAGTCGGTACACTTCTGGACCCCTTCAAGGACAGCGTCAGGGTTTGTCTTCATGTCCATAAGGACCCTGTCCGCTCCCATGAGCTGGGTAAGGGTGAGAAGCGGGCCTTCGTGGAAGCCAACAAAGGGGGTGTTGAGTTCCTTGTTGAGTTTTTCCTTTGCCTTCTTTGAAGCCATGACAAGTTCGTAGCCACGGGTGCCTTCCTTGAGTTCGGGGACCTCGAGTTCTTCGTAGGCTTTAAGGTGGCCTTCGGAGGAGGGTGTATCGTCTTCGGGGTATTTGATCTTGCATCCGAAGTCCGCGGAGGTTGCGGAAAGGTCAATAAGCCCCACAAACATGTCCATGTCCAGGTATTTGGACCCGAGGAATGCGCTCTCGACAAAGGCGTCTTCGTTTGTTGCGTATTCCTTGTAGGTGACAGGGGCAAACTTCCTGAGGACACCACAGGCAAGCGGGTAGACAGGCAGGCGGTCAACCTTCTTGTCGGACATTGCGGATACGGTCCTGTCGATGTGGGTCATTTCTTCTTTGACCTTCACGCCCACGCTTTCGAACTCTTCCTTGATCTTGTTTGCAGTCTCAAGTCCGATGTCGACTTTCTCGGAGACTGTCTTCTTTGCGAGGATTTCCCTGTACTTGATCTTGCCAAGGTTGATCTTCTCGTCACTCCAGCGCTCCTCTGAAGGTTCCAGTTCCTTCACAATTTCGGTTGCCCAGGTGCTTGCGTGCAGGGCATCAGGGTGGGAAGAGTCTGCGCCGATGGCTGCTGCGTATTCCTCTGAGACGGGGGCGCCTCCTACCATGACCTTCATGGAGTCGCGGATCCCTTCTTCCTGGAGGATCTCAATGACCTTTTCCATGTTTGTCATGGTCGTGGTCATAAGAGCGCTCATGGAAATCAGGTCGGCTTTGCGCTCCTTTGCTGTTTCTACAAACTTCTCGATCGGGACGTCTGCACCCAGGTCAATCATTTCAAACCCGTTTGCACTGAGCATGGTCTTAACAAGGTTTTTGCCAATGTCATGCACGTCTCCCTCGATGGTCCCTATAATACCTACAGCCTGCTTGGAGGCCCCGTCTTTGACCATGTGTGGGACGAGGATGTCCATGCCTGCATACATTGCTCCGGATGCGAGCAGGAGGTGGGGTACAAATGCTTCTCCTTTCTCGTACTGGTCACTGACAATTGTCATTCCCCTTGCCAGGCCGTTGATAACTGCTTCATAGGGGTCAACGCCCATTTCGAGGGCCTTCTGTGCGAGTTCTTCTGCGTCGTCTTCTTCTCCTTCGACGACAGCTTCCGCTAATTGGTTCAAGATATCTGCTGCCATAAAAACGCTTCCTACATTTTTTACGGTTATTCCCTTGTTAACAGTGAGTAGCTCGAATCGGGATCCACTTTTCAGGTGCACCCTTTATGCTGTTAACTTCTAATCATGAATTGATTTTTATACATATAACATAAACGCAGAAATTTGATTAACGTAGTTAACATCTCTCCTGATGCCCAATTTTGTTAATTTCCCTGATTTTGTTAACTCTCATGATTCTGTGGTTTCATCCGATTTTACGGGTCGTCCCGATTTAACGGCGTTACTCTATTTGATCGGGGACTTTAATTTGATTAAAGCCTTTGATTTTATCATGGTGTCTGATTTGCTTTGAAAAAAAGAGCCAATGCATTCTGATTTTATGTTCATCTGATCTGTTTCCCGAAACGCGGGTATCCTGCCTGGTAGAAAAGTCCCCGGTTCTGGAAGTAGATGTACCTGGAAACAGATTGTTCAAGAATCAGTAATTCGGGAAATAGCTCGTTCAAGGATCAGTTATTCAGGAAACATCTCATCTATGAAACA
>DUKH01000130.1:4355-18302 GCA_013329415.1 Methanosarcinaceae archaeon | reverse complement strand
CTCATCTATGAAACATCTCATCCATGAAACAGATTGCTCCCGGATCAGCAAGTTTTTACTCAGATCATTCTGGAAAATAATATCGGGAAAAGAGGAAACCGTATCTCGTTGAATTAAGAATAGTCGTTTGTTTTTTATGTGAAAAAGGGCAGGATTTGTAAACTCAATATGAGCTTGAGGGACCGGGGCTCAATCAGGGGAAATGAGTTATTTTGTTCTGTAAGAGCACATGTATCCCCCGGCATTTTGCGGGTAAATTTTCCTTTTTCAGACTGAAGTGGAATCTCGGAAACCCGGGTTTACAGTTTGTCCTTCTCAGCTAATTACTTTTTAGTTAATCTTTCTCAGTTATTTCCTTTTCCGTTATTTCCTTTTCCGTTATTTCCTTTTCCGTTATTTCCTTTGAGTTTTTCATGTAGTGCAGGAAGAGGTCTTCTCCCCATTTCAGGGCGTTTTCCTCCTGACTCACGATGGCATGGTTATGGTAGATCCCGTTTTTATAAAATAGGGAAAGTGCCATGAAGCGATCCGTAACCACACTTGACGCAACTCTTATAGGACAGTCGCAAACGAAGATTTTTGCATTTTCCCGGCTCAGGTATTCTTGCAGGGCTGAACTGTATTCCTTTCTCAACCTTTCAAAGACGGGTTTTGTGATTATCAGGGATACACCTGTCCCTTTTTTTATCAGTTCGACATAGGTTGACGGATAAGCCGGGTTGAAATAGGAGGAGATTTCCATTACATGAGTTGAGATGACCAGTTTTTCTTCTATCTTTTTTGGGGTTTCATACACCCTGTCCAGGTCGGGTTCCACGAATTCACAGTGCCCGAGATCCTCGATCCTGTCCAGGAGATGGGGGGAATCGCGCTGATATTGTGGTTTTCCCAGTAGTCCTTATTTTCCGAGAATACGCCCAGGGTGTTAAGGAGGGGTATCATTTTTTTAACAACTACTTTCCCGATGTCAGATAGCTTGTAAAGGTCGTCTTCATGTGTGATCAGGCCCTGGCTGATGAGGATCTTGATCTGGGTCATGATCGCGCTTGAGGTTACATTGAGAATATCTTTGATCTCATCAATATTCCGGGGTTCCTCCATCAACAGCAGAAGAAGATCTTTCCTCTTGTCTGAGAGGAAAAGAGTGCCCAATAGTTCAATTTTCATCTTAAATCTCCAGCCACTTCATTTCAACATTTTTTAATTCCGACTATGCTCAATTTCAAGTTTTTTGTCTCCGCCCCGTTTGCCTGGTTGTGCCAGCCGAGTTGTGCCAGCCGAGTTGCACCAGCCGAGTTGCACCAGCCGAGTTGCGGCTCGGCATCACAGAAAATCGGAGATTTTCTGGGAGTTGCGATGAAATCGCAACAGTGCGCGGTCCTTTTCGCTCGCTTTGCTCGCTCAAGCGGACTGATTCAGACGGACTTATTCAGACAGATTGATTCAGGCAGACTGATAGCTCTCGTTATGCCTCTTTTTCCGGTTCAGGTTTTCTTTTGGGAAGCCTCACATGCATGGTGGTTCCCGAACCTTCTTCACTTTCCACCCAGATTTCCCCGTTATGGGCACTGATAATGTTCTTGCAGATATATAGCCCGAATTCAAGTCCCTGGTACCTGCGGCTCAGGGAGTCGTCCACCTGGTAAATTCTGTTAAATAGGTGTGGGATAAGTCTTTTCTGAATGCCGGTCCCGCTGTCTTTGACCGTGATATGGATGCTTTGTTTTTCCTCTTCGGCTTTCACTTCAAGGGTCCCGCCGTGGGGTGTAAACTTGATTGCATTGCTGATCAGGGTGGTGAAGAGCTCGGTAAGTTTTTGTTTGTCTCCCCTGATCGGGGGCAGGCTTGCAGGCAGGTCCTTTTTCATCTCCAGTTCTTTTTCATCTATCAGGAGGATGAGGTTGAGGTAGGCATCCGAGAGGACCTTTTTAATCTCGACTTCCCCGAAGGAATATTCGATCTTTCCTGCCTGTTCCTGGCTGAGATAGAGGAGGGAGTCTACCATATGCCTCAATCTGTCCGAATTGTTGATGACCGAATCGATTGCCTTTTGCTGCTGGTCCTCTATAGCTTCCCAGGTTTCAAAATCTATAATTTCACTGTAGTCGAGCTTGGTCTGGGGCAGGTTTTCGGTCATGAACTCCGCTTTTATCCTGTTCAAAGACCGAAGTTCATCACTGGCTTTCGAGAGGTCTTCTGAGTAGGTTTCCAGGGCGTCTTCGAGTTGCTTCCTTTGGATGAGCTGCCACATGCCCTGCATAAGCAGGGTGAGCTGGCGGACGTCTGATTCGTCATAGTTTTCGTCCTTGTTTCCCACTCCCGCAACGGCAACTATCCTGTCCCCGTCAAACACGGGTACGTTCAGGTGTCTTGTCAGGTGTACGTGGTCTTTCGGGTATCCTTTCTTCAGGGAACTCGGAGCGGTGTAGTCATTGGTAATGATGGGTTTTCGCTGCCTGATGGCTTCTCCCCAGAGCCCGGTGGTCTTAATCGGATAGATAAAACGTTTGTCTTCAATGCTGCACTCATTCATTGCGCTCTTTGACCAGGAGTGCATTATGAGAGCTGTTTCGTAGGCATCCATGAATGCCAGGTACCCGAGTTTGCTGCCCGTGAGCCTGACGGCTTCTTCCCGGGCAAAGTCCGTGATTTCTTTCAGGGGCGCACCGGTCATCTGGTTAAGCTTTACCAGGGCTTCGAGCCTGGCTGCGTTCAGGACCTGTGCAGCTTCTGCTTTCTTGCGCTCTGTGATGTCCCTGGCAACCGAGAGGATCGTCTTCTTGCCTTCGTAATCAATAATCCTGGCACTTACTTCAAGGGGGACAACCGTCCCGTCCTTACAGATAGCGCCTGCTTCGTAAATCCGGGACCCTTCACTCTGGATCTTTTTCAGGTTCTCCCTGACGGAGTCCCAGTACTCGGAAGGAATTATCTCTTCGGCTTCCATTTTCAGAATTTCTTCTTTAATGTATCCGAGCCTGTTCACAACTGCCTGGTTGACGTCCAGGTAGCTTTTGCCTTCAGGCTCCCGGATGTAGAGCTGGTCGTTGATATTATTGAAGATGGTCCTGAACTTGTTTTCGGATTCCCGCAGGGTTTCTTCTGCCAGTTTATGCTCAACCGCAATGGCTGCAAGCTGGGCGCTTGTCTTCATAAAGTCAAGGTCCTCTTTTTCGGGTTTTCGGACTTCGCCGTAGTACATGGAAAAGACACCGAGCAATTCCCCTGAAGAGGAGACGATGGGTTCGGACCAGCAGGCTTTCAGCCCGGCTCTGGCTGCCAGCTCCCTGTACTCGGTCCAGTATGGGTTTTCCATCAAATTGTCCACAGTTATCCTTTTTCCCAGGTAGGCTGCGGTCCCGACAGAAGTCATGCCAAAACCGATCTCAAGCCTGTCGGTCTTCTGCCTGTAGAATTCTGGAAGCCCCGGGGCAACGCAGTAAAACAGGTGTTTTTTCTCCCGGTCGGAGAGCATGACCGAGCATGTTGAACCGGCCCTGATCTTTTCCACATTCCTGACAAGGAGGAGGAGTACTTCATTAAGTGGGGCCCTTGAGGCAAGTTTTTCAAGGACCTGGTTCTGCCCTTTTATATGTTCCTCTGCCAGTTTGCGTTCGGTGATATCCAGGACAATCCCCTGGTAATGGGTGATCTCCCCGTCCCTGTTCCTTTTTATCAGGGACCTGTCGTCGATATATCGTACCTCTCCTGACTTTGTCAGGACCCTGTAATCCTAGGTACAGTCCGTGTATCCTTCCCTGGAAAACCTGGCCACTTCGGCACGGAAATAGTCCCGGTCGTCAGGATGTACAAAGTCGATATACCTTATTTTTCCGGAGGTAAAGTCTTCAGCGGTGTAACCCATCTGCGTAACGTTTTCCGATACGAATTCCACAGGCCATCCCTCTTCCGGTCTGCAGAGGAACACAATCACGGGGCTGCTGTTGATGACGTTTTTCAACTCATTTTTCCTTTTCAGCGCTTTTTGCATTGAAGCTTCAGCCTCTTTTCGCTGGGTGGCATCGCAGAGAGTTCCATGATAGTGTTTTACGCGTCCTTTTTCGTCTCTTCGGACCAGAACTTTTACCTCGACCCAGTGCGTATGTCCCGAGGCTGTAAGTATTCTGTACTCCTGGGTTAATTCAGGGCACCCTTCTTCGGAGCACCTGAGGATTTCGGCACAGACCTCTTCCCGGTCTTCGGGATGGATTATGTCAAGGTACCGTATGCGTCCTGATATGAAGTCATCTACTTCGTAGCCGAACTGCCGTATGTTCTCGGTTATCAGTTCAACGGGCCAGTTTTTACCCGGGCTGCATAAAAAAATGACCACCGGGCGGCTGTTTATTAGTGATTCTAGATTAATATCGAATTGCTTCATCGATCCATTTCCCGTATTTTATTTCTATGAAATAACCGATTTTTCAAGCTACTGTATACTTTTTGGGTACAGGGAATAATCATAATTTTATTTTTCTCAAATATATACTTAAGTTCTTCTTCCTTCCATATATAGTTTGATTTTCTTCTCAAGGATGTCTTTCTTCGTGAGGGTCCCTATCCTGCTTATTATGTGTGACATATATTTTAAAAGACGTTTTTTGGTTATAATGTCTAAACTATACATATACTATTTTTATGAATGGATGATTTCCATGGATATTAATGAAAAGTTTCAAATAAAGAAAAGGTGGAAATGAGTACCAATGGGACTAAAAAAGTTATGTAAATACTGAAATAATTTACATAATACATTATACTGTGCAACCAATACTCATAAGTAATAAATTCGTTAAAGTAAAGACCTGAGGTAAATTCGCTAGCTTTCGCCTTCTTTTTCACATTTTGGTCTTTATATCCTTTTCAGGGCAGGTCTATGTTTTCCCTCAATTTATTGAAATCTCCTATATACTATTATTAAACAATAGTTCCTTGTTTCATTTCTCATTACGGTGGCCTAATTTTTGGATACCTTTATATATCACTTTGTTCTATATAGATGCTATACAAGTGAATAGAATGCCTCAAGGGGGTTCATTTATCACCAAAGATAAAAGAAAAGTCCAGTTTACGGGAAATTCAACCTATATTGTTTCCCTGCCTATAAAGTGGGTACGGGATATCGGGCTCCAGGCAGGAGACACGCTTACTCTTACCCCTATGCCTAACAAGACCCTGCTCGTTTCCTCGAGCGCAATCTCAAGGGAACATTCGGTTCTAAAGGCCTCGATCGATTACGTGCATGCCGACAGTGCGGAAAACAACCTCAGGGTTCTTATTTCACATTACCTTGTGGGTTATGACTTCATAAGGCTTACCACCAAGAAAGGCTTCAGCGCCTACGACCGGAAGTTTATCAAAGATTCCGTGCGTCAGAAGCTTATCGGGCTTGAACTCGTGGAAGAGTCCAGGAACGAGCTGGTCTTCCAGTGTCTCCTGAATTACCACGACCTGCCTCTCGGAAGGGTCATCAAGAATATGTACGGGCTTGTCCTCTCCATGCTTGAGGACTCGATGACTGCCCTTAAGGACCATAATGTGGAAATTGCCGAGGATATCATCCAGCGGGACGATGATGTGGACCGCTTCTACCTGCTCTCGGTGCGCCAGCTTAAGGCTTCTATCGAGGACGTCGAGCTTTCCGAAAAAATCGGGATCGGTGACCCAAGGGAATGTCTCGGATACAGGCTTATTACCAAGAGCATCGAACGTGTCGGAGATCACGCTGTCCGGATTGCCCGGAACGTAACTAAGATGGAAAACGGAATCCGCTCCGATGATCCGATCTTTAAGATGGCCGACCTTTCCCAGAAGGTTTTTGAAAGTTCGATTGATTCGATGAAAGAAGAAGATCTTCAGGCTATAAACAAGATTGTTGTGGAAGCCAAGAAAGTGTCTCAGTTCGGGGTTTCCCTTGAATCCAGGGATGGAGAAGGGTCCGGGAACATCGAGCTCAGCATGATTCTGGAAAGCCTGCGGAGAGTTGCCGAGTACAGTGCCGATATTGCGGAAGTCGCAATCAATATGAACATAAAACCGTCCGCTGCCTGATTTTTCGGCACGGTTGGTTTTAACATTCTTCTTTTTTCCTTTCTGTTTTCCCTTCCTTTCTGTTTTCCCTTCCTTTCTGTTTTCCCTTCCTTTCTGTTTTCCCTTCCTTTTCTTCCTTTCCTTTTCTTCCTTTCCTTTTCTTCATTTCCTTTCGTTTTCCCTTTCCCTTTTCCGTTCCCCTGGTCTTTTTCCTTTTTCTCTACCTCATCCTTTTTTCTTTCTTTTTTCCCGGTATCTCTTTCTCCCCTTCTCTTTTCAGGAAAGGCCTTTTTCACATTTATTTTTCCTGACAATGTAACAAAAGCTATATGTCTACCTAAAACTCTAAACCATGCCTATGGATTTTCAGATCTTGGATGCGGATTACGAAGTCATTAATGACAGCAAGCCTGTCATCCGCCTTTTCGGGAGGAGTGCGGATGGTAAAAGCGTATGCTGCCTTGTTCCTGATTTCGAACCCTATTTTTATCTCAAAGCTTCCGGAGACCTGCATGCGGTTGCGAGGCTTATCAAAGACACTTTTGAGCAGGTCAAAAAGGTCGAAATCGTTGAAAAGTTTGAGCCTGTGGGGTACCAGGAATCCAGAAAAGAGATGCTCAAGATCACCACTTTGTTGCCAAAAAATGTGCCCGAAATCAGGGACGATGTGCTGAAAATCCGGGATGTGCTCAAAGCCGAAGGCGATTGGGAAATTTATGAAAGTGATATTCTTTTCAGGAACCGTTTTTTGATTGACCGGGACCTTGGCGGGATGGTCTGGGTTTCGGTGGAAGGAAATCCCGTGGACCCTGCAAAGTACTTCCAGGAAAATAATTTTTCAGGCAGGCCTCGCTGCCGGGACTTTGCCTGTGACACCGTGATCCTTGCATCCGATATCAGGAAAATTGACAACCTTGCCACAGCTCCCCTGAAATACCTCTCCTTTGACATCGAGTGCCTGCCCCTTGACGGGAGGATGCCTGCTCCCGAGACCTCTCCCGTTATCATGGTCAGCTTTTCGTTCGAACCCGAATATAAAGGGCATAAGACCCTCATCCTGACCGCAAAGCCGGTAGAAGGAGCGGACAAAGACGTCCTGCCCTGCAAGGACGAGGCTGAAATGCTGAACCGTTTTTTCGAGATTTTTTGTGAATACGACCCCGACATTGTTGTGGGTTACAACCACCAGGACTTTGATATCCCTTATATTACTGAAAGGGTAAAGGCCCTTTATTCAAGAGGGGAAAAGGTAAATTCCGTGGTTGGCCGGGACGGCAGCTTTATGAGCTACCGGAAATTCGGGCTCATTACCCGGACCGAGATGAAAGGACGGGTGGTCGTGGATGCCCTTCCCCTGGTGCGCAGGGCTTTCAGCCTGAAGCAGTATACCCTGCGGGCGGTTTCAAAGGAGCTTCTGGAACGGGAAAAGCTAGATGTGGCTCCCTCGGAGATGGAGGAGTACTGGGCCGATTCCGGGGAAAAGCTCAAAAAATTCATCGATTATTCGCGGAGGGACTCCGAACTTGCCCTGGAACTGGTGCTCAATCTTAGGCTGCTTGACAAATACGTTGCCCTTGCCCGGGTCAGTGGGACCCTTCTTCAGGAAATAGTGGACGGTGGACAGACTTCCATGGTTGAGCACCTCATGCTCCGGGAGTTCGGGTTAAAAGACCGACTTATCCCCCCGAAGCCCGATGACGAACTTTCGGCCAAACGCCACCAGCAGAGTTCGGAACTTAAAGGAGGGGAAGTCCTTGAACCGAAAAAGGGCCTGCTGGAAAATGTGCTTATCCTTGACTACAAGTCCCTTTATCCCACCATCATGATGGCGCACAACCTCTGCTACACCACGGTTGTGACGGAGGACCGTCCCGGCGAGGAGACCATTAAACCCCCGTCGGGAGGGGAGTTCGTCCCTTCCACTGCTTTCAAAGGTATCGTGCCTTCCATACTTGAAGACCTTCTGAACCGCAGGGTGGAGACCAAGGTCCTGATGAAGAAAGCCGGGGATGAAAACGAGCACAGGGTGCTTGATGCAACCCAGCTAGCCCTGAAGATCCTGCTGAACAGCTTTTACGGGTACTCCGGGTATGCCCGGGCGAGGCTTTACAGCCTGCCCCTTGCAAACGCCGTGACAAGTTTCGGGCGGAGCAATATCCTGAACACCAGGGACCTTATAAATGACAGGATCGGGAAGGTCATTCTCAGAGGGTCGTCAGCCCTCCTTTCCGGGGAAGTCGGGGAGCTTCTCCCCTCTGACCGGACGGTGGAGCTTTCGGTTGCCTACGGGGATACGGACAGTGTTTTTGTCCACTGCAAAGCAGAAGGGGAACTTTCCCTTGATGATATCAGCCTTGTAGGAAATAGGCTTGCAGAGATCGTTTCGGCCTCGCTTCCCGACCCCATGGAGCTCGAATTCGAATCCATCGCAAAGCGTGCCCTACTGATCGCAAAGAAACGCTATGCTCTCTGGCTTTTTGAGCCTGGAGGGGATGGGTGGAAGGACAAGATCAAGGTAAAGGGGATGGAGACCGTTCGCAGGGACTGGTGTGGGCTGACCTCAAAGACTCTTAACACGGTCCTTGAACTTGTTCTGAAGGATGGTGAAGTTGACCTGGCAGTAGAACATGTCCAGAAAGTCGTGAGCAATGTCCGGAATCTTGATCCCCGAAAAGACACCGAGCTTGTTGAGAACCTGGTCCTTACCCGGACCCTTACCCGGAAAGTGGACAGTTACAAAAGCAAGCAGCCCCACCTTACAGTCGTTGAAAACCTGAAGAAAAGGACCGGGATAATGCCTTCCATAGGGACAAGGATCCCCTTTGTCATCACCGCCGGAAAAGGGCTTTTCGTGGACAGAGCCGAAGACCCTGACTACGTCCGGGAGCACAACGTGCCCATCGATGTGGACTATTATATTAAGAAGCAGATCCTGCCTCCCGTGGAGCGCATCCTCGGAGTTTTTGGGGTGAAGGCATCATCTCTTGACTACGATTCAAAACAAAAAGGGCTTTTCGATTTCGAACCGAAGAAGCCTGAACCGGAAATGCCTCCTTCTGCAAAGGAACTGACAACTAAAGGTGAAGGTTCCTGTTCGGAGAATGGGCGAGGAGAGCAAAGGTCTCTTTTTGACTTCTGAGCTCTTCATTGCCTGTCTTTTTCTTGTACCAACATTTCTTCTCTTTTATTTTTTTTCATTTTTCTTCCCCCGTTGTTCTATTTTAGGTTTCTTTTCTTCCTTTTCTTCTCTACTTTTTCATCCTTGATTGTTCCTGTTGCTAATAACTTTAAATTCGTCGGGAATTTTTTTCCCAACCTCTATCTATTTATTTTACGTATCTAGTATATAGAATATTTTTTTACATCTTTTAAATCATTTTTATATATTCATCTATACCATATATGGCAAATATTTATATATTAACTCTTTTCTTAGTGCAGTATAGTAGAAAAATCTGCAACTGCTATAGATTCTTGTCTTAGTACATATTTATTGGAGGAATATTTACAACATGGCACATTTAAAAACTTATGCGGTCCTCACAGTTCTCTTGATGGGGCTCGTTTTTTTGGGAATCGGATGTACTGGTACTGATTCCGGCGAAGAGGCCGGTCCTGCCGAAGAAGCTCCTGCAGGCGAAGAACAGGGAATTTCTATCAAGGGTTCGGACACCGTCCTGCCCCTGGCTCAGTATGAAGCTGAACAGTTCATGATCGAAAACCCCGAAAAGAGCGTTACCGTAACTGGTGGCGGATCCGGTGTGGGAATTGCTGCCATGATCGACGGGGAAGTTGATATTGCAACCGCTTCCAGGGAAATGAAGGATTCTGAGTTTGAAAATGCCGGGGTAAACGGGATCACACCCCTTGAGCACGTGGTTGCCTTTGACGGGATCTCTGTTGTTGTCAACCCTGAGAACCCGGTTTCCGAGCTTACTTTTGACCAGATGCGCGGGATCTACAACGGAAGCATCAGCAACTGGAATGAAGTGGGTGGAGAAGACAGGGAAATCGCTGTAATGTCCAGGGACAGCAGTTCCGGGACTTATGAATACTTCAAGGAAGCTGTACTCCTTGAGGATGAATACCGGCCTGATGCTCTCACCCAGCCTACCACCGGGGCTATCGTAAGTGAAGTTTCCCTGAACCCCAATGCAATCGGATACATTGGTGTCGCATACCTTGATGATAGTGTAAAGGCTGTCAGTGTGGATGCCGGGGACGGCTTTACATACCCGAGCCCTGAGAACATCATCAGCGGCGACTACCCTCTGTCAAGGCCCCTTTTCTTCTATACCGATGGGGAACCTGAAGGACTCACAAAGGAATTCATTGATTTCGTGATGAGTGCGGAAGGGCAGAACCTGATCCTTGAAATCGGGTACTTCCCTGTTCAGTGAGCCTCTAAACCAGACTTCAAAAGTGCGACTCTAAAAATTAATCAGGATTTTAAGGGAAAAAGAATGTTCAACAGGAATTATAAGGAAAAGACGATTGAATCCATGCTCTTTGTAGTGAGCGCCCTGACAGTCTTCATCCTTTTCCTTATATGCCTTTTTTTATTCAGGGACGGCTTAACCCTTTTTGAAGACGTGCCGTTTTTGAGCTTTGTAACCGGCAAGTTCTGGTACCCGACGTCCGTAAACGCACAGTTCGGGCTTTTGCCTCTGTTTTTAGGTTCACTTGTTGTGACTGCGGGAGCAATCCTTTTTTCCGTACCTCTGGGGGTCGCTTCTGCCATCTTCATCTCTGAACTGGCAAATCCCAAAGTTGCGGATTTCCTCAAGCCCTTTGTCGAGATCCTTGCAGGCGTTCCTTCGGTTGTATACGGGTTCTTCGGGCTTGTCGTGCTGGTCCCCTTTATCCGGGAAACTTTCAATCTGGCCACCGGGCAGACCGCCCTTGCAGGTTCCATTATGCTGGGGATCATGGCTCTTCCTACTATCATCTCCATCTCCGAAGATGCCATCAGTTCGGTCCCCGGTTCCCTCAAGCAGGGTTCTCTTGCCCTTGGGGCTACAAGGTGGCAGACCATCTACAAAGTAACCGTTCCTGCGGCACTTTCCGGGATTTCGGCTGCCGTGATGCTTGGCATGGGCAGGGCAATCGGGGAGACCATGACCGTCATGATGGTGACCGGAAACACGGCTGTTATTCCCTCTTTCCCGGGAGGAGTCCTGGACCCTGTAAGGACCATGACCGCCACTATAGCGCTAGAAATGGGGGAGGTCCCTCAGGGCAGTGACCATTTCCATGCCCTGTTTGCAGTCGGGTCCGTACTTTTCATCGTCACGTTCCTGATCAACCTGCTTGCGGATGCAATCAAAAAGAAATACAGGTTTAAGGTGGACTGATCATGGGCCTGAACGCAAAAACCAGTGAGATAATTGCCTTTGCCTTTTTGACTCTTGCAGCGTTAACGGTCGCAGGCTTTGTGCTTTTTATCCTCTATTACATAGTCTCTAACGGGTACAGTGCAATCAGTATTGAGTTCCTGACTGAAATGCCCCGCAAGATGATGACCGAAGGCGGGATCTATCCGGCAATCGTGGGCACGGTATATCTGATCATCGGCTCAATGCTGGTGGCGCTTCCTATGGGAATCCTGGCTGCAATCTACCTTACCGAATATGCCGGGGAGAACCGGACCACCTGGGCCATAGAAATGGCAATAAACAACCTTGCAGGGACACCTTCCGTGGTCTTCGGGCTTTTCGGCCTGGCTATGTTTGTCAAGTACCTCGGGTTTGGCCCTTCACTCCTTTCGGCTTCCCTGACCCTTGCCCTCCTGATAATCCCGGTGATTATCCGCTCCAGTGAGGAAGCCCTTCTTGCGGTCCCCCCGGAATACCGGGAATCCTCCCTTGCGCTCGGGATCAGTAAGTGGCAGACCATCAGGCATGTGGTGCTTCCGGCTTCCATTCCCGGAATAGTTACGGGTTCCATTCTGAGTATAGGGAGGGTCGCAGGAGAGACTGCTCCGATTTTGCTTACCGGGGCTGCTTATTTCCTGCCGAGGTTGCCTGACTCGGTCTATTCCCAGTTTATGGCGCTTCCCTGCCACCTCTTTGTCCTTGCCACCGCAGGGACGAACATCGCCCAGACCCGGCCTCTCCAGTACGGGACTGCACTTGTCCTGCTTATGATCGTGCTCGCCGTAAACTTTGTTGCAGTGCTGGTCCGCAGGTATTACCGGCAAAAATTGAAAATTTGATTTGAGTTCTAACATTAGATTTGAGGCACATTAAATGACCGAAGCTATCCAAAACGTAGCAAATCCCCAGATTGAGGTCAAAGACCTGAATCTCTGGTACGGGGAAAAGCAGGCCCTTAAGAATATCAACATCCGGATCCCTAAAAACAGTGTAACTGCTTTTATAGGTCCCTCCGGGTGTGGAAAGTCTACTTTCATCAGGTGTCTGAACAGGATGAATGACCTTATTAAGAGTTGCAGGATCGAAGGTGAGGTTTCAATCGAAGGTAAGGACATCTATGGGCCAGGTGTGGATGTCGTAGACCTCCGGAAGCAGGTTGGTATGGTTTTCCAGAAACCCAATCCTTTCCCGATGTCTATCTATGACAACATTGCATACGGCCCGCGCATTCACGGGGTGAACAAAAAGGACATCGAAGGTGTGGTGGAGCATGCGCTTCGTTCGGCGGCTCTCTGGGATGAAATTTCGGATAGGATCCGGTCTCCTGCTTTCTCCCTTAGCGGGGGGCAGCAGCAGAGACTCTGCATTGCCCGGACAATGGCCGTGAAACCCGAGATCATTCTTTTCGATGAGCCCTGCAGTGCCCTGGACCCGATTTCCACGGCGAAGATCGAAGAACTGATCATGAATCTCAAAAAAGACTATACTATAGTGATCGTAACCCATAATATGCAGCAGGCAGCCAGGATCTCGGATTATACTGCTTTTTTCCTGATGGGGGAATTGATCGAATTCGGGAAAACGCGGCAGATCTTTGAAAACCCCGGGGAAAAGAGTACCGAGGATTATATTACCGGAAGGTTCGGTTAACCATAATTTTCTTGATTGACTATGCTTCCCATGATCGCGAAAACTTCGTGCCGGCTGCAATTTTCCAGCCAAAAAACTTTTGAGTCTGGCAGCTCAATACTATATAAGGTATATATCCCATTTGACGTATGTACCACATATATAGCCCCTATATCACACCTAACTCTCATCCTGGCATCTCAAGGTATGGTGGGTAAAGGTGTGGCAGGTAAAGGTGATTAAATGGTTCGAGAAACATATTTACAGCAACTGGCCTTGCTGAAGGAATCTGTCCTCTCCCTGGGGGAGCTTGCAGAGAAAATCCTTCACGATTCTATGGAGTCGGTCATAAACCTTGACCTGGAGCTTGCCCGCGAAACCCTTGAACTGGAGCCGAAAGCGGACAGGCTTGAATACAAAATTGAAGTTACGATTAATGACCTCATAGCATTGCAACAACCTCTTGCAGGCGACCTCAGGCTTGTGGTGAGCGCTCTTAAAATTTCGGCGGACCTCAGGAGGATTGTGGGGCTTTCCATCAATATCGCAAAGATTCCCGGGAAAATCGAAGGCGGGCATTTGAAACCTCTTGTAGACACCAGGAGGATGGGGGATATTGCAGAGGAAATGCTTGCAAATTCCCTCAAAGCCTTTGAAACCCAGGACCCTGACCTGGCAAAGGGCACTGCTGCCCTGGATGATGATGTTGATAAGCTCTTTTATTCGGTCTGGGTGGAACTGATCGAAATGATGGCAAAAGACCCGAGCATCGTTTCCAAGGCCACACACCTGCTCTTCCTGATCCGCTACCTGGAAAGAATTGCAGACCACTGTTGCAATGTGTGTGAGAGTGTGGTCTACCTTAGCACCGCTGAGAGAATTAAGCTGAACTGATTGGTTTAGTTGATTGGTT
>DUKH01000130.1:0-3995 GCA_013329415.1 Methanosarcinaceae archaeon | reverse complement strand
TGATTGGTTTAATTGATTGGTTGAATTAGTTGGCTTATCTGAGCGGGCTTTTCCCGCTTTTCTTCTTCATTTTTTCATTTTCTACTTTTTGGTTTTCATCCTTCCTTCTGGTTCTTTTTCACTCATCTTTGGAGTTTTCTTCCCCTCTTCAGGTCGTTTTTTTGCCTGCTTTTTGTTCCCTTTTTTTAAAATCTCCGATGATGTACATAATTTAAGTACGGTTTTGAGCATATAGACGCCCATGCCTGATGTCCTGATTAAAAACACAAGGATTTATTACGATAATGTGCTCCAGCCAGCCGAAATCATAATTGAGGACGGCAAGATCGCGAAAATCGGAAAAGACCTCCGGGTCTCAAGTTCGGACATGATCATAGATGCCGAAGGGGCTCTTACTCTGCCTGCGGGAATTGACGTGCACGTCCACTTCAGGGACCCCGGGATGACATCCAAGGAAAACTGGCACGCAGGGTCCTGTGCGGCGGCTGCGGGGGGGATTACCACTGTCATAGACCAGCCAAATACCGTTCCTCCGACCACGGACCGCCGTTCTTTCGAGCAGAAACTTAAGGTTGCCCGGAAAAAATCGATCGTTGACTTCGGGATTAACGGCGGGGTTACCGGGAACATCGATAAACTCAAAGAGCTCTGGAAGCTCGGGGTTACGGCTTTCGGGGAGATCTTCATGGCTGAGTCCACAGGTGGGCTCAATATCAATGAAGAAACTTTTGAAGAGGCTCTGGCGGAGATTAAGCGCCTTGGTGCCCTTGCCTCAATCCATGCCGAGGACGAGAAGGTGCGCCTTGAACTGGAGGAAATGCTGAAGTCGGACAGTTCCTACGAATATCACTCAAGGGTACGCCCCAACTTCTGTGAGGGGGGGGCGGTCCAGAAAGCCATGGGGCTCATAAATGCCCTCGAGGTCAGGGCGCATTTCTGCCACATAAGCACCCGGGAGGCTGTCGGAATCATCAGGAAAGAAAAGTATCTGGCAAAAAGGGATCAGAAACAGCCCCTGTTCTCCTGTGAGGTCACCCCACACCACCTCTTTCTCTCAACACATGACTGGGAAAGGCTCAGGTCTTTCGGGAAGATGAACCCTCCTCTCCGGAACATACAGAGCATCAAGGCTCTCGCAAACGGGCTGAATGACGGGACCATCGATCTCGTGGCTTCTGACCATGCCCCGCACCTGGAGTTCGAAAAAGATACGGATATCCGTGCAGCTCCTGCGGGAGTCCCGGGAGTTGAGACGCTGATGCCTCTCATGCTTGCGGCAGTCAGGAAGAATATCCTGCCCCTCGGGCAGATGATCAGGCTTACGAGCTGGAACCCTGCAAGAATTTTCGGGCTGGATAAGCATTCCAAGGGCAGGCTTGCCGTAGGTTTCGATGCTGACCTTATGATCGTAAATCCCAGGGAACTCCAGCCCATCAGGGGTGATATGCTGCACAGCAAAGCCGGATGGACGCCTTTTGAAGGTATGGACGGCGTGTTCCCGCGTTACACGCTCTCAAGGGGGGAAGCCCTCTGGATGGAAGAGTCAATTACTGCAAAACCCGGAAGGGGCAATTTCCTGGAAGGCCGTGGGAAAATGGCTGGAGATGATGACTATTTAGAGGATGAGTTGGAAGCAGATGACTGACTGATTGACTGATTGACTGAATAAATTGAAAAAAGATAGGTCGGAGAAGCAGGTAGTTTACTAAAGGAAATGTGAGGTCCCGAAAGCTGGGACCCCCTTCTTTCCAGTCTTTATTTTCAGTAGAGGTCTATTGAGTCGAGCTGGGACTGCAAAAGTTCCTGGTGTTTTTTCTCGAGGAACTTGTATACTGTGCCGTGGGGGGCGCCATCGATGAGCATCTGGATGGCAGTCCGGATTATGGTGTTTTGCTCTGCGTATCCCAGTATGGCAACGGTTTTTCCGTATACTGAGATCTTGACGCCTATCAGGGATTCTGCGAGTTCTCTTGTCCTCCCGTTTCTCCCGATGATTCTTCCTTTTAGTCTCTGGAGTTCCTTTTGGGTGTGGGCAATATCGGATAGGTCGATAATCTCAAGCATGAGCATATCGTCGTCCAGGATCCTGAGGGCTTTTTCAGGGCTGAGCCCCCTGCCTATAGCTTTCAGGGTTTCAAGAGTCCTGAATTCTTTTAAAGGGTCTTCCTCACAGGTGATGTCGATTTTCCCGCTTTCACTGTCAATGTCGATTTGACAGGTGGTTTTTTCTTCGATCAGATTTTTCATTTCCCCTTTCGGACCTATGATTACTCCGATCCGTTCTTTTGGGATTTTGACATACTGGGTCATGTTATTTTCGCCTTTATTTTTGAGGTAAGTTCTTCCGGGCTTTCTTTTATCCCGAAGCGGCTGAAGTATCTCAGGATATTCAGCACGTCCCTGTGCAGGAACTCCCGTGCGTTGGGGTGTTCCAGGGTTACGGACTGTCCCATGTCAATAAAAACAGGGCTCAGGTCCTTAGGGTCTATGAGGATGTTGTATTCGCTCAGGTCGGCATGCACCAGGTTCGCTTCCGTGTAGAGAAGCCGCATATACTCTACGATTATATCGTAAATCTGCCGGGCTTCTTCTTTTCCCAGAGCTACGTTCTTCAGCAGGGGGAAGGGGACTTCGTTTTCTCCCATAAATTCCATTATAAGGATGTTCTTTTCAGCTATTATAGGTTCTGGGACACGTACTCCTGCATTTTTTGCGCGTATGAGGTTCTGGGATTCCTTGCGGGTCCAGGCAAAGACGATATCTCGTTTTTTATGCCGGATATTTACGAAGCGAGGGTCCTTCATGATGTAGGCGTCCATGGCCTTGAAGGTGCTTGAGCTTATTCTGTATATCTTTACAGCAAGTTCGCGTTCCGGACCCTCGGCGTGGAATACATTTGCTTCTTTCCCTGTACTGATGGACCCTCCCATTGCTTCTAGTATCCCCTTTTTCGCCAGGTGGTAGAGGTTTTTCAGGGTGGGAATGTCAAAGACATTTTCTTCCACCTTCAGGGAATCGGAGTCTTTTTCCCTGACGCGCAGGTTGTCAGTGGCTGTGTCAATGCGCCTGACTTTTTTTTCTAGCTCTTTTTTCATGTTATCCTTTCAGGTATCCTTTCCTTTCAAGCCAGTCTACCTGGGGCCTTGTGTACTTCCAGATTACATCAGCTTTCTCGTTCTGGAATTCCCAGGGTGTAACGATGACCAGGTCTCCTTCCCGGATCCAGGTCCTTTTTTTCATGGAACCCGGAATTCTGCCCATCCGTACGACTCCATCCATACAGCGGAGTTTCAGGCGGTTTGCACCGAGAAGGCTTTCAACCGTTGCCAGGATTTCGTTGTTTTCCCTGCGCGGGGTGCGTACTCTTGCCACGGGTTCTTCGGTGGCGCCAGCCTTGCCTGGAGGTTTTCTTAATTGAGCCAGTTCGATACCTCTTTTATTTATATTTTGGATTTTTTTAATATCCTTTTATTTTCTGTATACTTAACTAGCATTATATGTCGTCTTTGGACTTTAAGTTTATTCGTTCTGCTGACTCTGAACTTTATGTTGTTATTTTAATCCTGCGCTTTTCTGCTTTCTCTTTTATTTTTTTTGTTTGCCTCTTTTCCCTTAAATTTCTCCCAATCGTAAGTTATTTATATGGGATGTGCCATTGTGATGTCCTGTGCGTAACACAAACGCAAGCCGCTCTGGAGGTTTAATTTCCCGGGTGGTGTTCGGAATTCGCCAAACACAAATCCTTTGAATGTCAGGGGCTTGTTTTCGAAAAAATTTCCCGAACGAAAAGCTTTATATACTAAACGGATGTACTATGAATCCCAGTCAGCATGAGTCGAAATGTGCTGGCAGGTTTTTTGCCATAGTGTCTGGGTCGAAGTGTCCTTTATGTTCAAAGGGCAAATGACAACCTTTATATACTATGGGTACATAAGTGTATATTCCTGCACTATAATTTGTGCAGTGCTTACAAGTTATCTTTTAATGGAGACTGA
>DUKH01000070.1:10927-12002 GCA_013329415.1 Methanosarcinaceae archaeon | reverse complement strand
CAGATGTATGTTTTACCTTCAGAGTAATTTACCTGATGTTATGAGGAGTCACTAATGAAAAAGAAGAAGGACTCAGCAACAAAAAACCAGAAATATTTGGCCATTTTCCTGGCCGCAACGATGTTTCTATCAGTCTTTGTGGTCTTAGTCAATACTAACTCTAAAACAGATGAGGAAAAAAATACCCCAGTTCCTGGAGAAGGAACAGAGGAAGCCCAGATCATCGCATTCTACCAGGTCCCTGGAAAGCAGGTCCAGCATGAATTTAATTCCCTTGCCGACGGGCTGGAAATGTCACCTGGAGGACCGGTCAACGCCCTCTATGTTGATCTCCAAAAAACGGAAGGCACACCCTTTGAAATGGCCCTCGGTAGCATGGAAATGATGAATAACTTCTATGGTGCCGAAGTTACTAAGAGGTACAGTGCAAATTACGCCGACGGGGAAGGTTTCGAACTTCACCAGATCCCTGAGCAGCAGATTATTATGCCCTGGGGTGCGGTCGAGTACAGCGGTTACCAGCTCCTTGCCAGGACCAACAATACTTACGACATCTGGAACGTTGTCGGAAACCCTGTAATCCTCGGATCCCGCCAGAACGTTGAAAGCGTAATCGACGTAATGGAGGGAAACGCAACTTCTGCCCACGAATACGACCAGCTACTGAACCTGGCGTCTCCGGAAGACAGCATCTATCAGGAAGTCTTCACAAACACAGGGTTTGAAGAGGTCCACTTCGCCCAGTACTACAAAGACCTCAGAAAACTCGATGACGGGAGTTACAGCCAGACAACCATCTTCCAGGACCCCGAACCCGAGCTCACGGAAAAGATAACGACAATGCAGGCAAACTGCAGCGAGCGCAATGTCAGCTATGAAGTTACCAGCGAAGGTAACATTACCAAACTCATAATAACCGCAGACTTCATGAGCCTGAACAACGAAACCAGCCTGCTTCTGGCATAAAGCAGGCTCAATTTTTCCTTTTTTCGTATTCCTTTTTCTAATAGGACACTTATTCATTCCCGGTTTATTATAGTCAAGGATCCAAATTATTTCACCAATCTCAAGTGAA
>DUKH01000070.1:0-10575 GCA_013329415.1 Methanosarcinaceae archaeon | reverse complement strand
GAATAAAGGAAATAGAGGCACAATTCTTCCGTGCTTTCCGTGTCTTCCGTGGTTATATTTAAGTTTAAATATTCACGTTCGGGACTATAATTTCCGGTTCATTATTTTCCGGTTCATTCTTTCCTGGCTTCACTCTCAATTCTTCCGAGCAGGACTTTCAAACCTTCTTCGAACTCCTTTCCTACGGGAATCCCGTTTCGGACCATATACTCCAGCTGGGAAATCGCACTGTCAAGTTCCGGGAGGTTTTCCCCGGCATAACCCCGGAGGTCTTCCAGGGCCTTCAAAAGTTCGGGCTTCTCGTTGACACCTGCATAAAGAAGAGCAACCTTTGCGGTCTTTTCAACCACTTCACAGACAATCTTTTTGATCTCTTCCCGGCTCGTGCTTATTTTGAGGGTCTGTTTTGTCTTTTCCAGGCTTTCTTTCATGTCCTCTTCTTCCCGGTCCAGCCTTTCGAGAGCGTCGAGGGCTGCAAGGAATTCCGGGACTTCCTGGTACCGGGCCGCTTTTTCCTGGGCAAGCATCTTTTCAACGATACCTTCGTAACGGCTGAGGGTTGGGTTGACTCTGGAAATAGCTTCGGGCCTTACTTCTTTGGAGAGGATTTTTCCGAGCACTGCTCCCATCGAGCACCCTGAATAGGGAAGTTTTCCCGTCAGAAGCTCGTAAAAGATCATCCCGAGCTGGTAGATGTCCGTCCTCCGGTCAGGTTTCCCGTAAAGAGCTTCATCGAGCTGTTCGGGAGCTGCGTAGAGGGGAGAATAGGCGTTGTGAGTGGTCAGGGAGTTTCTAGCCCCTATTTTCGCAAGCCCGAAGTCCGTGATCTTCGGGTCCAGGTCACTCTGGAGGAGCACGTTCAGGGGTTTTAAGTCGTGGTGGTAAATTCCCCTGGAATGGGCATGGGAAAGCCCTGCCGCAATCCCCCGGATAAGCTTCAAGGCTTCGGCTTCAGGCAGGGGTTTCGGGTACTTCTCAAGTTCCAGGACCGAAATGCCGTCTTTTTCCACCCCTTTGATATATTCCATCTCCAGGTAGGGCACGGGCAGGAGGTCGGACTTGTACAGCCTTACGATGTTCGGATGGTTCAGGTTGTACCAGGCAGCCACCTCTTTTATGAAGGAGGAGCTGGTCTTTTCGTCGATCCGCGGAATCTTCAGGGCCAAAATTTCGCCATCACCCTTTCTCTTTGCCTTGAAAACAGTTGCAAAACCGCCTTTCCCGAGCAGCTCAAAGGGCTCGTACTTTGAAAGGAGCGCCGCCGGGAAACCTTCAACCGGAGAGACCTTACCGGCATCAGGACGGGCTTCCTTCACCCCGACCTTCTCTTCTACAACGTTATCTTCCACAACCCCCTCTGTCTGCCGTTCAGCCCCAAAAGGCGCAGATGCAGGCGTGGAAGCCGGAACCGGCGGAACAGCATCGGTCATCGGCGGAATGGACTCTTTTACAGGAGGTACTGCATCAACCGGAGAAGCCGAATCAGGAACTCCCTTTTCCTCCGGGATTTTTTCTTTTTTCAGAGATTTCCAGCCAAAACCCTTTTTCTCACCCTTATTGTCCTTTTTCTTATTGTCTTTGCTTTTGCTGCCCTTACTTTTATTTTCCTTGCTGTTGTCAGCTGCTTTCACTTCAGAATCCGATGCTCTGACGGGACCGGAAGCACTGGAGACACTGGAAGGACCGGAACCGCTGGAAGCACTGGAAAAGCCGGAAGGATCCTGAAAACCGGTGGAACCCGAATAAATTGCAGCCTTTGCCCTCTTTTTGGATTTTCTTCGCTTTAGCAAAAAAATCCCGCCCACGATTAAGAGCAGGATAAAGAACCCTCCACCCTCACCGGAGGAGTCGTCAGGGTTTTCCAGCACCACCTGGCCGGCTGAAGAGCTCTGCGCTCTTTCGGAAGTTTCCCCTGCAAAGTTCAGTTGCTCTACCGGAAAGTCCCAGAAAAGTTCCCTGGAAAGCGCGTAACCCTGTATAAATTCATAATCGGGGTAGTAAATCCAGAAAAGGTCTTCATTCGGGTCATAGACCCAGACAATTCCAAGCTCTTCTTCCCTTTGCCAGGCAACGTCTCTGGCTTCAAGCTCCCCGTAGGTTCGCCACAGGTCATCCAGGGGTTCATAAACGGCCAGCAGCCCGTTGTATGGGGAATACATCAGGAACAGGTCTCTTGCAGGAGCATAACTCCAGAAATAGCCCTCGTTTTCAGTCCTGTGCCAGACAAAACTGTCAACCAGTTCTTCATTGGTAAGGAAAGGCTCCGATTCGGAGGAAAGGGAAGAATCCACATCCTCTTCTACGACCCAATCCCCAGCCCAATCTTCAGCCAAATCCCCGCCCCAGTCATCAGATTCGACACCTGAAGCAACCCCGGAATCAGAAAACATTTCCCCGGCCTCAACATAGTCCCATACAAGGCCCGGGTCAGGCCCATATGCCCAGTAAGCTGCATTGTAAGAGTCATACAGAAAAATCTGGTCAGAACCGGAATCATAGGCATAAATTTCGTATTCCGTTGCCCCCTGAACCCAGAAAAGATCATAATACCCCGAGGGGTCGTAATCCAGGTCGTAACTTATTGAATATCCGGTAAGCCCTGAGATTTCTCCGTTATACACGTCCAGTTTCCAGAATACGTCGTCGAGCGGGTCATATACCCAGAAAACATCGTATATCCCGTCATACGTCCCGTAGATGCCGTTGGTAGGTTCATAGACCCAGGGATTCTCATCACCGGACCCGGCTGCCGCGGACTGGACCATGCAGCCGAGCAGGATCAGAATTAAGAACAGTTGCAGGGGGGTTTTCTAGTCATAGGAATCAACCAGGGTTGAAATGGAGTTATTTTGAGGCTGAATTGCTTCGAATTAGGGTTTTTTGAGCCTGAGTATTTTAAACTTATTTTGAAATTATTTTAAAACAATTAAGAATATATTTTACAGCGCTATAAGTATTTTCTTAAATGGTTTTCAGGAGATTAGGGGAATCTCCGAATTCCATAAACCCCAATTAAGCCCCTTCCCGCATCAGAACGAGCCCCACATCCTCAACAAACTGGATCTTCAAGTTCCTATCATCCGCATAATCGTAAAACAGAGACTTCAGGGCAGGAGTGTCTCCGAAGCTTTTCATGAGGTCGCCAAAGACCACGTAATCTTTTACGAGCAGACCGTCTTCTATCGCTTTCCGGACCTCGAGTTTCAATTTTTCGCTCTTTTCGGTTTCGGTTTCCATCTCACAGATTCCTGCAAACTCCTTTGCGAGGGCGTCTTGAGGGTTGTAGAGCTGCTTTCCGGTTTCAAGGTCAAGAAGGCAGACTGAGAGGTATTTTGAGAGGAAGTTTCGGTGGAAGTCGTCACTGCTGATGTAGCTGCCCACGGCAGCTTCAAAACCGGTAGGAGAGGCAAGGCAAAGTAGAGCAGATTCTCCTTTTTCCCGGGCTTCGTCCCGGGCGTCCACGAGGTAGGCGTTGACGTCTTTGAGTTCCAGGGGGTCAGTGTCATAGCCAGACTCCGCATACTTTTCCACACGGGCAGAAAAGAGGGCTTTGAGGTCATACCTCTGCTTTTTCCCGAGGAGCTTCTTTTCCACGAAAGAGGCTAGCAGGGCGCGGTTTTCGGGAAGGTTTTTCAGGTCCCGTTCGGAGAGCCCGAAGCTTTCGGCAAAGCGGGATGTGTCGACATGCTTGACCTCCCGTGGGGAATCCACTTTATAGTTTTTCCCGGCGAGAGTGACTGAGTTTCCGAGCTTGTGCTCGACCCTGCCAATGAAATTCAACTCGTACTGCTTGACTTCTTCAAGTTTGACGTACCTGCTGCCCTTCCCTTCCATCAGGGCTTTTTCTTCCGAAAGCTGTCTGAACTTAGCTTCAACCCTGGCTTTTTCAGAAGCAATTTCAAGGGCCTGCTTTACCGCAAGTTCTTTTTCAGCAGCAAGGGCCGCTACCTGTTCTTCAAATTTTGCTTTTTCAGACTCGAGGGCTTTTATCTGTTCTTCGCTTCCGGACCTTTCAGCCTGCATCTCCCTGAACCTGGATTCTGTGGCTTCTTTTTCGGAAGAGAGGTCCTGAATCTGCTCATTCGCACGGGCTTTTTCAGCTTCAGCCTGCCTGAGGCTTTCTTCGGTAAGGGCTTTTTCCGTACCCAGTTTTTCAAGCTCTGCCTCGGCAAGTTCCCTTTCGGCATCAACCCGTTCTTTTTCCGCACCAAGTTCCCTTGTGCTTGCCTCGACCTTTGCGTCGGTTGCTGATTCCCAGGATTTGATCAGGGACTTGAGCCAGTCCAGTTCCAGGACCGAAGAACTGACAGCCATGTTGAGCTTTTCCTTGTAGCTATCCCATTTTTTCTTCAGGTAGTAGCGCAGGGTGAGCCTGAGGGAAGGGTTATCGAGCTGTTCGCTCACCCAGGAGTCCATGGAAACGTAATAGTCTCTGAGAAGCTCGAGGACCTTATCGTCTTTCTGGAGGAGTTTTTTCCGTATGTCGTCTGCAGAGAGGATTTCAAAAAGGTTATAGCGTTCAATTTTCCTGTAAAGCGCGACTTCTTCTGCACTGAAGATGTTTGCGGCTCCGAAAAATTCCCCGTTTTCTCTGAAACTTGCCGCAAGCACCAGGAGCGCCCCGTCAAAAAGGGAGCAGAAGTGCTGGTCAAGGTCTTTAAGAAACGTCCCGCATTCCTCATCCAGGTAGCTGTCGTAGTTCATCCGGATTTTGTTCCAGAGATCGACTCTTCGCTCAAAAGCATCGTGCTTTACGGGCATCCCTACTTTCAGCACCCTTTTTGCGGGCTTCAGAAGTTTTTCAACACACTCAATATTTCCCTCTGCAAACAATTCAACTCACCCTACCTGCTAAGAAATCTACTCATCTTCCCTGCGGATATTTGTAAATTATCTTCAATACTTATCTACCTGAATCGTACTTTTATTTACCTTAATAGCAGATTATTTACCTAAAATCGAATTCCTATCTACTTAATCGCATTCTGAATTTATTTTCCATAATTACCTAAGGAAAATTCTCATTTCCTCATCAAGCTTATCGGCAATAAAATCAACAACGTTTCCGTATCCTTCGACGCTGATTACAAAGCGGAGAACCCTTCCTTCGCCAAATTCATCTTCTTCCCCGCAGGCGCAGCCTATCCAGCGGATCTCAAGTTCTGCCTGCCCTTTTTTTGTGTAAGCGGTGTAGTAACTGGCACTCTCGGTAGAATACTCAAAACTGGCCCCGAGCTTACTCATAAGATAATTCAAAAAGCTCTGGATAGCTTCAAACCTCTCAGGGCTCTCATAAACAAGTTTTCGGCTCTGTTTTTCAACGGACGGCTCATACGGCTCAATCCGAAAGATCTCCACCTTTCCGGCATCAATATCGAGCCTTGAATAGAGGTCTTCAATGAACTCGTCCACGTCAGGGCCTTTGAAGAGCAGAACGGCGCCCCTGGGCTTTTTTACCTGTGCCCTATCACTCCACCGCTCGACAGTGTAATCGATCCGTTTGCGTTCGGCGTCCGAACCGTAATCAATGGAAAACAGATATTCCATCTTTTAAGAGTAGGGAGAAGTTCCTATATAAATATACCTCCTTTTTGGAGAATATAAGTATTCAGGAAATTTATTAAAATCCAGAATTTAGGAAATTTATAGTCATCCTCCAAATTGGAGGAAAATTTATATAGCACGCACTCACTAATAATCTATCAGGACTTAAAGTCATGAAAAATAAACATCTGAACTCAGCAAGAGAGCAAAATATGCCAAAAACAACTTGAAAAAAATAAAATATAACAACTAAAACGATCAAATAGACATTAGAAATTAAACTTGAAAATAACATTAAAAATTAAACTTGAAATCAGGCCAGAAATAACTCCGCAGGTGATGAGCATGGGAATCAAGGACATAATGGACTCGTTTAAGAAAAACCCGGTTGACAAACTGAATACTAGAGACCTCCAGGAAGAGGAGATCCGCCTGAAGAACCGTATGGAAAGGATCAGGAAAGACATCAACAAGATCGAGAAGGACAAGAAGCAGAAGTTCCAGGAAGGGGTCGGGGCAGACATGATGAAAAAGAAGATGCTTGCCCAGGAAATCAAGCAGCTCGACACCGAAGCCCGGCTTAAGCTCAAGAACTTCACGACCATCAACAAGCAGTACATGTTCATCTCAAACCTGACCGTGGTCAAGAAGTACGAACAGGACCTCAAGAAAAACAAGATCTGGGACAAGATAGGGGAAATCGGCTCCGAGAACTTTGAAAGTGCCCTCATCAACACCAGCCTTGTCGGAAAAGACTTCGATGAAGTCCTGAATGACCTGAACAGGGTCTTTGAGATGGACATCACGGACTTTGAAGCCGGGGAAGACGAAGCCGAGTCCCAGCTCCTGGATGCCTGGAGCAGCGTGGAATCCGGGGCAATGGACGTGGAAGAGGTCGAGCAGACCATCTCCCTTGAAAAGAGCCTTGAAAAGGAAAGGGAAGAAACCGAGTTTTGAAAAGCCTGACGCCTGCAAGATAAGAAGCAGAAAAACAAAGAAAAGTAAAAAAAAATAAAGAAAAGAAAAGCAAGAACAGGAGCCTAAAAAACCAGAGGGAGGGAAAGGATGGGCATCTTTTCAAAACTGTTCGGAAGCAAGGACCCGATTGACTCCATGAAGACCGAAGACCTCCGGGTCATGGAAATCAAACTGAACCGCAAGATCGAAGAACTCCAGGCTGAAGTCAGGGCAACGGAAAGTGAGGTAGCTAAACTTTTCGAAAAAGCAAAAGCCGCCAAATCAAAAAGCGAAGAACTCACCCTGGCCCGCAGGATCAAGACCGTTTCCCAGAGAAAGGAGATGAAAATCGCCGCCCAGGCGAAACTTGACAAGGAACTCCGGGCCGTCTCCAACATGCTGATCCTCAAGGAGCACCAGGCTGATCTCCAGGCAACAGGGGTCTGGGACAAGGTCAAGAAACTCGAGCCCGAAAAGCTCGAAAACTGGCTTGTCAACCAGAACCTGGAAGCTCAGGACCGGGACGAGATTGTCTCTTCCATAATTGACATGACCTCCACGGCCATGCTGACAGGAGTCGAGCAGGAAGAGGACCTGGACGACATCCTGAGTGCGATCCGCGCCGTAAAAGACGGAGACCTCGACCCTGAAGAGGCAGAAGAAGTCGTGAATGAGAATAAGGAGTACAGGCCAAAAGACCTGGAGTAAATCCGGCATACAAATCCATGTAAACCCCGCATAAAAAATTCCGGGAGGCAGAGCTTTGGGACTGAAAGGATTCTTGGAACAAATATTTACGAAAAAAATCGACGGAAAAACTTCCCAGGACTGGTTCGAGCAGGGCGCAAAGGAAAAAGACCCTGCAAAAAAGGTTGAATGCTTCGGCAATGTGGTAAAGCTGAAGCCGAATTTTGCAGGCGCCTTGAACCTTCTGGGAAATGCCCATGCCGAACTGGGAGAGTATAAAAAAGCCATGAAATGCTATGAAGAAGCCCTTTCAATCCGGCCCTCGTACAGGGAAGCCCTGTACAATAAAGAAAACCTTGAGAAAAAGATGAAAGAGGCCGGGGTAGAAGCCGGGAAAGGAGAATGAAAGACCGGGGAATACGTTCCGGAATATTGTAGTCAGGAAATACGTTCCGGAATATTGTAGTCAGGAAATACGTTCCGGAATACGGTAGCCGGAAAAATAGAAATTGGAAAAAAGCCGGAAAAAGCTTCAAATAACTAATTCAGCTGCCATGAGGTGCATAAATGAAAGTTGATCTGACAGGCCCCCTTTTCTCCTCCCGGGAAACCGCCACAAAAGAGTACAGGCAGGCAAAAGCCGAAGGAAACGCAGAGAAGGCAAAGAAAAAAGCCCTGGAATGCGCTAAAATAACTAAAGTCCTGGCCGAAAAAGTCCCGTCCCAGAAAAACGCCTACCTTGAAAAGGCCGAAAAATGGGAAAGGATGGCTGGTAATGTGGAAAATTCCATCCGGGCACAGAGGGAAGGGAACCCACGTTCCGGAAAAACCGGAGGAAGAGCCGGAAGCAGCCCGGGGAACAGGACCGGAGGGGGGAGAGGAGGAAGCGGGAGCGGAAATGGGAACTCCGGAGGAGCAGAAGTCGAAGGTGAAGACGAACTGCTCGCTCAAGCCGAAGCTCTTATTGAGAAATCTTCTGTCCGCTGGGACGACATCGGCGGCCTTGAGGAAGTCAAGCGCCTCATGAAAGAGACCATAGCTATTGCCGGCCTCCGGAAACCAAGCTCGATCAAACCCTGGAAGGGGATCATGCTCTTCGGGCCCCCGGGGACCGGAAAGACCCTCCTTGCCGCCGCTGCCGCCGGCAGTCTTGACGCCGATTTTTTCAATGTAAAAGCTGACAATGTGCTCTCCAAGTATTTCGGGGAATCCTCGAAGCTGGTTTCCGCCCTCTATAAAGCCGCCCGGAACCATGCTCCTTCGATTGTTTTCATTGACGAGTTTGATTCCATCAGCCTCTCCAGGGAAGGCGACACAAGCGAGTCCTCCCGCCGCCTGCTCTCAACCCTCCTTGCGGAACTTGACGGCCTGCAGGACAAAAAAAGCAACAGGCTGATGCTCACCCTGGCAGCCACCAACACCCCCTGGGACCTGGACGCAGCCGTCCTCTCAAGGTTCCCGCGCCGCATCATGGTGCCCCTCCCGGACAAAAGCGCCTGCAAGGAAATTATCAAGATCCACATAAAGGACCTTGACGCCTCAAAGCTCGACCTGGACAAGCTCGCTTCCACCTGCGTTGAAAAGTTCTACGCCGGCCGAGACCTCCAGAACCTCTGCCAGCAGGCTATGTGGAACATGATCAGGGAAGAGAATAAAGACCTGGATAAGCTTGCGGAACTGCCCTACAAGGAGCTGGAGAAACGGAAGCTGAACATAACTTCCCTTAAGTTCGATTATTTTGAAACGGCGTTCGAGAAGATCAGGTCGCCCCTGACAAAAGCGCAGCTTGCAAAGTATGAGAAATGGAATGAGGAATTCGGAGGGTGAGAGTTCTACCTTCATCTGTCCCTTTCCTTAAACCTCACTTATCAGTATCCATCTCTTTTTCCTTTCCAGCCTCTGAAAGAGTCCTGGTTTCCCGGAGTTTCCCGGGGAAAAATTTGTGATTAAATAGTCATATTTAATAATTATTTGGACAGTTTACTCAGAAATAAGCCGTTTGACTGCAAGTCAATATAAAATTTTAAAAAAGTACGGAATGAAATAAAAAGTTTTAAAAGGTTGAACTTCGTAGAGGGTAAGTATTAAGAAAGCCAGACCTGGCTTTTGGGGACATGTATCTACGGGGTGATACAATTAGTCGAAGGAAAAAAAAATGGGGAAACGGGAAATAACGCTATTAACCGTAAAAGAGCTAAAGAATGGTTTGAAAAGGGCCTGGACACGTCAGACCCGGAAGAAAAATTGGTGTATTACGCCAGGGCCTTAAAAAGCAATCCTGAGTATGTTGAAGCCTGGATTGAGAAAGGAAATACTTTGCTGGGACTCGGGGTTGCAGAAAGTGCGAGCAAATGTTATGACATGGCTCTTGAAATCGGGCCGGACTCCCTGAAAACACTGATATATAAAGGGAATGCCCTTTTCGCTGCAGCCAGGTACGGAGAAGCCGTTGAATGTTACGAAAGGATCCTTTCCCGGGAACCTGAGACTGCCGAGACCTGGCTCAATGAAGGAATTGCTTATGCCCGAATTGGAAACGCACAAAAAGCCCTTGACTGTTTTGACAGAGCCATTTCCATTGAGCCTGAATTTGCAAACGTCTGGCTTTGTATGGGAGATACCCTGGAAATTATCGGGAAGTATGAGGAAGCACTTGAGGCTTATGATAAGGGACTTTCAATAGGCCCTGAAGATGCTTCTTCCTGGACCAGTAAGGGAAAAGTACTCCGCAAACTTAAAAAGCATGAGGAAGCCCTCGAAGCCCTCAAAAAAGCCCTCGAGCTGAACCCGGAATCTTTCAGGGCATGGGGAAGTATGGCAGCTTCATTCTACGTGCTTGAGAGGTACGAGGAAGCCCTTGAAGCCTGTGACAGAGCCATTGAACTTGAACCGGAGTTTGCAGGCCCATGGAATGACAGGGGCATTGTTTTAGTTAAGTTAGGAAAACTCGAAGAGGCCCTTGAAGCATATGAAAAAGCGCTGGAACTAAGGATGGACAATGCGAATACCTGGTTCAACATGTGCGACGTCCTGGCCTCCCTCGGCAGATACGAAGATGCCCTGGGATGTTATAATAAAGCCCTCAAGCTCGATCCCCGGTCAACTTCTGCCTGGAATGAAAAAGGAAATTTTCTGCAAAAACTCGGAAGGCCGGAAGAAGCCCTCAAAGCTTGAAAAAGCCTTGAGGGTCTGGAAAGCTCTGAAAACTTGAAAAAGCCTTGAAAAAACCTTGAACCTGGCAAGAACAAACAGAAACCGGGATTCAATAAACATACATAAGATAGCGTCAGCCTCCAAAAAAGGAATTGAAAGCCTTCAAGGCCGGCACTACCTTATTTTTACCACTACCTATTTCTGTCACCACATATTTTTGTCACAATCTATTTT
>DUKH01000067.1:2138-34293 GCA_013329415.1 Methanosarcinaceae archaeon | reverse complement strand
CCATTTCATGAACCAACTTTAGAATTCCTATTCCAGGATCGGTTTTCAGAGTATTATTTCAGTCAAGGTAAACTGTGTGCATGGTCTCGTAGATAGGGCCCTTCGGAGTAAGAGTGCTCTTTTTAAGTATTACCCTATTCACCCGCATGCTCCCTAATTTCAGGTCCCTCAAATCCTTAAGGATATCCGCAAAAGCTTTTTTCTGGTCCTTTTTGAGAAACTTCACCCTTGCGAGGGTTGCATGGGCGGTAAATTCCCTGCCATCTTTTTCAAACTTAAAAGGCTCAAGCAAAGCCTCCACCTCATCATGGAGAGCCTTAAAATTCCCGACTCCCCCCAGCCAGAGTACCTTCGGGTTCGAAGGTTTGGGGAAAACTCCTACTCCTTCAATCCCGGCTTCGAAAGGTTCACACATCATGGAATCGAGGGCTGCGGCCAGGGAAGGTATTTTTGATGCGTCCACATCCCCCAGAAACTTCAAAGTAATATGAACGATTTCGGGGTCCACGAACTTCAGGGGAAAATCCGCAAATCTGGCCTGAATCTCCCGAATCTGTTCCCTGAAATTCGGGTCAAGTTCAACTGCTATGAAAGTCCTGATCAAAGCATCTCACCACTGTAGATTAGAAAAACAGACAAGAAAAAAGTTTCCATACAAAAGCTCTGGAAAAACCCCGAGAAAAATCTCTTACTGCCGCATTGTAAACCTTCTATCCCCGGTGAAGCTTAAGGGACAGGCAGGAAGAAAAGAGACAGAAAGAGGGAAATAATTAAAAAAGATAGAAAGGAAAAAATGTGGACACCACATAACAATTATAATGTAGTAGATATAACGGTATAATGGAAAGAGATAGATTTAAGTAGAGGTTTCAACACCGCATAATGTCAACCTCAAGATTAGGATCGGACGTAAAAAAAATCTAATGAGTGGAAAAACAAAAAAAGCAGAGGATCGAATGGACAGAGCACGCGTAATCGTAGAGGCGGCAGCCCGGATGGCCAGGGAGCTCGATGCCGTTGCAATAATGGTTTCCGGCGAACTGAGCTTTGAAGGGGTTGAGACCGACACCCCGATCTACTATACCTCTATGCGCCCGAAAAGTATAATCGACCACCTGGTCGCCACCGGAAAAGAGGGAAAAGGCGCTGCAAGAGAGCTCATTGACCAGCTCAGTCGGGAATCTGCCGGTAACATCGAACACCTGCAAAACGCCGTTGCCATCGAATACGTGCTCGATGAAATGAAAAAAGGGATTGTCATAGGGATAATCGAGACCCGGGATTCCAGTTCCATTATAGTGCACAACCTGGACGAAAACCCCCTTATAAAAGCCATGAAGGAATGCGAGGAAAGGGTCAAACCCGAAGTAATCAGTGCTGTCCTGAAAATTGCGTTTGACATCGCAGTTACGGGAAGGGAAGGAAAAAAAATAGGGACTGCCTTTGTCATAGGCGACTCCGAAGAAGTGCTGAAACGTTCCCACCAGATGATCCTGAACCCATATGCAGGCCAGGAAGAAAGCGACAGAAACGTCCTGGACAAGAAAAACGGGGAATCGATAAAGGAATTTGCCCAGCTTGACGGGATCTTCGTGGTGGACGAAAGCGGCCTGATCCACGCAGCAGGACGTTACCTGGACGTCGACGGGAAAAATATAGATATTGAAAAAGGCCTGGGAGGAAGGCACGTTTCCGCAGCTGCCATAAGCAGGGATACCGTAGCAGTCGCAATTACCATTTCCGAGTCAGGGGGAGTAATCAGGATCTACAAAGACGGAAAAGAAAGTATCTGCATCGAATCCGTACAGCCTGCGACCAGATACCTCTGATTCCTCCGGAAAATCCCAAATATCCATTAATAACCCGCATCATAATAACTGGTACGTGTCATAATAACTGATGCCATATATTCCCACAATCAACAAAAAGAAGGGAAATCCATGAAGAGAATGTTCTACAGCCCGTTTAGCCTTAAGTTCCTGATACTTCTGATTATTATCTTAATGTTCGGGTTTGGCACTCCCTTTCTCGGAGTAGTCATATCTACCTTCATGAAAATAGGTTTTTCCGCGGAAGATGCCCTTCTTATCCTCCTTTTATCATTACTTGGAAGCGGGGTCAACGTCCCCGTTGCAACCCTCAAGTCCGACGTTCCGGTTGTCAGGGAAAATTATGTCAGGGGTTTTGGAGTTACCTACAGGATTCCGGTACGCAAATTCGTCAGGAATGAAACGCTGCTCGCCGTAAATGTCGGAGGGGCAATAATCCCGGTCCTGATCTCCGCATATCTCCTCATAAAATTTCCCTCTTCCCTGCTCCTTGCGGGAACAGGAATTGCAATCGTAACGGCCGTAACATATTCCGTTGCAAAGCCAATCCGGGGAGTGGGGATTGCAACCCCTGCCCTGCTTCCCCCCCTTACAGCCGCTTTTGCAGCAGTTATCCTGACTTCGATATTTCAGATGCCGGAATGCCTGGCCGACCAGTGCCGCTTTGTAACTGCCTACACAGGAGGCGTGCTGGGCACCCTGATCGGAGCCGACCTCCTGAACCTTGGAAAAATAAAGAACCTCGGCGCCCCTGTTGCAAGTATAGGGGGAGCGGGAACCTTTGACGGGATATTCCTGAGCGGATTTATTGCCCTGCTCCTCATATAAAGGAAGAAAAAACAGAAAAAACAGATAGGGAAAAACCCAAACTCAAAAAAGAGAAAAAAAAGAAAGGGAAAAACCCAGAACTAAAAACAGGAAAAGTTTTAGCTTTATTAATCCCCCTGATGGGATACATGATGTACAGAATCCGGAAAGGGCTCCACATGAATGGAAAAATGCCCTTTATTGCCGCAAGCTTCCCTTAACCTTTTTTCCACCCGCGTCGAAATCTCATGAGCTTCAACGATGTTCAGCTTGCAGTCCACCTCAATATGGACATCTGCGGCTACGGCGTTTCCTATTTTTCGGGTTTTTAATTTATGGAAGTCCAAAACCCCGTCAGTAGACCTTATAAGTTTCTCAATCTTGCAGCAGGTCTCGGGGTCCAGAGAAGCTTCCAGCAGTTCATTTATGTTTTTGTAAAAGATCTCGCCTGCAACCTTGAAAATGAAAAAACTCAGGATAACAGCAGCAAGCGGATCGAGCACTGCCCAGCTGCCCCCGAGCAGTATAGCCCCTCCGGTACCAAGTGCAGTCCCGACTGAGGAAAAGGCATCTGAGCGCTGGTGCCAGGCATTTGCAACCAGCGCATCACTCCCCAGGTCCCGGGCACATTTAATTGTGTATCGGTACATGCCTTCCTTTGAGAAAATAGAGATTACCGCTGCAGCAAAGGCGATCCAGCCCGGAGCGGAGAGTTCTGCACCCCCTGCAACGGAGAGCACTTTCTGCGACCCGGACCATAAGATTTCAAAACCGACTGCAAAAAGCATCAGGCCCACAAACACCGCTGCCAGGGTCTCGATTTTACCGTGCCCGTAATTGTGAGTGTTATCCTCGGGCTTTTCAGCAGCCCGGAAGCCCAGGATTACCGCAAAGTCGGTCAGCAAATCCGAAAAAGAATGGACCGCATCGGCAACCATCGCAGCACTGCCGCCAAGCACTCCTGCCGCAAACTTGAAAATAGTAAGGGAAACATTAACAAAAACCGCCAGTTTCGTTACCCGAACAGCCCTGGAGAGCCGGCCATTATTACCTGCCTCAGAGAAATCATTCTCAACAATTTCATCCCGAATACCGCAGCTCATAATTTCTCAGAACAATTTTGTTTTTTTCAATTTTACGCTCAATAAGAAGAAATTAGCAATGGGGCTTAACCCTTATAGGTTTTACCTGTGGAGACAACTGGTAAAGAGGAATTGGAAGTCAAATAAAAAAACAAATCAGAAGGAACAAAAAAGAAAGAAGGGAGGATTATGGATAAATAATCATTTCCTTCTTACAAAGCCTGCACAAAGTCCCAGAATACAGGTCAGAAACCCGAATCCCGGAGATTGCTCCGAACTTTCCTCAGTGTATTCAGAAGAAGATTCGGATTCCCGGACATCAGGAACAGGGCTAGCTTTTGAACCCGGTGAATCGACCGTCGAATCCGTATCTTCAGGAGTGATATCCACCTCTTCTGTCACATCGTTTTCCACGGATTCGGAAACGGTATTGTCCTCAATCGTGACATCCATTGCAGGGTATATTACGTAACCATTCCCGGAGCTACCCTTTCCTTCATCGGAGGTCTGGAAGTACCAGGAATCGGTGAAGTAGTTCTTTTTGTCCTTGTCGAGGTCCAGGGTTATTGTGTCTTTGTTAGTGAGGATGATTTCCGAAGCTTCTGCAGTATCAACTTCAAGCCCCTGGTACTCGTCACCGGTTTTGATAAGCATCACATTGTCTTTGTCAATGAGCCAGGTGTACTTGAAAACTGCAAGAGAGTCGACTGCACCCATAAAAACTTTATCGACATAGGTCATGAAGTAGAGCTGGTCATCCGCATCCCCGAAGTCGGCGGTTGCGGTAAAAACCTGGCTTTCGACCGTGCCGTCGGTTTCAATGATGCCGGATTCGATTTCGTCCCCGTCTTTGTAGAGAGAGAACCAGACTTTGTTGCCGTCAACATCGACCTGGTGGACAGTAAGGGTATAGCCTTTGCCCAGTTCCCAGCTTTCGCCGGATTTTATGGTCTTTTTGTCACTCCCTCCCTGTTTGCAGACAACTGCTGCAAGCTGGGTGGCATCGTTTTCAACGGTAATATAGGGTCTCCCGAACCAGGGGAGCATGTAATAAAACATTCCGCCCAGCATTTCTTCGGAAGTGTTCGTATCAAGGCCGAGCTCGGAAACAAGAGTATACTTGGAGGAGTACGGGACGGTTTTGTAAAAAAGTTCCTCTTCATCGATCACGTTGTTCCCGGGAGCGGAACTCCCCAGAGGACCGTTGTTACTACCCGCTTTATCCTCGTAGTAGAGCTGTTCGCCCCACCCCTTGGTGACGAAATTATTGTGTTTGTTCACAGGATAGCAAAAAGCTCCGAAGGTAGTTGCACCCCAGGAAAATTCATCAGCTGAGGTTTCATTTGTGTCAAGGGGGAGGCCCCTTATGGAAGCCGCCATCCCTGCCGGGGCAAGGAGTAAAAAAACCGTGAAAGCGGCCAGAATTAAAGATAGGGTTTTTGGCAGATTATTCATGAAACAACACCATCACATTCATAGAATCCCATACTCAAGATAACAACAATACAGATATTATGAACACAGGATAACATCAAATTAAACCAAAGTAGCAATAAATAATTTGCAATAATTTATAAGTTTTACTAATTTGAACAAAAATATAAGAAAATAACATCTGAAAAAAGCAAACCGGGCGTAAACAGGTGTTAACAGAATGAAAAATAGAGAAGAGGAAAAGGAAATAACAAGGAAAAGGAAATAACAAGGAAAAGGAAATGACAAGGAAAAGAGGAAGAAAAGAGGAAGATAATAAATGAAATTAAAATCTTGGGGAAGAAAAAAAATCCGGGTGAAGAAAAGAAAGTGAAATAGCAAAATAAAAAGAGTGGAAAAATATGCCGGCCTGATTGAAACCAGTTCAAAGAAGCCGGTCGAAATATAAAATTACGGAGGGAAACAACTAAAAAATTAAGAAGAAGGAAATTAAATTATCCTTCTCCCGAATATATCCTTTTTACGGATTCGTCCTTCTGACATTCTTTTAAGTTATTTTTTCCTCACAAGGAAGCCCACTGCAGAGATTCCGAAGACCGCCGTGAGGAGGCCAAAACCAGGAGACTTCTCTTCACTGCCAGGTTCCGAACCTTCGGATTCCTCTTCTTCTGACCCGGATTTAACCTGCTCGTCTCCGGTTTCATCTTCGGCAGATTTGTCTTCTGCAGGTTCGATGACTTCTGTTTCGTTGGATTCGCCTACTTCATCGGATTCGGTTTCCTCTTCCGGAGCTTCGACTGTTATGTCGCAGGCAGGATAGAGGATGTAACCGTTTTCCCCGGTCCCTTTGTCCTCGTCGGAGGGCTGGAAATACCAGGAGTCAGTGAAGTAGGTCTTCCGGTCGTCTTCAACATCGATTGTGATGGAATCGTCGTTTGAGAGCTCAAGCCCGTCTTCAGCGGCAACATCAACGTTGAAGCCCTGGTAGACATCGTCGCTTGAGATGAGAAGCACATTTTCATTGTCGATAAGCCAGGTGTACCTGAAGACAGCAAGGGAGTCAACGCTGCCCTGGAAGACCTGTTCAACGTAGGTCATGAAGTAAAGCTGGTCGGAATCGTCCCCGAAATCCGCACGGGCTACGAAGGTCTGGCTCTCAACAGTGCCGTCTACATCAATGATACCGTCCTCAAGTTCTTCCCCGTCCTTGCACAGGGAGAACCAGACTTTGTTACCTTCAACATCGACCTGGTTTACGTTGAGGCTGTACCCGCAGCCAAGGTCCCAGCTCTCCCCGGCCTTAACATTCTTTTTGTCACTTCCGCCCTGCTTGTACACGAGTTTGGCAAGCTGGGTGGCATCGCCTTCAACGGCAACGTAAGGCACACCGAACCAGGGGGTTTCGTAGTAGCAGGTCCCGCCTACATCCGCAGGGACATCCTCGGCAGCAAGCCCGAGTTCGGAAACGAGCTTGTAGGTGCTGGTATAGGGTGTGATTTCGTAGATAAGTTCCCCATCATCGATGATATTGTTGTCAGGGTCATCTTCATTTCCGAGAGGGCCGTTGTCACTGCCTTCTTCATCCTGGAAGTAGAGTCTCTCACCCCAGCCGTCGTTGAGGTAATTGACGTTCTTGTTTACGGAGTAGTAGAAACCCCTGAAAATGGCCGGGTTCCAGTCCAGAGCAGAGGTAAGGGCCGTGTCAACAGGAATACCTCTCACGGTATAGGTCCCTGGCTGGCTCCTGTCCACTGCGGGATAGAAGATGTAACCGTTTCCCCCGGTTCCTTTGTCCTCATCAGAGGGCTGGAAGTACCAGGAGTCGGTGAAGTAGGTCTTCCGGTCGTCTTCAACATCGATTGTGATGGAATTGTCATTAGAGAGCTCAAGCCCGCCTTCAGAGGCAACGTCAACATTGAAGCCCTGGTAGACATCGTCACTGGAGATGAGAAGCACGTTTCCCTTGTCAATGAGCCAGGTGTACCTGAAAACAGCAAGGGAGTCGACACTGCCCTGGAAGACCTGCTCAACGTAGGTCATAAAGTAAAGCTGGTCGGAATCATCACCGAAATCGGCACGAGCGGCAAAGGTCTGGCTCTCAACAGTACTGTCAACATCAATGATGCCGTCCTCAAGTTCTTCCCCGTCCTTGTACAGGGAGAATCAGACTTTGTTACCATCGACATCGACCTGGTTTACGTTAAGGCTATACCCGCAGCCAAGGTCCCAGCTCTCGCCGGCTTTAACGGTCTTCTTGTCGCTTCCGCCCTGCTTGTAAACGAGTTTGGCAAGCTGGGTTGCATCACCTTCAACAGCAACGTAAGGCACACCGAACCACGGGGTTTCGTAGTAGCAGGTGCCCCCTACATCGGAAGGGACCTCGTCGGCAGCAAGCCCGAGTTCGGATACGAGCTTGTAGGTGCTGGGGTAAGGCGTGATTGTGTAGATAAGTTCCCCATCATCGATGATATTGTTGTCAGGGTTATCATCATTTCCGAGAGGCCCGTTATCACTTTCAGCATCCTCCTGGAAGTAGAGCCTTTCACCCCAGCCGTCGTTGAGGTAATTGACGTTCTTGTTTACGGAGTAGTAAAAGCCTTCAAAAGTAGTCGCATCCCATGTGAGTCCACTTGAGGAGGTTTTGTTTGTGTCGTAAGAAATGCTCCTGCTTACAGAAGTAACCGCAAAAGCTGAAGGGCTTAAAAGAGTCAGTAACATAAGCCCGGCTACAGCTACCGCTATCATTCTTGAAAAATTGAATTCCATGTCGCAACTCCACATTTTTTATTTTGGTAGGGGTTTTCGTTTTTAAAAACAAATTTTGTACACTTTGTACTGTATTCCCACAATTGGACGCTAGTCTCACCACAAGCTAACGAATTGACAATAGCGAGGAATATTATTGGTAGGGGTTTTGTTTTTAAAAACAACTATTATATGTTTTTATATACAGTTTCATCATTTTATGCAATTCTCACCATTGTACGCCAATCTCACCACTGACGAACAGATTAATAATAGTGAGAAATATATTTGCAGAAAGATATGGGGACTGAATAACAGATAAGGATTATCATATTAGTACAAACCGAAAAATACAAATGACCAATAAAGAAAGCCTGTTAGAAAAGACATTATAAGAGGCTTAATTGAAGAAAATAGGTAGGAAATAAGCTATTTGAAGAAACCACAACCAGCAAAAATATTTCAAAAGAAAGGCCCGAAAAATTCAGAATGTTATACGACCGGTCACGCAACCAGTCATACAGCATTTATACAACATTTAGACAGCCAGTCATACAGCATTTATACAACATTTAGACAGCCAGTCATACATTATTTAATTTTGCAGGAACCCGAAGAGGAGCACCTGCAAAAACATACCGGAAAATGGGGAAATAAATATAGATAGTAAAGGGGCCTGGCTCAGCCCTGCACCTTGAAGCGGAGCAGAGCTGCGATCCCACCCAGCTTGTGAAGCTTTTCCCCGGGCTCGAAAGCCGTACTGAATACCACCACCTTCCCCTGGGCCTGCTCAACTTCCAGAAGCAGGTTATCGATGTCCCCTTTTTCCCGCCCTTCCCTGAGGGTTTCATCCGCAATCAGGAGAGTTTCCACTGCCCCGAAATCAAGTGCGTTCCTGACATCTGCAAACCCGTAGGCAGCTTTCCCGCTCATGGCAATTTCCTTGATCAGCTCTTCCATTAGAGACGATTCCCGGGCAATCCGCGACTCCTGCATGATCCTGTCCACGGCTCCCCTGCGCAGCACTTCCTGAAACCCGGACATCCCGATCATGGAAGTGTCCTCGGTCAGAGCTTTTGAAGCCAGGTCCTTTTGGGCATCCCGGAAGTATTTCATGAAATCGTCCTTGGTAAACCCTGGCCCTGCAACCACGATGGAAGCATCTTCAGGGACCGCATGCCTGAGCTGTTCCACGATTTCCTTGAAAAACTCATCCCTCAGGCCTGTTTCCCGCTTCCCCGACGACTGACTGATATGGGAGTAGACCTCGATTCCGTAGTGGCGCACAAAGCCGATGTCCGCATCTCCCTCTTCTATTGCCACGATCACGACCTTCGGGCGTTTTCCTGCCTCTTCGGCATCCTTGATGCGCTGGAGCTGGTCGTTCTTCCAGTGCTCCTTGAAAATGGAAAGGTTAGTCCCGAGTTCGAGATTCAGGGTGTGGTAAGAGCCCGCATCCATCCCGTGCTCTATCGGCCCATGGACGCGCAGCCTGTTCGCAAACT
Source organism: Methanosarcinaceae archaeon (assembly GCA_013329415.1). GTDB lineage: Archaea > Halobacteriota > Methanosarcinia > Methanosarcinales > Methanosarcinaceae > MTP4 > MTP4 sp9310u. The sequence continues at coordinate 24,891 of DUKH01000067.1, read as the reverse complement.
TGTGAAACTCCAGTTCCTCCACCCTTATCCCGAGACGGACTTTTACCTTCTCAACCTTTTCCGGACGGATTTTGTCACTTGCAGCATCGGCTTTCCTTTTTGTCAGAGCAAAGACCATGTCCCCTTTTTCAATGATGTACTTCAGGTGCCAGAGGTCATCCAGGGTCTCGGCAGTGACAGCGATTTCCCCTTCCCTGCCTTTAAGGAAACGCTTCGTAACTCTCATACTTAAGCCTCTCTGGAATTATTTCCTGCTTCAGTTTCAACCTCACTCTCACCTTCATTCTCAGATTCGCTTCCACATTCAGTTTTTACTTCAACTTCAACTTCAACTCCAAATTCAGCTTCAGTTTCTTCTTCAGATTCTCCTTCAGCTTCAAATTCAGCCTCCGCATCTCCTTCAGCTTCAGATTCTACTTCAGCCTCAAATTCGGCTCCAGATTCATTTTCCGGGCCGGCTTTTTCAGCCTTTTTCTCGGGCTTCTGGCTCTTCAGGTCCGATTCTCCCGGCGGCACCATCATGGCGACCTGGTCAGGGGACGCGATCTGCTTAACGAAACGGGGGTCATTCAGCTCATCCGCATAGATCCGGTAGATCTTTTTCGAGATGTCGTTCTGGTTGAACTTGCCAGGGACGGCTTCCAGAATATAGTCCCCGTGCTTCCGGACCGCCGAGACAGGCCCACCTATAACCCGGGTTTCACCCTTCAACTCAAGCCCGACAGCAATTCCCAGAGGCACATCCTTGAAGTAGTTCCTCTCTCCACGGATGACAAAAGCCCCTTTCTTCAGATACTCCCCGGACTCCGGGGTCTTGGTAACCTGCTCAGACTTGATCCAGTAGCAGTCCCCGCTGAAATGCCCGGCTTTCCAGAGGCTGGAATAGGAAACCGCAAACTGCGCTGTCTCCTGTAAGGTAGTTTCAGGAACTTCCTTGCCCCCGGTCTTGATGACAGTAAGGGGAGCGCCGGGCGTCTGGGTGTGGAAGACAATATCCCGCTTTTCCATATACTTCTTGAAGATATCCTCGTTCGTATCGGCATCCCTGCCGCCGACCACCAGGAAACCGTCCGAAGACACAAACCACCTGAAGCGGTCGTACCAGTGCTTTTTCCGGCGGGCCAGAACTCTCCTGCCAGCTTTTGCAGCCTTTGCAGGCCTTTTCTCCATCGCCTTTTTCGTATCCTCGATAGCCCGGATAGCCCCGTCCTTTTTCTTGCTGAGCTTCTTGACCTTCTCATAATATTCCTGGGCATTCTGGGGCACGGTCTTCCGGATATCCAGATTCACAATCATTCCGTCAAGGTCCGCCTGGACAGTGGCGGTCTTCGCGTCGATGTTCACAATCTTCTGGGCGGAAGGCACGGTATTTTTGGCCTGCTTCAGGATGGAGCGGATCTCGTCCCAGGAATACCCTTTCGCCCTTGCCCCGTTCAGAACCGAGAAGAGCTCTTCGATGATCTGGTAATTGGCATAGACGGTTTCGGCAAGGGCAGTGTTTTTCACGATTTCTTTTTCGAATTTGGCTATGGCCCCTCCCTGCTGCAAGAGCCGACGCTCGTAAACCCCGAGAGTCTTTTCCTTCTTTTCCGCCTCCTTAATTTCTGCGACCTGCTCCATCGCCTTTTTCCCGAAGAACTCGTCAAGTGCCGTGTTAAAGGAATCGAAGTATTCCTTTTCGTAATCGGAATAGCGGATCAGATCAAAAGGTACGACATCGAAAGCTTCCACTTTGCCGTTGATTTCCTTTTTGACGTGGTGAGGTTTCAGTCCGGGGGCTTCGGCTCCGACTTCAGCTCCTGCTACAGGTTCAGCTTCAACTTCAGCTTCTACTTCAGTTTCGACTTCCCCTTCAACTACAGTTTCGACTTCGGCTTCAACTTCACCTTCAACTACAGTTTCGGCTTCAACTTCGGCTCCAACTTCAGCTTCAACTTCGCCTTCAACTCCAGCTTCAGCCACCTCCTCAGCTCTGCCCACGAGCAGCGGAGCAAAAACGGCCTGCATGGCATCCCGAACCAGAACCGCGTCCTCTTCAATGGCCTCCTTTGCAGGCTTCGCTTTATCGACCCCGGCCCGGAAACAGACCTCTTCTGCCAGCACCCCTCCGAGGTTGAAACGGGTAGCGATGGTCCGCACGATATCGGCCGTGGACTTTGAAAACGCCCCCATCAGGTCGGAGACTTCCGCGTCCACCGGGCTCATCTGCGCCTCGGGGAGCTCATAGGTCTCCCCGCTCCTGAGCCTTCTTGCCTTTAAGGTCACGGGGTTCATGGGGAGGATGATCCTGTTATCGGAATCCACGAGCACAATGTTCCCCCGGGCAAACAGCTCCACGATCAGGGTAGTCTCGACCTCTCCCCTTATAAACCCAATCTTCACGATCCTGTCAAAGTCGTGCTGCTTAACAGAAGTAATCCTCCCCCCCAGGAGGTGCTTCCTGAGCAGCATCGGAAATCCCTGGGGAAGCTGGGGGCTTGGCCGGAGGTGCTTGCTCAGGTGGATTCGCTTCCCGGCCTCGATAACAAGGTTATCCTTCCCCTTATTGTAAACATAAAGGTTGATCCTGATCTCCTCACCGCTGGGCTGGTAGATCTTCCCGATCTTCGCATCGATGATGGACTTAGGACCGGCTGCAAGCTCGGAGACTAATGCAGCCACGTCGGCACTTGACATGTCCTGTTTCATGAGGGGAGTATAATATGCGACACCTGTATAAGGTTTCCTGTCCCGAATTTCGCTTCGGGAGCACGAGGTCCTTTTCGCTCGCTGCGCTCACTCAAGAGGACTTTAAGTTCGGTGAGAGGAGGGATTGGAACCGGGGCAGCCTTGAATATCGTCTTCCGTCTGTCTTGTCCCGCACCCCAGGTGCGGCTTTTCCCTAACGTAGAGTATAATAAAGACATCACGAAAGAAAAAACGTGTGAACCAGAAAAAGTACCAGATTGTATGAACCGCTACCGCCTTCGAAACTTATTAGCCCTACCAGAGGCAACGGTTCCAGATTATCTTTGTCCGGTGAACATCGGCACAGGACTTGCGGTCTGGTCACCATCGACGCACGGGTGCAGCATCTGTAAACACTGCGGCTTCTGGCACCCGAGTTCCGCGTCGGGAGCACGGAGTCCGTTTCGCTACGCTCAAGCGGACAAACTAACTTTTATTAGCAAGAGGGGTGTTCAACTTTTTGAAGACGGTGAACTCAGCAAGCGAAAAATCATGATTGTTGTGGAAACAAGGGTTTACGCAGGGAATTTCATTTTGATTTAAGTATGGATACGGGAAAGACCGCACCGCAGGTGCGGGACAAGAACGACAAAATACGCCATTTCCGGCACCTCTGACATCAAAAGCCTCCGAGAACTATCCGGTAACGCCGGTCCTTAGAAAACAGTAATATAATACTCCCTCTTTCAAAAACATAATTTGAGACCAGAAACACTCAAATTATTTTCAGAAACTTTCAAATAAGCAAAAATAAAATATGGGTTATACCATCATAAAGAAACTCGTACAAACCAGACAAACCCCAAAAACCAAACAAACTCAGAAACCATGGACAAACGAACAATCCGCTTTTTAAAATCCCGCTTCCAGCAGTACTATAAAACCGCCGATATCTCGCTCCCGGACCACCTCCCCAACCGGGAATGGGCTTTCATCCTCTTTGACGACATGGAGGAGAAGATAATGCGCAGGCACAAATCCTTCGGCTCGCCGGGAGAGGCGCTGGACTATCTGCACGGGATGGCTCCTGCCCACGTATATAATTCTACGGCGTACTATGAGTACCCGAACGCTAAGAAGATGAACGAGAAGAACTGGCTAGGGGCAGAGCTTATTTTTGACCTTGATGCAGACCACCTGCCAAATGCTCCCCGGAATTATGCGGAGATGCTGGAGAACGTGAAGAAAGAGACGTTCAAGCTGATGGACTTTATTCTTGATGATTTCGGGTTTTCGGAAGATGAGGTTGAGCTTGTGTTTTCCGGAGGCAGGGGATATCACTTCCACATCACAAGCCCGAAAGTGATGACTCTCGGGAGTTCAGAGAGGAGAGAGATAGTAAACTACGTGAGCGGCAGGGATGTCGATTTCAAGTACTTTTTCCGGGAAGTTGCCATGGATGGGGAGTATGGGACAGGGTCGAAGGCTTTCAAGGGGGTAAAAAACGTCCCGATGAAGTGCATGCTGGTGGGGCACGATTCAGGGTGGGGAAAGAGGATTGCACGTTACCTTGCGGATTACCTGAAGTCGGAGAGCGGGAGAAAGTATAAGAAAGACATGTTCCCGGAGCTTCGCAGGCACGAAAAAGTGGGTCCCACGGCGATTAAGAAGCTGCTGAGGATTGCAAACAGCGAAAACGGCTTGAAAGACATCCTGGAACAGGGAAGGCTGGACTTTGATGTAAGGAATTTTAAGGAAATAGCCTCATACTTTATGCAGGAATCGTCGGAGAATTTCCTGCAGCGCTTCGGGGCAAGCGTGGACGAACCTGTGACCGCAGACATCAAACGCCTGATCCGGGTGCCGGGGTCTTTGCACGGCGGGTCGGGGATGCAGGTGAGAAAGCTTGCTTTTTCCGAGCTTGATAATTTTAAACCTCTTGAAGATGCCGTCGTTTTCGGGGAGAAGCCGGTAAAGGTAAATGTATCCAAAACTTTTACCGTGCAGTTGAAGGGCAAGGATTTAAAAGTAGAAGAAGGCATACAGGAAGTTCCGGAGTATGCAGCCGTATATCTGATGTGTAGAGGTGTAGCGGAGTATGGACATAGAAGAGATCAGCCAAACCCTGTATAAGGAAAAAAGCCAGACCCTGAAGGCTATTCAGGCTGATTTTTACCGGGAAGCGGGGAAGTATGTCCGGGAACTGGAAGAGGAAATAAGGGAAATCAACAACCCAAGGTCCCATGAATCGAAGATGCTTAATGACGAACTTGATCAGGCACTTTCGGATCTGAGGACAATTTTTATGAAGAGAATAGGAAAGGTCATCACCCGGGCCACGAACCAGTCCCAGGCAGAGAAACCTATTTCTAAGGATATCGAAAAGCTTCTGCCGCCGGAAAAACTCCTGTATGAACTCGTACTTCAGGGGATCGAGGATACGAAAGCAGAACTCCTGGGACCTCTTGAACCCATCATGTACCCGAATTCGAAAAAAAATGCTTCCTGGCCGCAGCCAAGAGGAGAAATCGGGAAAATACCGGGCCCACAACCCGGGAATGTGAAGCAGGAAGGAGGAGCAGGAACTGGAAGCAGGGAGCCAGCGGGGAAGAAAACAGAAGCATCCGGAGCAGCAGGACCCAAAAACAATATAAATGAAGGGTACATTGTCGTCCAGATATTGAAGGACCTGCCTACATTCACAGGCGCAGACGGCAGGAATTACACTGTCAGCGCCCAGGACGTCGTCATGTTGCCGCAACTGAACGCGACCGGACTGATAAAGCGAAAAGCGGCAAAAATGATTTCAGGCCAAACCGCAGAACAGGCACCCGAACAAAAGGGTTAAATTCGGCGGGTAGTCAGCCGATTTCAGGCAGAAAGGTTCATTAAGGGACAGGGAATCAGGTGCAGGGATTTCAAAGTTCAAAAAACATAGAAACCCTCCAAACTCCTCCGAAACACTCGAAAAGCTCCGGATCAAGCCTGAGAGAAGGTAAGCTTTTAATTGCCGTATTTAATTGATAGTAAGTTGGGAGTATCAGCCGATAGTATCAGTTATATATGTGTAGCTATATTTGTGTAGCTTAACCTTGTTAGCATGGCCGGTCCTCGCCGGATATCTTGACCGCCAATCTGAAAGATTCCGGGAAAAAGAGGTGCCATCACAATATTCAAATTTATCAATTAAGCTTCCCAAAAAGATCTTCCCAGGATCCAAAAGCCACAGACGTAATTTAAATATAACACGTAATTGAGATAAAATTTAAATCAAATACGTGATTAAAACCGAACTTCCGGCTGCAGGACACAGCCGCAATTAATTAGCCTGACCGTGAAAGACCGGTGCTGGCATATAAAAAATATACCGATAATCAAAAAAGGTGTAGAGAATGAAGATTCCAAAGAAATTCAGGACTTACTGCCCGTTCTGTAAGACCCACACCGAGCACGTTGCGGAAAGGGTCAAGAAGGGCAAAGCTTCATCCATGACTCACATTGCGAGACAGAAGAAAAGACAGACAGGTATTGGAAACAGCGGAAAGTTCTCCAAGGTGCCCGGTGGCGACAAGCCCACAAAGCGCATCTGGCTCAGATACCGCTGCACTACATGCAAGAAAGCCCACCAGAGGCCCTGCTTCAGGGCAAAGAAGTTCGAGTTCAAGGAGTAATAAAGATGACAGACTACACTCAGAGACCGAAGAGCAGGTTCCTGCGCGTAAAGTGCAATGACTGCGAAAACGAACAGATCATCTTCGGCAGCGCAAGCCGCAAGATTGCTTGCCTGGTCTGCGGAAGGACCCTTGCCGAACCGACCGGTGGAAAATCTACAATTACAACCCACATCCTAGAAGTGCTTGAATAATCGCGAAAGCGAAATCTGAAAAAGCATTTCACAGGATATGTATAAAGAAAAGAAGCAGAACTCAGGAGAAGTGGTGCAAATGGGAAACGATAACTGGCCCGAAATTGGAGAGTTCGTTGTCAGTACGGTAAAGCATGTAACTGATTTCGGCGCTTACGTCGAGCTTGAAGAATTCGAAGGTAAGGAAGGTTTCATCCACATCTCCGAAATCAAAGCAGGCTGGGTCAAGTACGTCAGAGACTACGTAAGGGAAGGGCAGAAGATCGTCTGCAAGGTCCTGAACGTGGACACAACCCGTGGACATATTGACCTTTCATTGAAAGACGTAAATGAGCACCAGCGGCGGGCCAAAATTCAGGAATGGAAGAACGAGCAAAAAGCCACCAAGTGGCTCCAGTTCGTGGCTGAAGAGACAAAAACCGATGAACAGACCCTGCGGGAACTGCACGAACAGCTTGTTAGCGAGTTTGGAAGTGCGTACACCGCCTTCGAGGAAGCCGCAATTGAAGGCGAAAAAGCTTTCAAGGACCTTAAGATCAACAAGAAGGACTTGAAAAGCATTGTAAAAATCGCAGGGGAAAACATCAAACTACCCTTCGTTGACATCGCAGGATACGTTGACCTGACCAGTAATGAGATGGACGGCATAGAGCATATAAAAGAAGCCCTGCGTGCTGCGGATTCCATCAGTGAAGTGGATGGAAAGGACATCAGGCTCGAAGTAACCTACACCGGAGCTCCGAGATACAGGATCAAAGTGATTGCCCCCGATTACAAGAAGGCGGAATCGATCCTCAGAAAGTCAGCCCAGGCTGCAATCGATACCATCTCCGGGCTCGGAGGAACAGGGATCTTCAAGCGGCACATCGAATCCACGAAGGCGTGATGCCTTTTGGGACAAAAAATCCGCAAATGCAAAAACTGCGGCAAATACACTTTAAAAGAAAAATGTCCGGTCTGCGGGGAAGGAAGTGTACCCGCATTTCCGGCCCGCTTTTCTCCACGGGACCCATATGGCAGGTTCCGCAGACTGGCAAAGAGAGGATAAGGGATAATTATGCAGAAAAGTACACTTATCCGCCTGAAAGAAGAATTTGAGCTTGAAAATCCTCTTATGGTAGTCGGGCTTCCGGGGGTAGGGCTTGTAGGCAAACTAGTAGCCGAACACCTGATAGACGAACTGAAAGCCGAAAAGGTTATGGAAGTCTACTCCCCTCATTTTCCACCCCAGGTGCTGGTAAACAGTGACTCGACCGTCCGCCCCGTAAGCAACTCAATTTACCTCGGGAGAGCAAACGAAACCGATGTTCTTTTCCTTGTGGGAGACCACCAGAGCACGACTTCTCAGGGCCATTATGAGCTCTGTACCCTTTACCTGGACCTTGCGGAAGAACTCGGGGTAGGTAGGGTCTACACGCTTGGAGGCTATCCTACAGGCAAGCTGGCATATGATGAAACGATCCTCGGAGTTACTAGCACCCCGGAGCTGATTGAAGAACTCAAGGGCTACGGCGTCGAGTTCAGAGAATCCGAACCAAGCGGAGGTATCGTGGGAGCATCAGGCCTGATGGTTGCCTTCAGCCGGCTTCGAAATATTGACGCTGCCTGCTTCATGGGTATGACTTCAGGGTACCTGATGGACCCGAAAAGTGCCCAATCCCTTTTGAAGTTACTCTGCAAAATCCTCAATATTGAGGTAAACATGGAAAACCTTGAGAAAAAGGCAGAAGAGATGGAGATTATCGTCGAAAAGCTCAAGGAAAAAGAAGAGCAGCAGAAATTCCCGGAAGTGAAGCCTCCGGAAGAAGACCTGCGTTACATAGGCTGAGTAAAAATAAGGCTAATAAAGCCAGATCAGCCTAAAAAGTTGCAGGAAAGGTCCGGAAATGAAAGTCAATGCAGACCTCCACCTCCATTCCAGATACTCCATGGCCTGCTCCGAGAAGATGGAACTTCCTACCATCGCCCGGGAAGCCGCAAAAAAAGGAATGGAACTGATAGGCACAGGAGACTGCATCCACCCGAAATGGCTGAACGAGATAAAGAAAGCAGCTATTTCCGACGAAGAAATCCGGATCGAAAACACTTTTTTTGTTCCAACAACCGAAATAGAGGACAACAGGCGAGTCCACCACCTTCTAATTTTACCTTCGATTTCAAAAGCAGAAGAGCTTGCGGAAGCAATGGCTCCCTTCGGAGACCTGGCAGTCGACGGCCGTCCCACAGTCAAACTGGGGGGCCAGGAAATTGCCGAAATCGCAAAGGAACTGGGAGCCCTGGTAGGACCCTGTCATGCTTTTACCCCCTGGACAGCCCTCTACGCCTACCACGACACCCTTGAAAGCTGCTACGGGGACATGACCGATTACATTTCTTTCCTTGAACTCGGCCTGAGCGCAGACAGCGACTACGCAGACCGAATTTCCAAACTGCACAGGCTGACCTTCCTCTCAAACTCGGACGCCCATTCGCCCTGGACCAACAAGCTTGCCCGGGAATTTACCCAGTTCGAAGTCCCGGAAATCACCTTCGACGGCCTGAAAAAAGCCATCCTCAGAGAAGAGGGCTACGGAGCCACCCTGAACGTAGGGCTTTTCCCCCAGGAAGGGAAGTACAACCAGTCCGCCTGCATCAAATGCTTCACCCAGTATACCATTCCCGAAGCAGAGGCGCATTCCTGGCGCTGCCCCGAATGCAGGGGAACGATAAAGAAGGGAGTGTTCGACCGGGTAAACGAACTGGCTGATCTCGACGAGCCCAGGCCCCCCGACCACCGCCCGCCTTACCTCCACCTGATCCCCCTGGCGGAAATAATTCAGATGGCCCTTGGCCATGCAAGCATCCAGACCAAAGGGGTAAAGACAGCCTGGAATACCCTGGTAGAACGCTTCGGAAACGAAGTTGAAGCCCTTATCTACGCGGAACCTGAGGCCCTTGCAATTGTGGACAGGCGGATAGTAAACGCAGTCCTGGCATTCAGGAACGGCGACGTAACCATCCATCCCGGCGGAGGCGGGCAATACGGCTGGCTGGAGCTTCCCGACCACCTGAAACCAGAAAAACCGGAGCCTAAAAAAAGAAGCGAAAAGGGCGGCCTGGAATCCCGGAAGACAGGTAAAAAAGAAAAAACCGACAACGATAAAGACCCAAAGCAGGCATCCCTCTTCGACCTTACCCCCGGAGAACCGGAAAAAGAGGATGAGGAAAAAAAGGGAGAAAACGCAGAAAAGCCTGCAGGTCAGAGATCACTTTTTGATTTTTAAGCGACTGAGCCGGTTTAGAATAAGGTATATAAGAGAGGAAGTATATTCACTAAATTCGCTTCAAATTGCCCAGGTAGTCTAGCGGTAGGGCGACGGTCTCGAAAACCGTTTCTTCTTTGGGAGAGCGCAGGTTCAAATCCTGCCCTGGGCGTAAAGCTATCAGTACAAAGCCTTACTTCTTTTTTTGGGGTCATTGAGTTATAAGGATATCCTAATCTAAATTTTATACAGGGTTCCCTTCAATCCTTATTACAATGTGGGGTCACTCCCAAAGGACTGAAAACGACTCTCGATTTTCAAAAGAATTTATGGATGAATATTTTTTGAAGGCGGTCACGGAATGTATGGAAGAGACCACTTGTACGGCTTCTTAAGTTTCTGAAACGGTAGGATTCAATCCAATATTTGCAAGGAATAGATAACTAAAACTTGCAGACGAAGGAAAAATTAGTCAAAAAAATGAAGGGTAGAACATGGGGCTTCAGGCCTTAAATTAACTGAACCTTTTTTTGATTACAAGAATTCTAGCGCTCCTGCAGGCTATGGGGCAAGTCTACTGGAAAATGAATTCCTGGCAGTTGTTTACAGGCAACAAAGTTCACGACAAAAATTCAAGTAAGTAATTTTTTAGCAGGATAAGAGTCTCTAAATTCATGCGAGGCAGGTGTTTGCGTTAGACAGCTATCAGGGTATGGATAACGAGGAATCACTATTTCAGCCAACCGATCCCTCATGTATATTAGGGATTTCAATATTTCTTTGATTTTATCTTGTGAAAAAGAAGTGCCTTTTCCTTTGTGTACTATATCGTGTCTTTCTTTAAATAAAAGATTCAAGTCATTCCATTTATTAGAAGATTCATTTTCATTAGGATCAAGCATTTTCATCAGGTCAACATTAAAAAACAAATTATATGCTTTCCTTACACCATAATCTTCCTTCAAGTTTTGAAAATTTAATTTACTTCTGCCATTTCCGAAGAAAAGTGTTTCATAAATACTATCAATATCTGGATCTGTTTGATCCTGATATACATAGTAATTCTTCAAAAAATCATCATATGCCCTAATTGAAATTAAAAATGAACGTATTTTTTTTTAATTTCAAGTCTTTTTTCCCGAGTTACCGCAGTTATATTACCTCCGGCCTACGAAGTGAACCAGAAATTTTTGTATTCTTTGAGTAAGTCAGTGAAAAAAACCTCTAGCGCACTGACTGTCATAATTATTGCTGCATCACAAAAATCATTATTAACAACATCATTTAGGAGTTACGCACTTGAAATGTGAAAACAAGTGCATAAGGCGTTATCAAAAATATTGTGATTTAGACAGTTTGGTGTCTCATGACACTGGTTTTTTGTTCAACTGCGTAAGTCCTAATCATTAATTCGTACAATATTCGCATCAAAAACATCAAAAATATCCATAAAAACTTGTGCTGTAGGAGTCGTTTCTGATTTGGTCATTAAAAACACCTTTAGTGTCCAAATTATTTTTAAGACAAAGCCCCAAAAATATTTAGTTATTATTACCTCATTCAGCTACCCAGTATCTACATGTTTACAACCCCGGATACAACGGATTTTTAACAAAGTAATGAATTTAGGAGTTCTGCATTGCAGATACTATAATTAACCCAATTCCAACGCCAATTCCAGTGATTATTCCATTCATTACATCGTGAAACAGGTACCCTAAGAATGTGCATGTTATAAAGGCTGTAATGAACTGTAAAAATAGGTATTTCTTTGAAACTTTCTCCATATTTAACATTTCCTGACTAGCAATGTTTTAGCCTAAAATGTAGCTTATTTTTAGTACCCGCGTATTTCTTGCCTACTTGCAGCTATTACTCCAAATAATAATGCTATAAAAATTGAATCGCGAAATGTCGAGAATGTCAAATTTTTTGTTTTTGAGAAATATACAATTGCTGTTGCAAATGTTATTATAAATATGAAGACTCCTATCATTACATTCATCTTGATTCAATATGTTAAACATATAAATTAAAGTTTTTTATGAGGCTCTTTTTCCGACCCCTGCGGACCCTTACTGATCTATTCTAATCCCCAACAGATAAGAAGCTTCAAAAATATAAAACGTTATAAAAATAAAAAAACAATATTGATATTTTTAAAAATGAATATATAGTATTAGAAATGTTTATTTTTCGAGAAATATGAAGAAATTTATCACATATTCTCTGCCAGTCGTTACGTTTTTTGTTATAGGTGACTTCGTAACTACATTAATTGCCATTGAATTTGGATATGTTGAAAGAAATCCCATCCTGTATGATATAGTGGCAAAGCCGGGTTTGTTCCTGTTAGTAAAGATGTCAATCCTGCCCGTGTTTGTCTATCTTTACAAAACTTCTTCACCATTATTAAGAAAAGTATATACGGCAATTCCTACTTCAGCTGGAATTTTTCTCTGCCTTAATAATCTGTATTTCATTTTTAAGTCGATGTTTCAATTCTCCTTTTAAAATGTGAAATATGCATGAAGAGGTGAAAATGTTGTCTGGAGGAAGAGAGGGGGCTCTCCCTCCAGTATCGCACGGTACACTACTTCAATTACTGATACGGTGAAGCGATGTTGCCGGCGATTGCTGCGATACTGCAACTGGCTTCATCAAGCAGTCTAAAGCACCACACGATGACCACGAGATAGCCAATTGCAAGAATCATACCCAATTAATCCCCTCGTTTTTTATTTGGGTTAGTGGCTGAATATCAGCCAAAAAGCAATTGAAGTAATACTATATAAAACAATCTAAAAAAAATTAGTAATTGTCTGAAAAAAATTACATGGTGGATTGTTATTTTTCAATTCCTTTTTAGTGGAAATTGTTCCCGAATGGATGAAAAAAAAGCAAAATAGGTCTCAGAAACGTCAAAAGGCCCTGATTCTACTTCTAACCCTATGTAGTGAACCATGAGCATGTAATCGCAGCAATTGAGTGAAAATATCTACTTATCCCTAATGTCCCTTTGTTCCGTTTTTACGATACATATATAGGACCCGAATAAAGTTTTGAGACCTTCGTTTTAATGTGGTACATCCAGTACATACATTTCATAGCGTATAAAATTTGCCATATTTATTTATGGAGTTTTGACGCAGAAGTGTTTTCGTTTTGCTGAGCTGGTCCCGGGTCATTCAATACAACTTTTTCGGCAGACATTACAGATTTGGGATCAGCCTTTGAGGGCCTTTCTTCTTCAGGTGTCATAAACATCTTTAAGTGCAAAAACTCCCAATATAAGAGGAAAAAATAGAATCGGAGGCTCCAACAGCATTGAGATTAAATAGAAAAATAGCGAAGTACTTCGACCGTAAAGGTACGGGTAAGATAACCGTATATGATTTCATAATTCGTCTGCTGGGATACATCTCTTTTACAATTGCGATTCTGGCAATCCTGGTATGGATTTATTACAATTACCTGGCTTGAATTCCCTGCAGAGTTCAGGCTTAAAAGCCCAGCTTAAGGTTCAGGTTTGAAGATCCTCAAGGTTCAGCTTTGAGGGTTCAGGCCCTGGACACTTCCATACAAAGAGTTCCGGCCCGGCCTTAAAGGTTCACCAGACACTCGGGTATACCAAAATTCGGATTATTCTACCTTTCCGGTTGGGAACCACAGATTTTGTGAATATTTCCCGAAACACAGCTCCAGAAACCCAGAAAAGTTCTCACCCCCAAAGTGAGATAAACTTTATGGAACAGTAAGCCCCAAAAAATCCATGACCCGGGCCCCTCATGCCGACAACTATATAAAATAGAAAGTAGATGTTCATACGCTTACCCTTATAAGGGGCTGTGGCCTAGCCCGGTATGGCGACGGGCTCCAGCGGATAAAATGATGAACAACGGGTCTACCGAGTTCTTCCCGACGGGGAAGGGCGATGAGGAGCCGTTGGAGCACTGATTGATGCTCATAGAACTAAAACTGTTGAGGCAGTTGTTCGGAGAGACCCGTCGATCGTGAGTTCGAATCTCACCAGCCCCACCTTTATTTTTATACGTTAAAAAAGAACTACTTGTTTAAAAAATAAATATTTTTTTTCACGCTAAATACGTCTACATTTCATGCTAAATACGTCCAAGTTTCATGCCGAAATACGCTTCGATTTTTCACCAATTAACAGGAAAACCGTTATCTTAAACCTTTTTTAGCTTACCCATTATTAACTCATCATTTTTTATTCTGAATTTTTTAGCCCGATTTGAGGTTAGATAATCTGTGTTCAGCCAATCTTTTTGCTCATACAAAAGAGTTTTCCAGGCCTTCTCAGTCAGAATACTGCTTTTAGACATAGAATCGGAGGTGGAAAAGAGATCATTGTTCAGGAGAATTAATCCCGTGGAATATATATAAAAAACAATAGATATTTTGAAGAAAATATAATTTTTAGAGTAAAACACCGGGCAGATAGATTCCCGGCTTCAGAATCCACAATAAACCCACACTTTGAAAAATCCGAGATGCGGGGGGTTTACCGCCAGGGCAGTGTGGTGAATGCATCAAATGCCCAGTTAAAGGGGGGAGCATATGGAAAAAAGAAGAATATTAGCGTTCTCAGGAATTATTATTATCCTGACAGCGCTAGCTGCAAGTATGGTATATGGAGAAGAAATTACAAATATTTCCAGGCAGGGAGAAGGCAAAATAACTTTCCAGGAAGATTCCGAGGGGATCGTGACAGCGGACCTGAATTCGGGGCTGACAGCAGAAGACCTCGTGAATAATTTGCTTGGGGAAGGAGTCAATGTTTCTAACGTTACATTGACAGGGGCAAATATAGCAGCCGGGACATTCACCGGAGGAGAAGGGATCCTCGGCTTTGAAAACGGAATCATTCTCAGCACTGGTAATATAGCATATGTACCAGGCCCTAATGAATTTGACGATGTTACGGCTATAAATGACCTGCCAGGAGACCCGGACCTGGATGCCCTGATCCCGGGCTTTAAGACCTTTGACGCTACTGTGCTGGAATTTGATTTTGTGCCGGAGACAGGGATTATACAATTCGAATACGTATTTACCTCCGATGAGTACAAAGAATTTGTTAACACGGAGTATAACGATGTTTTCGGATTCTTTGTCAACGGAGAGAACATAGCTTTGATACCGGGCACCATCACAGCGGTTGCCATTAACAATGTCAATAACGGCAACCCCTTCGGCACGAACGCAAGCAATCCTGAATATTATATCAACAACGACCTGAGTGACGGGGGAGGGGAAATAAACACCGAGATGGACGGTCTAACGGTGGTCCTGACCGCGACAGCCGAAGTCAACCCTGATGAGACAAACCGCATCAGAATGGCTATCGCTGATGCCGGGGACTATGCGCTGGACTCCAACGTAATCATCAGGGCCGAGAGTTTCGTATCTCCCAGGCTGACACTGGAACCCGAATCAGCAACCAACAATCTCGGCGAGACCCATACCCTGACCGCCACATTAGTCGACGAAAACGAAACTCCGATAGCCGGGGAAAGCATAAGTTTCAACGTGACCGCAGGCCCCAATAACGGGACAACAGGCACGGGTACGACTGACGAAAACGGCATAACCACCTGGAACTACACCGGGACAATCGCCGGATCTGATACCATAATTGCCACAGGTGGAGGAGAGACCTCTAACAAAGTAACCAAGATCTGGGAAAAAGAAGGCGCCGCAGAGCCAAGGCTGGTCCTGGAACCCGAATCTGCCACCAACATACTCGGCACCACTCATATAGTGAAAGCCGTCCTAAGCAATGACAACGGGACTCCCATACCCAATGAGACGATAACTTTCAATGTAACCAATGGGCCGTTTGCCGGACTTTCAGCCACCGCAGTGACGGATGCTAACGGGATCGCTACCTTGTCCTATGGGATAAGTCCTGGCACGGACACAATAGTTGCCACGGGCGGAGGGGGAACCTCAAACGAGGTCACCAAGACCTGGGAAGCAGCCGAGGTAGCTTCTACCCTGCTGACCCTGGACCCCCGCTCAGCCACCAATAGCATTGGCAGCTCCCATATAGTAAGAGCAAAGCTGGTCGATGAAAGCGGAGCTCCGGGGCCCGGAGAAATGATCACCTTCGTCGTAAGCGACGGCCCCCACGTGGGCACCTCCGGCACAAGCCTGACCAACGCCAACGGGACAGCCACCTGGTGCTACTACGGCATATTCACCGGCAACGATACAATATCCGCCAGAGGAGGAGGCCAGGCCTCGGAAGAAGCCTTCAAGACCTGGGAAACCGGTAACAATACATCGGGATCAAAAAGTTTCATGACAATCGAAGGTTCGGGAGGAGTTAAAGAAGGAGGCATCTGGAGTTTCTTTTCAGGCATCTTTGAGAGAGTAGGGTGAGGATAAAAAACAATACTTTCAAACAATCATCGGCCTTACCTTCCTTTCTTTTTTTGAAGACAACAGTTACTTTACTTTACTTTACTTTACTTCAATACTTTCACTCCGCTTCCTCAACGGTTAATATCCTCCAAATCCAATCTACTTTTACCTGCTAAAAAATAACTCTCTGCTCAAAAAACAACTACCTGTTCAAAAAACAACCCAGAGGCCACCCCTTGAAACGAGAAAAAGAAGAAATAATCGTCCTTGTCAAAGCTACTCCAGAAAAAAGCGAAAGGAAGGGGCATGTTGTAGGAGTTACCGGCATCAACAAAGACGGAGAACTAAGGAGACTGTATCCCCTTAAATACAGATACGGCGAGGGGCTGGTAGATTTCGGGAGAAATGACCGGCTGGAGGTCACGGTTACGAAACCGGAGCATGACCTCAGGTGGGAGAGCAGGAAAGTGCTTGACTATGTAAACCTGGGAGAGCCCCTGAAAGACAGGGAGATCGGGGAGCTCGTCCTGCCTCTGGCAACTTCGGTTGAGAGGCTGAATATCGAGGGGGCGAGCCTGGGGGTTGTAAAACCGGAGCTTCTGGACGTGGAGATCAGGGTAAACAATATAGAGATCCACGATAGGCAGCAGTACTTTAACCTGATGGGAGATTTCCTGGAAAAGCGGGAAAAAGCGAAAATACCGGTTGAACTCAGGTATGTTTTCAGGTGCGAGGGAGAGGAAGCCTGCAGGGGGCACAAAATAATAGTGATGGACTGGGAATTTAACGAAGCCGCAAGGAGGATAATCAGGAGTGAGCAGGATACGGGGGTTATGGAAAAGAAGACACGGGAAGAGTTCTTCGAGCGCATGCAGGAGAGAGACCTTTACTTTATAATGGGGACACATTTCAGGCACGGGACCTGGATGATCATAGGAATTTTCTGCCCGGAAAAGGATAGCAGGAACCAGAGCAGCCTGCAGGATTTCGAAAAGCAAGGAACTGTTGCTGCCGGGTCAGGGACGTGATTTGTGGATTCTCAAATCTGAACAAGGGGAGCAAAAGTAGGTGAAAAAAAGGGAAAGGAGATATAAATATATAAGATAAGAAAAAATTACCGGGTAGCAGACCTGTAAGCAGACTTGTAATATGTTTAACAGAAATAAGCAATCAGATATCACTAAAGAGATTACTGAAAATATCAAGTCAAGTCAGTTACAGATATCAATTGCTCAAAACGAAGGGATCTTCAATAAACCATAAATCCGATCTGAAATTGAAAGGGTTCAAAAAACCCTTTGCCAGCTTAATTTTCATTCTCCTGATCCTCACCTCCGTATCAGTCGGAAATGCTCTTGCAGACACATCCACAGCCAGCCCGGGCCAAACTGAAAATGGTAGTGATACAACGGCACCGCAAAACAGCTCTGCAGATGAAGAGCTCGAAAATGCAGATGATAAAGCTTCTGATTTCGGGCAAATCAAAATAACAACAATTCCAAACGGCTCTGAGATCTACATAGACGACAGATACAGGGGAACAACACCCGCCCGGCTAACCGATGTACCCCCGAAATTCTATGAAGTGGTGCTGAAGCAGGAAGGATACGACGACGTCTTTGAGCGCGTCCTTGTCAGAGCCGGAGAAACGGCTGTGATCTCGAAAAAGCTCAGCTTTAAAGAGGGAGTCTGCAGCATCTCTTCCGAGCCCAATGGGGCAAGAGTTTACCTTGATGGAAAATACAAAGGAATAACACCTGTGGTTTTCCATGCAGACGAAGGGACCCACTCGTTGAAAATCAAAAAAACCGGGTACGGGACGGTTTCAAAAGATGTGAACGTTTCCTATGATGAGCCTTTCCTGCTTAAAGAAAAGCTTCACCTGAGCATTTTCGTGTACCTGGCTGCTGCTCTGGTCCTGCTTGTAGGTGGCGTTTTCGTAAAAAAGAAGCCGGAAATACCGGAATTCAAGATCCCGACAGGAAGAGGTTCACTGGAAAAATACGAAAAGAAACTCAGGACAGTTGGGGAAAGAGAAAAGAAAGAGAAAGAAAAAGAAAAAGGGCGGGAAACCTCTTTTTCCAGAGAGAAAGAAAGCGCAGGAAAAAGGGGAGTAGAAGTAGAAGCAAGAGCTGGAGCAGAACCAGGAGCTGGAGCAGAACCAGGAGCTGGAGCAGAACCAGACGAACTTGTTGAACTGAAAAAAATGCCCGAGCTAGAATTCAAGTATACCATAAAAAAGAAAGAAAACGATTAAAAAATATTAAAAAATATTAAACAAGAATAAGAAAAGTGAGAAAAAAGGAAGAAAAAGAGTGAGAAAAAAGTTATTTTATTTTCAAACCTCGAGCTCTTTTTCAAAGAAAGCAGCCAGCCGGTCCATTCCTTCTTTTAGATTTTCAAGGCTGTTAGCGTAGGAAAAGCGCAGGTAACCTTCGGCGCCGTTCCCGAAGTCGATTCCGGGGGTTACGGCAACGCCGGCTTCGTTGAGGATGCGGCGGCTCAGTTCCAGAGAGTCGTTGCTGAACTTGCGGGCATCGGCGAGGATATAAAAAGCGCCCATGGGTTCACTCCTTACGTCCAGGCCCATCTCGAGGAGGCGTTTGAGCACATACTGGCGGCGGACGTTGTAAGTTTTTACCATCTCGGTTACGTGTTCCTGAGGACCTTTCAGGGCGGCGATCCCGGCTTCCTGGACAAAGGCGTTTGCGCAGATGAAGAAGTTCTGGTGCAGTTTTTGCAGGGCGCGGACGCACTCATTAGGACAGATGATGTAGCCGAGCCGCCACCCGGTCATTGCGTAGAGCTTGGAAAAGCCGTTCAGGACAAAGGCCTTGTCCGTGTATTCCAGGATGCTGTGTTCCTCCCCGCTGTAAACCAGGCCCTGGTAGATCTCGTCAGAAATAATCGGGATGTTACGCTCCTCCGCAATCTCGGCAAGCCCCTTCAAACATTCTGCAGACATCACGTGCCCGCTCGGGTTCGAGGGGCTATTAATAAGGATGGCTTTGGTGTTCGGGCTCAGGCACTGGCGTACTGTCTCGGTTTCCAGGGCAAAGCCTTTTGTCTCGTTTGTGTAGACATAGACAGGAGTCCCTCCCAGATATTTCACGAAGTTAGGGTAGCAGGCGTAGTAAGGGTTGGACATGATTACTTCGTCCAGGCGTTCAAGAATTGCCATAAAAACCATCAGCAGGGCAGGGCTTGTCCCGGAGGTTACGATCACCTGTTCAGGGCTCAGGTCCACCCCGAACTTCTGTCGGTAAGACTCCACAATTGCCTCCCTGAGAGAAAGGAGCCCCTGGCTGTGGGTGTACTTCGTGTTCCCTCTTTCCATAGCAGCGGTAGCAGCTTCACAGATATGGGGGGCAGTGGGAAAGTCAGGCTCCCCGATTTCCAGGTGAATGATGCTCTTTCCCTCAGCTTCCAGGGCCTGGGCACTTTCCAGCACTTCCATCACATAGAAAGGAGGAATGTCTTCGGATTTTTTTGATAAGATGCAATCTAATTTCTTTGAAAACATAGAAAACCTTCTGAAAAGCATTATAAAAACAATATATGTAAAAGCGACTTATGTATCTGAATTTGCGTATGTTCTCAAGATTTATATATTCTATGGATAGGCAGTTTATATTCAGCGGATAAACAGTTTATATTCAGTAGACAGACAGGAAAAAAGATTCAGAATGGTAAACTATCCTTCCAGGCAAAAGGTAAAAAGGGAAAAAGAATAGAAGGAAAAAATCCGGGCATCCAAAACAAATAAAATGATCAAGCCCGGAACATGATCAGTCCCTGGGCATGATCTTTTCAATTACTTCAACATCCGGCCCGTCCCATCCGTGCTCCTCGAGAATTTTTGAAAAATCCCTCTGGAAAGCCTGGAACTTCACCACGTTTTCAGGGATAATGTTCAGGTATTCGTAATCCCCGTAAGCTCCCGTAAAGAAGGAACAGACCATCTCATCAAATTGCTCCTCAATCCGCTGGGGATACCAGAAGCCGTACTGGGAAAGCAAAACAAGGTTTGGATCAGGGATCGGTGTCCCATTAGAATAACTGTAAAGCCCCACAAAAATCTCCTCCCCGTTTTTTGCGGCTACGAATTTTTTCTCAAACCCGGGTTTTCCGAGTTTCAGGAACCATTCCCCTTTAAGCAGGTCGTCAAGCTTTTTGACCAGTCCATGGGCCCTAAGGATCTTTTCGGTCAGCTGCTGGATTTCCAGAATCATGGATTTGCGCTGCTCTTCGGGCATATCAAGACAGGACTTGCAGAGCTCTTCCCCTCCTGGCTTCAGGGGTTCCGGTATATCTCCGCCCATTTCCGGACCTTTTGCGCCTTTTTCAGGCGCCTCTTTCTGCGCAGAATGAACTGCCACCTCTAATCCCCCCGATTTAATCTCAGGCTCTTTTACCACTGTGTAAGCACCCCAATATAACATAGGGCGGGAATCCTATAAATATTGGGGAGCCTCACACGACTTATTCGGAGAATTTTTTAATAGGTTTTTTTGACCCGGATCTACGTTCCCTCTTTGCAGCCTTTACCCATTGGAAACTCCCGTTCCCCTGGAATCCCCTGAATCTGAGAGACTGTCCTCAACATCAGATGAAAGCCACCTGACCCCAAGGTACACAAAGGGAGTATCGAGCAGAGCAAAGACAACTTTAAGGACCCAGTAAGGCATAGCCATGGAGAAAACAAAGGCAGCGCCCAGTTCCGGGGTCTGGTGGTAGAAAGCGACAAACATGAACACCAGGGAGTCGATTAACTGGGAAACTATCGTTGAGAGGTTGTTCCTGAGCCAGAGATGCTTTCCGTTTGTCTTTTGCTTCCAGAAGTTGAAAGCCCAGAGGTCGTGGTACTGACCTATGAGAAAAGCGGTCAGGCTCGCCACGATCAATCGCAGGGAACTGGAAAAACACTGTTGAAAGCCTCATTGCTCGTATACTGGGCAGCAGGGGGAAAACTTGTACTGAAGAAAACAAAAAAAACTGCTATGCAAAGGCCCAGAAATCCGGCATGCACGAAAACCCTGGTGACTTCTTTTCCTTTAACCTCTTCCACGATATCCGTGATGAGGAAAGTAACAGGGAATCCGAAAAAGCCGACTGAAGTTACAATGCCAAATACACTGATCAACTTGCTCCCAAGGAGGTTTCCCAGGAGCAGGGAACTGATAAAGACCGTAAGCAAAAGTTGCAACTTGTAATCTATGGGTTTCATGGATTCTCGGGGTTTAGAGTTATGGAGTATAGAGTTATTGGGGTTATGGAATATAGAGTTTTTAGGGTAGAGTATTGAGTTTTTGGGATGTTATGGAATATAGAGTTTTTAGGGTTAAAGTATTGAGTTTTTGGGAGTTATGGAGTATAGAGTTTTTAGGGTTCACAGTTTTTGGGGTTCAGAATTTTTAGGTATAGGATTTTTAGGTATAGGATTTTAGGGTTTCGTTTTTTATATATTTACAGGAATTAAGTCCCGCCAGATTAACGGGACAGGAAATAAATAAATCTGGCTATTGAAATTAGCTGAAGCGTTCGGCCCTCATGAAGAGGTTTTCGGGAGACCTGTCCACCTCGTCGCAGATGATCCTGTGAGGGACTGCGGAGGGCAGGATAGACTGTGCCTGGTTGTCCGTTCCACGGAGTCCCCAGGTCTCGTCCGTAAGCAGGAAGTACGAATTTTCAAGCCTGACCCCTTTTGCTTCAAGGCCAGAACGGATTTCAGGGTCAGAGAGGTCATTTCGAATTTGTTCGGCAGCCCTTACCTGAGTTCCAGGACCACCTTTTTTGATCGGATAAAGCCTGTCATCGGAAAGAATTTTTTTAAAGGAACGGATGACCAGCCTGTAGCAGGTCTTCTTGTTCGTTGATTCTTCCGGCACCTTCTCCAGGTAGAAAACGCTGCGCTCGTTTCGGGCAATGTCGGAAAGGATATCGTCTCGCCTCGAAAAAGATTCAACTTCAAAGGATAGGACATCCAGGAAAAATACAGGAAACTTTTTAGAGAGACTATCTGCTGTTGCCTGATGAACCTTTTCCCGGGGAATATATTCAAAATTGAGGCTAACCCCGGAACCCGGGAGTTCCTTTTCGATTTCAACCCGTTTAGCCTGAAAAGCCCTTACTGCTTCCGTAGAATCGTTGTAAATGAAGATTTCTTTATCATTTCCACAAAAAATCCTTGCAAGAGACACGGCAAAATCCAGAGCTGCAAGCTCGCATTCAAGGTTATTTTCAGGGCTTGCGGGAACCCTTGTAGTGGACTGGTGGATCTGCCGGCCACCTCTGAGAACCGTGCAGCCGATATAGGAGTCTTCATTTTCGTTGTAAGAAGAATCACAATAGATTTCAAGCATAATTGTCTTCACCTTTTCAATAAGAAGAAATCCCCATGACAGGTGGGAAATCCCGAAGATTGCAGTATTCAGGATATTGTAATCATATAATGAATAAGAGATAAAATATGATCTTACAAAAGTATTGTGATGGAGAAGTGAAAGATAGAAAAAAGGGAAATCATGCGCTGAGAACACCTAGGGGATGAAAAAGGGGAAAAGAGAAAGGAAAAAGAGAAGTAGGGTAG
>DUKH01000067.1:0-1799 GCA_013329415.1 Methanosarcinaceae archaeon | reverse complement strand
AAGAGAAGTAGGGTAGGAAAAAAAGAAGCAGGGTAGGAAAAAGAGAAGTGGGACAGGAAAAAGGGTAGGAAAAAGCTGCAATCAGATTATGATTGCTGCGGTCCTTTCATCCTTTTCATCATCAAACTCTGTTACGAGGGCTTCGGTTGTGAGCATCATGCCTGCGATTGAGGCTGCGTTCTGGAGCCCGCTGCGGACAACCTTGGTCGGGTCAATTACACCTGCTTCAAAGAGGTCTTCAAATACGTCTTTCTTGGCGTTGTATCCGAAGCTTTCACCGGACTCAGCCCTGATCGTTGCCACTATTTCTGCGCCCTCCCTGCCCGCGTTTGCGGCAATCTGGCGGAGCGGTTCTTCGATGGCTCGGCGGACGATTTTTACGCCAACCTGCATGTCTCCATCAAGGTCAAGGGAATCAAGGACGGCGGCTGCCCGGAATAGACTTACCCCCCCGCCAGTGATTACTCCTTCCTCAACTGCGGCTTTTGTGGCGTTCAGAGCATCGTCGATTCTCATTTTTTTCTCTTTCAGCTCGGTTTCTGTTGCAGCACCCACCTTGATTACGGCAACACCCCCGCAGAGCTTGGCCAGGCGCTTCTTGAGTTCATTCTTCTTGTAATCGGAATCAGTGATGTTGATCTGAGATTCGATAACCCGGACACGCTCATCGATTCTGGCCCTTTCCCCTTTGCCTTCAACAATTGTGGTCTTCTGGTTGTCGATCGCAATCTTGCGAGCAGACCCTAGCATGTAATCGCTGAATTCTTCCAGTTTAATGCCTTTTTCTTCACTGATAACCTGCCCGCCGGTAAGGGCGGCAATGTCTTCCAGCATTTCCTTCTGCTCGTTCCCGAAGCCCGGGGCCTTGACCGCACAGACATTCAGGGCTCCACGGATGATGTTAAGGATCAGGGCAGCCTGGGCATCCCCGTCCACATCCTCGGCGATGAGGAGGAGGGAACGGCCTTCCGAAGCAACCTTTTCGAGAACAGGGACGATCTGCTTCATGCTGCTGATCTTCTTGTCGGTGATCAGGACATAAGCGTTTTCAAATTCACAGACCATCTTTTCAGGGTCAGTAGCCATGTATGGGGAAACAAAACCACGGTCGAACTGCATCCCTTCCACAACTTCAAGGCTTGTTTCCATGGTTTTGGAGTCTTCCACGGTGATGACCCCGTTGTAACCCACCTTCTCCATGGAGTCCGCAATGAGGTTCCCGATTTCCTCGTCGTTGTTGGCAGAAATAGTGGCCACCTGCACGATGTTTTCCTTGCCCTTGACTTCCACGCTCTTGCTTTTAAGCTGTTCAACAACCTTTTCGGTGGCAATTTCGATCCCTTTTTTAACCTCGATCGGGTTTGCTCCGGCACTGATATTTTTCAGGCCTTCCTGAATCATGCTCTGAGCAAGAAGAGTAGCGGTGGTAGTCCCGTCCCCGGTGTTGTCCTGGGTTCTGGAGGCTACTTCCTTGACAAGCTTGGCCCCCATGTTTTCGAACTTGTCGTGAAGTTCGATTTCCTTGGCAATGGTCACCCCATCGTTTGTAACTACGGGCTTTGAGCTCTTGTCCAGCACGACATAGCGGCCCTTTGGCCCAAGTGTAATCTTGACGGTGTTTGCAACTTTGTCAACACCATTTAAGAGCGCCTTTCTGGCACTTTCGTCAAACATGATCTGCTTTGAAGCCATTTTCTTTCACCTGGATTTTGTGAGCTGGTTTTGATCTAATAGAAATTATAAGAGTAAGTAAAAATGCATTCCAATGTTATACGGAGTCTCAAGTCTGGTCTCAAGTC
>DUKH01000188.1:21664-31650 GCA_013329415.1 Methanosarcinaceae archaeon | reverse complement strand
TTAAAAAAGATATTCTGTGTGCTTTTTTCTGATCGGGGGTTTTAAGGGGTACTTTCGGAGTGCGTTCGGTGTGTTTCCGGCCTTTTAGAGGGTGAGGTATCACAAAAAGGGGCTTTTTTCCGGCATATTACAATACGGTCTCAATCGATTTAATTCGAAGATTTTAATACAGATGGAAGCCTGATTAAAACTACCTTCTTTACTGGGGTTACCTGCTTGATTGGAGTAACCCGATATTTATTTAGAAGTTTATTTATATTGTGACACTCCTTCTGATCAATTATCGGAAAAACATTATATGGATTGGGTATATTTTAAATATATTAGTGGTGTGTAAAAAATGAAATCTTTCGCATTAGTTCGAGCAGACAACTCTGACAAAGTAAAAATAGCATTGCATGACCTGGAACGGTATGGAGACATTCAGTTTTCAGCCTCTCCCAGAAGTATCGAAGCAAACTATGCCGACGAACTTCTTGTCAGTGTAATGGGGGTGTCCCTCAAGTCAAAGTGCAATTCTGCAGCACTTGTTGAATTGAAAAACCACGCCGGGTTGGCTATTAGCAGGTTGAAGAAAATTCATCCCCCGGCGCATGTAGTCATCATCAGTCCCAAACATAAAGTATTCGAGGAACTTTCAGGCAAGTTCCGGCTCTATCCGGAATTTGACCGGGTGCTAACCCCGCGGGAGAAGCCGGAAGTCCCGGATACTGTTCAGGAAATGGTGGAATCAGATAAACAGGAAGAAAAAAGTAAAGAATTGGTGGCAGAAGAGCCGGTTAAGACTGAATAACGGCATGTGATCCGGTTTTGTTGAAGCGTTCTTGTTTCACTCAAAAATCCCGGATACATTCTTCTCCATTCTTTACAGAAAAGCAGTTTGTAACTGCTTTTCTTCCTTACTGAAACCTGAAAAAACGGTGGAATCCCATTTCAGGGCTATTTTTCTCATTTTTTCTTCCAGACTTCTCCCTTTCTCAGTAACGAAGACCCTGTATGCCCTTTTGTCTTCCGGGTCCTGCTGCCTGTATACGTAGCCGGCGTCTTCCAGCTTTTTTATTGCTCTTGCGGCTGTCGCCTTATCCATCTTATATTTTCTTGCAAGTTCTTCCTGCCTGACTCCATCCTTGCTTGCTTCCTTGCTTGCTTCCTTGCTTGCTTCCTTGCTTGCTTCCTTAAATGGGGCATTATAAAACTAAACTGTCCGCTGTCGATGCCGTATGGTTCCAGTTCCCTGTTTTCAACTTGAAAGCAAAAACTATGCCCTCAACCGGTTCATCGGAAGGCATTTTAATGGGCAGTTCCATATTTATTTTAGGAAATTAAGTCCGGAATTTTTATCCTGCCGGGCAGAGGTTTTCGACAGGGGGCAATAGTTGATGGAAGATATGTTCAAATTTGCTGATGAGCTCGGGCCATTCAAAATCATTCACGTTTATGAACCTTCTGTGGACCTGAAGGCAGTGCTGGTGGTGGACAATGTGGCCAGGGGGCCTGCCATCGGCGGGGTCCGGATGGCGCCTGATGTGAGTACCGAGGAGTGTTTCAGGCTGGCGCGGGCCATGACCCTGAAAAATGCCGCTTCCGACCTGCCCTACGGGGGCGGAAAGATCGTCATGTACGGGGACCCTAAGATGCCGCAGGAGAAGAAAAGCAAGATGCTCAGGGCTCTTGCCTCGGCTCTCAGGTATACGGACGAGTATATCTTTGCTCCTGACATGGGGACCGATGAGGTCTGCATGGCCTGCATTAAAGACGAGATCGGAAGGGTCGTAGGCCTGCCCTGTGCGGTCGGCGGGATTCCCCTGGACGAGATCGGGGCTACCGGCTGGGGAGTTGCCCATGCAACGGAGGTGGCTCTCCGCTACTGCGATTTCGAGCTAAAAGGTGCAAGGGTGGTGGTTCAGGGCTTTGGGGCTGTCGGGAAAAATGCAGCCCGTTTCCTCAGTGAAAGAGGGGCCGTTCTTGTTGCCGTGGCCGACTCCCGGGGAACGGTCCATAATCCCGAAGGCCTTGATGTGGAGACCCTTATAATGCTCAAAAAAGAAGGGAAAAGCGTACTCGACTATCCCACAGGGGAAAAGCTTGACCGGGACGCGGTCATAAGCGTCCCCTGCGAAATCTGGATCCCTGCCGCCCGCCCGGATGTGATAACCGAAGACAACGTGCAGCTCCTGGACACGAAACTGGTGGTGGAGGGGGCAAACATCCCTATCACGGAAGGAGCGGAGAAAATCCTCTACGAAAAAGGAATCCTCTATATCCCCGACTTCATCGCAAACGCCGGAGGAGTTATCTGCGCGGCTTCCGAGTACCAGGGGTCCACCCAGTGTGCAGCCTTCGGGTCAATAGAAGAGAAGGTGCGCAAAAACACGGAACTCGTGCTTGAGGCATCAAAAACAAAAGGAATCAGCCCGCGGGAAGCTGCCGTGGAACTCGCGGTCGAGAGGGTGAAAAGGGCAATGACTTACAGGCGCTGGTCGCTCTTTTCTTCGGCGCCCGGATTTGTGTGATTTGAGTTTTTTTCCAATTTTTTATCCGTATCTCTCATTTTTTTACTTCTTTCTCCCGCAAAGCACCGCTGCCGCCCTGACTGCGCTTTCCGGGCTGAAAAAGACCGGAATCCCGTTTGCCGTAAAAGCTGAAGCCATTTTCCGGGGGAACTTACCTCCCGGGGAACAGATGAGGACCGGCTTCCCGGAGTTTTCGGCAAATTCCTTTATTTTTTCGGCGACTCCTTCCGAAAGCAGGGGTGGGCCCCAGAGCAGGCTTACGATGGCAAGGTCGTATCCGTCCCCGAAAGCTTCCCGGAGGGCGGCCAGGTAGTGCTCGTCCCGGACATTTCCCGTCAGGTCCATGGGGTTTCTGACTGCCGCAAATGCAGGGAGGCTTCCTTTCAGCCTGCTGACCGCCTCAGGCGGGAGTTCGGGGACTTCAAGGCCGGCATCTTCGCAGGCATCGGCAATGGAAATCCCTATTCCTCCGCCGTCGGTTATGATAAGGACTCTTTTTCCCCTGACCGGGGTGTAGCTGCTCAGGACTTTACAGGCGTCTTTCAGCTCTTCATACCCTGCCACTTCGATGATTCCCGTTTTCCGAAAGGCGGCTTCATAGGCTTCGTACATCCCGCTCACGGCGCCTGTATGGGAACTGGCCGCCTTTGCCCCGGTTTCCCGTTTCCCGACCTTGAGGGCGACAACAGGTTTTTTTTCCGTACAGCGGGAAGCGATACCAAGGAACCTTCTGCCGTCTCCCACGGACTCGATATAAAGGACCGCGACTTTTGTGGCTTCATCGGCTGCGAGGAACTCAAGGCAGTCGTTTTCATCAATGTCGGCTTTGTTCCCGTAACTTATTACCCTTGCAACTCCCATCCCTTCGTTTGCCATCTCGTCCATGATCATGGCCGCAAAGGACCCGCTCTGGGTAAGCACGGAAATCCCGTTTCTGGGGGGCCTTTCGATCTTGGCGCTTCCGATAAAGAAGGTATCCACCTTCGATACGGTATCGTAGATCCCCAGGCAGTTCGGGCCGATAGCCCGGATCCCTTTTTCCTTGAGAAGGCTTTTCAGTTCGGCTTCCATCCTTTTTCCTTCGTCTCCCGTTTCCCGGAAACCCGAACTGACGATCACCGCCCCTTTTATGTTTTCTACAGGGCCTCTCAGGATTTCAAGGACGGCCACAGCCGGGACTGCAAAAACGGCAATGTCGATTTCATCCTCTATTTCCCCCACAGAGGCGTAACATTTGAGCCCTTCTATCTCCCGATAGCCCGGGTTTACCAGATATATTTTCCCTCCGAAACCGATATCCCGGAGGCTTTCAAGGATTGTGTGAGAAAGCTTTTCGGGATTCGGGGATGCCCCAATAAGGGCAATACTTTCGGGTTTAAAGAAGAAGTCCAGATTCTCTCCGCTGAGCATTCACAACCCCCGGCTTATTTTCCGCTAATGTTTGCAGTTCGTATTCGCAGTTCCTTTTCCCTTCTTTCAGGCTCGAAAAGATGAACAGGTCTCCTCCGGGCTTTTCCGGAAAAACGGCAGTCCCGAAAATCCGGCTGTCGATTTTAGTCTCCTGCAGTTCCTGTTACCCCTGCCGCAGGACCCCGCCCGAAGGGTACGATTTCCCATTATTCAATATACACAGTATACACATATAATTTAGGACTCTTTTGTATATATAAGAATTTCAATGCCCATGCCCATGCCCATGTCCGTGCCTTGTTCCCCTTTTTTTGCGGAAAGGCTACCTTTGTGAGATTAAGATGTTTTCCCCAATTTTTTCGCAATTTACAGATCACAGTATTTGCAGACAGACCTGTCGCACTCGCTGTCCTTGAATCTCCACTTTGTGCCCCATTTTTTGATTCCCTGGATAACCTGTATGAAATCTTCCCCGCTTTCCGTAAGAAAATATTCGGACCTGCAGGGAACCGTAGAATTGTCGCTTTCCTTTACAATCAGGCCTTCGCTTTCCAGTTCTATCAGCCTGGTAGAAAGAATTTTCGGGGTGATGCCTCCAAGCTTGCGTTTAAGCTCGTTAAAGCCTTTTTCCTTCTTTTCCCCCTTATATAGTTCAAGCAGGATGTGGATTGTCCAGCGCTTCCCCATGATATTCATCGTTTTGTAAACAGTGCAGTTTTTCATCTTACCTCAGCAGGAGACTCCCTCCTCGACAGTTCCGGCGTTGCCGAAAATGGCAGGTGGGGAGGAATGCGTACACTTTCCTGCATTATCTCCTTAACAAACTACTTTAGGATCAAGCCAGCAAAATCCTTTGCCGTACTTGATTAGCTTTACTTTTTTTGGCGTTAAACTCTTTTTTAGCCCTTTGAAGGTTACTGATTTCCCTTTGTTGTGCATTCCTGCGGAATAGTACAACTTTCCTTCAACCTCTACCAAATCCATTGGTTGAAGAGGGTATCTTTTTTTCCTGATACTGTACCGTCCTTTCTTGATTCTCTGTTGCCTGTACTGTCTAAGGTTTTCCGTGTTAAGGTTCTTATTCCGGCAAGTCCGTCCAGAGTTCATGTCCTGGCCTGATTTAGTAGAGCCGTCTCTCGAATCGATGTACTTCGCATCATAGAATTTCGATAGACTCCGGTTATTCCGGCGAACCTGCCTGATTATGAAAGGTTGATGTCTGATCTGCTTATCCCCATTAACGGTGCAGAAAGCATCGTTGGCATGGGATTTTTCAAGACCAAGCTCCAACCTTCTCATTTTTGTCAGGTAGCCATAGGTAGCTTCGACATTCTCATAAGTTTGTTTCAGGATATCGAACACTTTCAGCTTGACCGTGTTCATAAAGGTAGCGTCCTTGAACCCTCTCGTTTTTGGTCTCCACGCCAACAGAAAACCCTTATGGTTTTTCGGGGTATGACACCGGGAGCAGAGGGTAATCAGGTTATTGGGGCGGTCAGAGCCTCCGTTGCTCCGGTAAACGATATGATGAATGTCGAGCCTGCGATATTTCCCGGTTGTAACAGGACAATCAGGATTCTGGCATTTGTAACCGTCCCGGTGCAGGATGTAGGCACGAAGGTTCTCATAACCCTTTTTTTCGCCTTCCTGATACTGTTTGCCTTTGATGTCAGGATTCTTGATTTTCTGGATGTCAAACTTGCCAATCTCAACTACAATTTTCGTTATCGGCAACAGTTCGTACAGTTTTGCAACAAACCTCACATGACTGTCAAGCTTATGCCGGATCGAAGGAGCAAACCAACCTTCCTTATTGGTGTTCTGGTCAAATCCCGGTTTTCGGTGTCTTAACCTGTTTCTCCGAGTCCTCCGGTACATTGTTCTTTCCTGGTTTCTCTCCACCATTCCGGTAAGAAGCTGGACTTCTCCCGCTATCAATTCCTCCTTCTCGGTAACTGCCGAAAACCCGACATTGGAGTAGCCGGTATCCATACCGAGTGTGATTGGCTGAGTAGCATTCCCGGTAGGGTAGAGTAACCTAATGCTAAATGGGATTCTTTGCACCACTTCCGCCTTGCCCGATTTTAGCAAGATTCTTGCCTTCCTCGGTGTTGTTGGCATCAATGGGTTTCCGTTATTGTTTATGACAAATACTTTCAAAGTTTTGTCCTCCTGAATGGAGTTAGTCCACTTCGCCACTGTTATACTGGCTTGTCAGTAACCCTTCCACTTCTCCTACCTCTCAGAGATGTTTAGTCGGGTCGAAATCTCCGTGGACGTGTGGAGTATCCACGAATATCATGACCTGTATAACGTAAACAGGCTAATCAACTAGGGCTTTTGCAAGCCCCTTTCTCTAAAATCTAAGCCATACGACTTAGATTTTTGGGAGGGGTAGTTGACAGTATAAACATGGATACTGTCCTTATATAAACAAGTATCTTTAAAATACTACTATCAAAAGGATACCCTACAGAAGGATACCAACAAAAGATAGATGTATATTTTCTCCGGACATTCCTTTATTAGGGATACGGGGGTAAAATCTTTACGTAAATCATTATATTTTTTACAAATGTTGAGGCGATACCCATGAAGAAGACAATACCTGAAAAGAATGCTATCATCCAGCGCGACGGAGAAACTTACGTAATCGCTCCCAGGACTCCCGGGGGACTTGTTGACCCTGCAACCCTCAGGAAGATTGCGGATGTTGCGGAGAAATACGGGGCTGCCACCCTGAAAATGACCTCCGAGCAGAAGATGGCAATTGTGGGCTTACATGAAGAAGACATTGACGCCGCCTGGGAAGAACTCGGGATGGACGCCGGAATGGTTGCCGGTCCCTTTGTAAAGGGTGTCAAGTTCTGCCTGGGTACGACCTACTGCAGGAAAGCCCAGCAGGATGCCGTAGGCCTCGGGTTGAAACTGGAGGCAAAGTACAGGGGAGTAAAGCTTCCTTACATGATGAAAATGGCTGTTTCGGGCTGCCCGAGTTCCTGTTCCGAACCTGTGATTAAGGACGTCGGAGTCATGGGCACCGCAAAAGGTTACACCCTTATGGTGGGCGGAGCTGCCGGACTGAAACCGCGGCTTGCAGATGTTGTGGCAAAAGGCCTCACGGATGATGAGGTTCTGGAAGCCGTCGACAGGATCATCGAATTCTTCAAAGAGTACGGGGAAAACAGGAAAAGGCTCGGAACGATCATAGATGAGATCGGCCTGGAAGAGTTCAAAAAGGAAGTAGGCCTCTGGGAAAAATAAGGTTTTTTCCCATCACTTTTTCATTTCTCAATTAATCCTTTCATTTTTTATTTTTAAAATTCGTTTCCTCCAAAAATGAATTTTTTTATTTTTTTATTTTTTATTTTTTATTTTTTAATTTGTGTTGATTTACCTCTGCGTACCGCCACTTTCCTTCTTCCTTACTGCTATGTTATTTCTTTCAGATTTCTCTGGATTTCCTTATCTTCCCGGTTGGATATCACGTTAGATATCACAGTACTTGCAGATCGCCTTCTCACATTCCTTGTTCTTGAACTTCCATTTCAGGCCCCATCTTTTGATACCCATGATTATTTTTATGAAATCCCTCCCGCTTTCCGTCAGGAAATACTCGGACTTTGGGGGGTTGGTGGAGTTGTCGAGGTTTTTCTCGATAAGGCCCTCCTGTTCAAGCTCTGTCAGCCTTTCCGAAAGGGTCTTCGGGGTTATGCTGCCTAGCTTTCTTTTCAGTTCATTGAAGCGCTTTTCCTTCTTTTCTCCTTTGTGTAGTTCCAGGAGGATATGAATTGTCCATCTTTTCCCCACGACATTCATTGTCTTGTATACGGTGCAGTCCTTCACATATACAGCACATTCTTTCATGGTATGAAGATAGAAACTGTCTACTATATAAATTAGTATCTTTAATATATCAGTACCAAAAAGATACCGTGTAAAAACGACACTATATAAAAAAATACCATATAAAAAATATTGTGATTAATCATATTCCTTACCCGAAAAGATGCCGTACGTCCGAAAACGGAATAAAAACGGCCGGATGCAGGGTGAAAAATGGGACGGGTAAAAGAGGAGGCAAAAAATTTGAAACAAAATTTACCTGAAAAAGGCGCAATCGTGCAGAGAGACCGTGAAACATACGCAATAGCCCCCCACCTGCCCGGCGGGATTATGGACCCGTCAGTCCTCCGAAAACTTGCTGACGTTGCGGAAAAATACGGTGCAGCAGCCCTCGAGGCGACTTCTGCCCAGCGGATTGCAATCGTAGGGCTGAAATAAGAAGACCTGGACGCTGCCTGGACCGACCTCGGGATGGCACCGGGTGCAGCCATAGGGCTCTGTGTCAGGAGCGTCAAGTTCTGTCCGGGCACGACCTTCTGCAAGCAGGGAAAGCAGGACGCGGTGGGTCTCGGCCTGAAACTGGACGAGAAGTACCACGGGATGCCCATGCCTTCCAAGTTCAAAATGGGTGTTTCCGGCTGTCCCAATTCCTGTTCCGAGCCCGCGATCAAGGATGTTGGGATAATGGGCACTGCAAAAGGGTACACCCTGATGGTCGGCGGCGCTGCCGGGGCAAAACCCAGGCTTGCCGAGCCCGTAGCAAAGGAACTCTCCGAAGAAGAGGTCCTGGAAGCCGTGGACAGGATCGTTAGTTTCTACCAAAATTCCGGTACGAAAAAGCGGCTAGGCTCGTTCATCGAGAGCATCGGCCTGGAAGAGTTCAAAAAGCAGACCGGGCTGTGAGTGCCAGGATTGCACTGCAGTATATCTACTTTGTGTATCCACTTTAGATTGTTTCCTCCGATAAGGCCCGCAGCCCCATTTTCCTTTTATTTCCGGGGCTTTCAACGGGCTTTTCACATTTAAGGCGTTTAACAAGAAATTCAACAAGAAATTTAACATTTAATAAATTTGGGTATATTGAGGATTTTAATACACGGGGAGGGGCTACCATCCTGGGGATTCTAGCATATCTGGAATATCTAAGAGACTCAAAAACGGAAAACAAACCTGTCAAAAAGAGGGAATCACATGAAAATAACGGACATGAAATCAGCACCTGAAAAGCCGAACCCTCACAATGTGAGTGTCCGAATGCTCTATGATAACGAAAATGCCCAGGCGGTACATATCGAACTCAAGCCCGGGGAATCCCTGAAAAAACACATCACACCGGTGGACGTTTTTTTCTATGTACTAGAAGGAAACGGCGCCGTTGAGATCGGGGACGAAAAGGTGGGCGTTAGCAAGGACATGATAATAGAAAGCCCTGCAAAAATCCCCCACCGCCTTCTGAATCCCGGAGACGGAACCTTCAGGGTACTGGTCGTAAAAACACCCCGGCCGAAGGAAAAAACGCGCATGCTGTAAGTTATTTCATGATTTCCGGTGAGTGACCGTATAAATCCGTAGAATGAACGATGATAAAATTGTCGACGAAAAAGTGGGTGAAGATAATATGGTCGAAGATAATATGGTCGAAGAAAAAGTGAATGAAGATAAAACGGTCGGAGGCAAAACGGTCGAAGAAAAAAAGCCTGCCGCAGAAGCCGTAAAACCCACAAAAATAGCGGTCGTTCGCTGTGATATCGTTTCGGAAGCCTGTCCCGGGGTTGGATGTTTCAAGGCGTTCAATGAAAGGAAAGCTCATTTCGAAAATTACGATGAAAACGCACAGATGATTGCCTTCTTCACATGTGGGGGCTGCTCAGGTCGGAGAGTTTTCCGCCTGCTAAAGGCGCTCAAAAAGCATGAACCTGATGTCGTGCACCTGAGTTCCTGCATGCTGATGGAAGGGTTTTACCCCAAATGCCCGAACCTCGACACCATCAGAAATACGATCCAAAACGCAGGAATAGAAATTGTGGAGGGCACACACCACTGAAAATCCCATTATTCCCCCACTCTTTCCTTCCTTTGTCCCTCCTCCATCATTCACGCTAACTTCCGTCCCACACTCTCCCATCAATGATTTACACACCCCAACCTTCATTCCGATCCCCCCTGCTGGAGTGTGGGGCTGGAAGTCTTATCCCTACAAACCTGATATCCTTACAA
>DUKH01000188.1:9714-21259 GCA_013329415.1 Methanosarcinaceae archaeon | reverse complement strand
AACCTGATATCCCTAAACCTGACATTAATTTACGGAACTTTGAGAGGTCAAAAATTATGGTAAAACGGATGATTGTAAAAATTGACGAAGAAAAATGTACCGGCTGCGGGAAATGCGTTTCCCCCTGTGCCGAAGGCGCAATCCGGATCATCAACGGGAAAGCAAAAGTCGTATCCGAAGAACTCTGCGACGGCATGGGCTTTTGCATAGGAGTCTGCCCCGAAGGCGCAATCACTATCGAAGAACGGCACACCGTTGAATTTAACAGGGAAAAAGCCGAAGCCCAGCCAAAGCAGGCTGACATCTCCATCCGCTGCTTCAGCTGCGGCGCAGGTGAAGACACCCATTACCTCATGCCGATCAGGCACAAAATGGAGAGCCTTTGGGTTTGCACTCGCTGCCTTCCGCAACTTATCCACGGTTAAAAGTCCGCTTGAGCGAAACGAAGTGTAGCGAAACGGACGGCGTTCTCCCGAGGCGCAACTCGGGCTGTAGAGCCGCAACTCTGCTGGGTGTGCACCCGTTACCTTCCTCAGCTTATTCATGGCTAAGATCTGGTATGTAAGGAAGTTTTATTTGGTCCCAACCTTATTAGACATCTTGAGTCTTTCTTGTCTCCGGTAACCGAAGGTGACTGTTCTTTCCAGAATAAAGAGAAGAAAGAAAAAGAGATAGGTTAAAAGGTAAAAGTAGCTTCAAAAAGCGGAAAGATTGCAAGCACTTTTTATTATTTCTTATTAATTCTTTTTTGTTTCTTTTTTGAGGGCCGCCAGGCAAGCTGGCGGAGGCGTCTTTTGACATCTACCTGAAAAACGGTTTCCGGGTTCAAGTGGAATGGTTCAAGTGGAATATTTCCCGGACAAGTGGAACTTTAGCTGTAGATAGGAGACTTTTCTGCACTAATTTTTTCGAAAATTACTTATCATAATAATATTCAGCATGTACTGTGCAAAAGAAAAAACTCCTCCTGGATATCGGCCTTAACGCCTACGAAGCTGCAACTTATCTTTCTCTTTTGAAACTGGGCGTATCCGAAGCCAGCGCCGTCTACAGGGATTCCGAGGTGCCCTACGGGAAGATCTATACCGTCCTCGAGGCCCTGGCAGGGAAGGGCTTTGTGGAAGTCCAGACCTCAAGGCCCAAAAAGTTCAGGGCTGTAGACCCTGAGCTTGCTCTTGATGCTTTTTTTGATAAAAGGAGAATTGAACTTGAAAGGGAAATGGTGCTTTTGAAAGGCTCTGTCGAGGAAGCAAAGCAGGCTCTGAAAGCCGTATCCCCTCAGAAGGGGAAGAACGAGGTCTTCTGGACAACTGCCATCACGGAATCCGAAATTAAAAAGTTTGCCACCTCCATCTACAGGGAAGTTAAAAAATCGGTATATGTAATCCCTCCGGCTTTAGGGATGCCCGTAGTCGCCAGTCTGCTTCCGGAAATCATGAAAGCCATAGACCGGGGGGTTAAAATCAGGCTTCTTATATCCCCTCGCTTCCTGGCTCTTGTTCCTTTTTTTTCAATGCAGGGTGAAGAAGTTCTTGGAAAACTGAAAAAAGGCCTGGACCTGAGGCTCAGCCAGAACTTTGACTCGTATTTCGGGATCGTTGACGACAGCGTGGTAATCCTCTTCCAGCCCCACCCCCAGGATAAAGACCGTGTCCTTTCGGTAGTGAAAATCTGGGATGCCGGGCTTGCAAAAAACCTCAAGGAGGAGTTTGAGATTTTGTGGCAGGCAGGGGAAAATGTTGACCTGGAGGAAAAGTTAAAGATAGGAGAGGGCTCTGAGCTGGACGAAGAACTTGAAGAAGAGCTTGAAGAAGAGCTTGAATTGGGTGAAAAACTTGAAATGGAAGAGAATTTTGATCTGGAAGAAGAGCCCAGGCTCGAAGAAGGCGCCGGAAAGAGAGAATCTGCCGGGAAGGGAGAAGACCCTGGGAAGAGAGATATGCCCGGGCCTGGAGACGAGTTTGGGGGAAAGAGAAAAACGGGCTTGAAAAAGAGCTTGAGCCTGGAGTAGAACCCGGGCTAGAGGTAGATTCCAAAACTGAAGAGGAGTTGGAGCTCATAGACGAACTTGAGCTTGCCGATGAGCTTGAGCTTGCCGATGAACTTGAACTTGTAGATGAACTCGGAATGGAAGAGGACCCTGACCTTGAAGAGGAGCTTGAACTGGGAGTAGATTTTGATTTGGGGGATGACCTTGAAGAAGACCTCGGGCTGAAAGAGGCTTTGAGCTTGAGGAAAAGCTTGAGGCGAAAAACAAATTCAGGCTCCTCTGACTGATCTCACCAACCTTATCCGGTTTTTGAATATGATTTTCAACAATAGAGGCATCTGAAGTTTGTACAGACTACTTTTATATTTCGGGAAGGTGTATAAATTACCCATTCAAAACAGCGAAGACCTCAAACACTCAAACATCTACCTGAGTTCCTCTTTTTACTATTGCAAGATGTTTCTTCTTAACGTATGCCCATATGTTTTTTAGCGGGAAAGATATTAGCGCATAAAAGTACCTGATATTAGTAATTTTGGATGAGACCTTTGGTTTAACCACATTCCTAATCCGATATGATGATTTAATAGTAAATCTTCTTCTGTAAATTGTACTGACCTTTCCTGGAGACCACCTGACTCAAAAACTCCGAAACCAAGGTTTTCACATCCTTTTTTGGTCGTGTCCAGAGTCTGAATACACATGAATTGCTGTACTAAATTTCTCTTTTAAGGGGGACAGTTTCCAAATATGGTAAAAGTAGGAAGTGTTTTATATTGGAGCCAACGACTTCTTATTAATACTTGCATTGTTGTGCATGAGTCAGTAGTATGAAAGTCAAAATATCTGAAACGTGCGTTTTTGAATAAACCTGCATGTAATTGATTTCTGGCTTTAAGTGTGTGAGTAACATGAAATACTCTTCCTAGAGTTAAGTTAAAAAATTACAGAACTTATACCGAAATAAAAACAGCAATTAGGAGATTATTCTTGAAAATAAATTAAAACAATGCTGTTTGCTCAATTGGATAACATATCAGGGGAACCATTATCCATGAAGAATTTTGTAAAAAATTCAGAACCACATTCTGTCCTGATTAAAGAAAATTAAATGATGGTTTCTTTGAGATGTACTTCTGAATGGCCAGTACAGCAAAAGAGCTTATGAGAGAAATATTCAGGAGTAAGATGTACATGTCAGATATAGAAATATTAGACGACTTTTTTGAACCGAAGGCAGTGCATGATCATTTTATGGAACTAACAAAAAGATACCATCCTTCAGGTGAGGAGGATAAAGTCCGGGAATATGTTATAAACTGTGCCAAAAAGATAGAAAATGTAGAAATCAGTTATTACGACGAGTCAGAAGCTAAAGAGCCCGGAAAAAGAGTAATTGTCCTTCACAGAAGAGGTTCAGGGAATTATGCCAGTGCTCCTTATGTTACCCTTCAGGCGCATATGGATATGGTATGCTCCCCTGACAAGGAAATTTTCCCATTAAAAGTCTTTGGCTATCCAGATGAAGAAAGTGAAAAGTGGATAAAAGCCGGAGATCAGGAAAGCATTACCGATCCAGGAAAAGGGACCACTCTTGGTGCGGACGACGGAATTGGAGTAGCCACCATCCTTGCTCTTCTGGAGGACGAGAAACTCAAAGACTACCCATTCGAGTGTTTATTCACTGTTCAGGAAGAAACTGACATGGGTGGAGCTGCAAATTTTGATCCTGCTCTATTGAAAGGAAGAACATACATAAACCTCGATGCAGAAGATGTAAAAACTATTATTTACGGAAGTGCGGGAGGACGCGGTGTTCAGTATGAGGGTAACGTTACTTTATCACCCGTTCCTGAGGGTTTTATCAACCTGAAACTATCGATTTCAGGGCTTTGTGGAGGACATTCCGGGATTAACATCAATTGTGGAAGGCTTAATGCCATCAAAGTTGTCACTGATATCCTCATCCGGCTCAATAATCGTCTCACAAATCTTGATGTCAAGGGCGAGGGCATTAAAAGTTACGATTTGCGCCTGGTTTCATTGAAAAGGGATGAGGAAGCAATCTCAAATAAGATTCCAAGCTGTGCCAGTGCCATAATTGCCCTACCAGAAATCAATAAGGTAGAATTTGAAAATGATTTTAACGCTTATTGTGAAGCCTTAAAGGTACAGTCTAAGCCTGAGGAGAATTTGGTTTACAGTATTCAGGACGTTGAAAGCACTCCGAACTCTCTTAATGAAGCATCGACAGATGCGCTTTTATGCTTGCTCAGGCAGATCCCTCACGGCGTAATCCGCATGATCCCGAATGTACCTAATCTGGTGGAGACGTCAAGTAACCTGGCAGACGTTAGTATTCAGCCAGGGGGCATGGCAGATCTTAACGTTCAGCCAGAAGTGACGATCAAAGCCTCAAACCGTAGCTCTGACCTGGGTTCCATGAACGCTCTTGTTCAAATTCAAAAAACAATAGGGGAACTCTTCAAGTACACGGTAGAAACAGGTGATTCCTATCCGGCCTGGAAACCAGATGTCAATTCTGCACTGCTTGATAAAGCAAAAACTGTGTATACTAAAATTTATGGTGAAGAGTCCATTGCAACCGTAATCCATGCAGGCCTCGAATGCAGCTATATTGTGGAAAAATACGGTGAGGAGATAGACTGTATCTCCATAGGACCCACTGTAATGAACCCTCATACCGGAGGAGAACGCCTTCAAGCAGCCACAGTGGAAAAATTCTATGGAGCAGTAACCGATCTTATTCAAAGTCTCTTCTAAAAAAATACGGAATTCAATTGCTCAGAAGATTAGACTCTACGTTCAGCAGCTTCTTATTTTTTCCTCTATTTTTTCAAAGTAAGCTGGGGAGGCAGAGTATTTTTCTATTGCATCCGAGGGGTTAAAATCATGATTTCAAGAAAAATAAACCTGGAAAAATTAGATGACTCTAAAAAGTATCGTGTTGGCGCATACAGTGCCAGATATGTTCCAAAGGTCAAAGAAAGAGGAGTTCCAAAATATGAATTCCCTGAAGAGGGAATGAGCCCGAGAGCAGCTTATCAACTGGTACATGATGAGCAGAGCCTCGACGGCAATCCTTTCCTGAATCTGGCGAGTTTTGTTAACACATGGATGGAACCTGAAGCAGATAAGCTTGTCATGGAAAATATCAATAAAAACATCATAGACGTTTTCGAATATCCTCAAACTGACAAAGTTATACACAGGAATCTTGTGAATATGCTTGGACATCTTTTTAATGGGCATAACACCGAATTCATGGGCACGTCAACAGCTGGCTCTTCAGAAGCCATAATGCTGGGTTTGCTGGCTCACAAATGGACCTGGAAAAAATCAGGGCGAGGTACGGGGAAACCAAATATAGTTTTTGGATATGATGCTCACGTTTGCTGGGATAAGTTTGCCACATACTTTGATGTCGATGCTAAAAAAGTTCCTATAGATAAAGATAAGCGTACAATCACGGCCGAAGCTGTCTCAAAGCAGATTGACGAGAACACCATCTGCGTTGGTTGTGTACTGGGAACTACTTTTACAGGAGAAATCGACCCTATAAAAGATATTAACGATTTACTTCTGAAATATAAAAAAGAAAAAGGCTGGGACATACCCATCCACATAGATGCTGCAAGTGGCGGCTTCATATTGCCTTTTACCGAGCCGGATTTTGAGTGGGATTTCAGACTGGAAAGAGTAAAATCCGTAAACGTTTCAGGACATAAATATGGTTTGACTTACCCTGGCCTTGGCTGGCTGATCTTCCATGATAAAGATGACCTTCCCGAAGATCTGATTT
Source organism: Methanosarcinaceae archaeon (assembly GCA_013329415.1). Classification (GTDB taxonomy): domain Archaea; phylum Halobacteriota; class Methanosarcinia; order Methanosarcinales; family Methanosarcinaceae; genus MTP4; species MTP4 sp9310u. The sequence goes on along the minus strand of DUKH01000188.1, from coordinate 15,446 downwards.
TCAATGTAAATTACCTTGGGGAAGAGGAAGAGACGTACACCCTTAACTTTTCTGGAGGCAGTGCGATGGTCGTGGCCCAATATTACAATATTTTAAGGTTCGGAAGAGCTGGCTATGCCGGAATAATGAAAAATATCCTTGATGTTTCCCGGGATCTCGCTGAGAAGGTTGAAAGGCTGGGCCGTTTTGAAATGCTGAACAAAGGAGAAAGGCTTCCTATAATTGCTTTCAAACAAAAAGAGGAGACCGGCTATTCCCTGCAACAGCTCTCGTATAAACTTAGGGAAAGGGGCTGGATAGTCCCTGCTTACTGCCTGCCAAAAAATGCAGAGGATATAGAGATAATGCGCATTGTTGTAAGAGAAAACTTCACTTCGGACATGGCAGCAATTCTCGTCAATGATCTCAAAGAAGCATGTCAGTTCCTTGAAAACGGAACAAAATCCGGGACAAAAAAACCCTGCCCGCCTGAAAAGGATCTGGCCCGTGTCTGCTGAAAATTTGTACTTCAGCCAGTCTATTTTTTTGAAAAAGATGACCTTCGAATTCAGCTAAGGCTTTAAAAATTAGAAGTGGAAAGGTGCATTAATATGTCACACAAACTTCCTGTTTTGATTATTGCTAGTGAAAAATACGGAAACGGATCTGTTTCCGACCAGGCAATGAAACGCCTTGAAGAAGCAATTCATGAACTGGGATACAAGACGACTATAACCACAACCCCGGAAGACGGCCTCTCTCTTGTTGTTTCAGACCCAGGGTTTGGGTGTGTCTTTCTGGACTGGGACCTTCCAGGGGGATCTCACTTTAGCGAACACGCAGCAGAAGACATTATAAAATCCATTCGTGCCAGAAACAAAAACCTTCCCATCTTTCTTATTGCGGAAAAAACGCTTGCAGATGACTTACCTACTGAAGTGATCAAGGAAGTACATGAGTACGTTTATATGTACCAGGACACAGCAGCCTTCATTGCAGGTCGGGTGGATTTCGCGGTTCGGCGCTACTATGAAGCCCTTCTTCCACCATATTTCCGAGAATTGAAGAAGTTCACCGAAGACGCAGCTTACAGCTGGGATGCGCCCGGCCATATGGGAGGCGTAGCCTATCTGAAACATCCTGTAGGTATGGAGTTTCACAAGTTCTTCGGAGAGAACATCATGCGTGCCGATATAGGCATTTCAACTGCCGAACTTGGGGACTGGCTTGAGCACATAGGCCCTTCATATGAGTCCGAACGTAATGCAGCGCGCATTTTCGGGGCGGAGTATACTTTCTACGTGCTTGGTGGGTCCTCGACTTCAAACAGGATCGTCTGCCAGGGGGCCATCGGTGCAGGAGAGATGGTAATTGTGGACCGCAACTGCCACAAGTCTCTCAACCATGGGCTGACCATCAGCGGAGCAAGGGCAGTTTACCTGAAGCCCACACGCAACGGTTATGGCATGATAGGGCTCATACCTCCTAGCTGCTTCGAGCCCGATCATATAAAAAAACTAATTGAAGAGAGTCCATTGGCTCCTGATGCGGTATCCATGGCTCCTGATGCGGTATCCATGGATCCTTCCTACGCTGTTGTGACCAACTGTACATATGATGGGTTCTGCTATGATGTGGACCGTGTAGTTGAGCTACTTGGCAGGAGTGTTCCCAGGGTTCACTTCGACGAGGCCTGGTATGCCTATGCTAAGTTTCATCCCCTCTATAGAGGCCGTTTTTCGATGGGTGTTCCGGAAAATGATAATTTGCCTACACTCTTTGCCGTGCAGTCAACCCATAAGATGCTGCCCGCTTTTTCGATGGCCTCGATGATTCACCTCAGGGTCAATCAGGAAAAAGCTCCTCTGGAGTTTGATCAGTTCAATGAGGCATTCATGATGCACGGAACCACCTCGCCTTTCTATCCGATGATTGCCTCTATTGACGTGGCCACTTCAATGATGGACGAGCCTGCCGGCCCGACAATGATGCAGGAGACTGTTCTGGACTCCATAGGCTTGCGTAAAGCTATTGCCTCGGTAGCCAGAAAGTTTGCGGCCGACGGCGAACCGAATAGCTGGTTTTTCTCCTGCTATCAGCCCGAGAGAGTTTCCGATCCGAGAACAGGAGAACAGTTTAACTTTGTAGACGCGCCTGATGAGTTGCTTGCGAATGAGCCCTCCTGCTGGACGCTAAATCCAGGGGACAGGTGGCACGGATTCGAAGATAATTGTCTCGATGAGAGTTACTGCATGCTCGATCCGACCAAAGTGACAATTATATGTCCGGGTATTAGTCCAGAGGGTCAAATTTCGGATTGGGGTATTCCCGGACCTATCCTGACGCGCTTTCTGGACTCACGCAGGATTGAGATCGCAAGGACAGGGGACTACACCGTGCTCGTGCTCTTCTCAGTAGGGTCAAGTAAAGGTAAATGGGGTACTCTTCTTGAGGCCCTGATCCAATTCAAGCGTCTCTATGACAGTGGGGCAACTGTCTCTGAAGTTCTTCCTGACCTGGTCGCCGAATACCCGGAAAGCTATAGTCTGAATGGCGACAGGCCCATGACTCTCAAAGGTCTCTGCCAGATGATGCATGAAGAGATGAGCAAGCTTAACCTGCCTGGCCTGCTGAATGAAGCCTGTGATACCATCCCGGAGACCGTGCTTTCTTCTGCCGAAACATATCAGAAACTCGTCCGTGGGAAGACAGAAAAACTCAAAGTCGAGGAGGCAGAAAACCGGGTTTCTGGACATCTACTGGTGCCTTATCCTCCCGGAATACCAATCCTGATGCCCGGTGAACGCCTTGGAAGTAAGGAAAGCCCGCACATCCAGTTCTTGCTCAACCTTCAGGATTTCAGCCAGAGCTTTCCAGGTTTCGGGCACGAGATTCATGGAATCGAGGTCGATGAGAAAGGTGTTTTCTGGATGCGCTGTGTGAAGAAAGAAATCTGTGAAGCGGCAGCAGGAATCTGTGAAGCGAAAGTAGGAATCTGTGAAACGGAAGAAACAATCCGTGAAAAGAAAGAAAAAAGAACTTTCACTTCTACTCCTATCTACAGAGAAATGACTCGCCCGCGCTCAGTTATGAAATCTTTCAAAAAGGGCCGTTCCTGATCGGCAAAGAAAGGGGTGAAAGGAAGGAAGACTGAAAGCTGTGAAGAAGGCTAAAAATTATGAATTTTCACGAGTTTGCAGGGTCTAAATATGTTTTGTCCCAAAACCATTTAACTTTTTTAATTTCTTTTATTGCAGATATATGGTGGACAGGTGACCCGTTATTTTACTTCGGCTTCGAATTTGTTTCTTTTACATGATCATCTCACAGTACCAAAACGGAATTGGAATTTACTCAACGTTTAACCCTTTGAGTCGCCTGATATTGTATCATGTATCGAACTTTCAAATGGTTTTGAATCTGGGAAATCATTTCTGGATACAGCAGGTACAGTAAGTTTTTTGCCCGGAAAAGTCGTGCCAAAGCGCGGGGGCAAGAACGGTGGGATAAGGCTATTCGGGCTGCCCCGGTTTTTTGCGATCAAAAAATATTATTACCATCCGCTCTTTTTAGGCACTGAATGATCATCGGCGTGCTGGGGCCCGGAGGCTCATATTCGGAAAGAGCGGCAAAGCTCTGGATGCGTAAAAACGACCTTGAAGGCGCAGAACTGCGGTATTTTGAGGATATAGAGGACGCTTTTTTAGCCGCGGCCGGAGGAAAAACGGATATTTCGGTAATCCCCATCGAAAATTCCATCGAGGGTTCGGTAGGCGTAACCCTGGACCTCCTCCGGGAAGACGGAGCAGTAATAACCGGGGAGGTCGTGGTCAAAATCGAGCACTGCTTGCTCTCGAAAGGCGGTCCTGAAGCCATCAGGGTCATCCTCTCCCACCCCCAGGCCCTTGCCCAGTGCCGGCATTTCCTGAAAATGAATTTTCCGCATGCGGAACTCAGGAGCACGGGCAGCACTTCCCACGCGGCAAGGCTGGCGGGAGAGTTTGAGGAAATGGCGGCAATCGCTTCCCCCGAGGCTGCCGAAAAGTACGGGTTGAAGGTCTTGCTTTCCAACATCCAGGACCGGAAGGAAAACCACACCCGCTTCATCGTCGTGAGGGCTGAGGGTTCCGGAAAATACGGTCCGTCCGGCTGTAAGGAAGCGGACAGGATACAAAACCGATGCAAGACTTCCCTGATTGCCTACCTGGCTAAAGACAGGCCCGGATCCCTCTACGGCTTACTGGGGACCTTTGCGGAGCGGGGGATCAACCTGACAAAGATCGAATCGAGGCCTTCCAAAAAGGAACTTGGAGACTATTATTTCTACATCGATTTCGAGGGCTCTGCCAGCGATGCACTTATAAAAGATGCCTTAGAAGATATTAAAGCAAAAGCTGATATGCTAAAAGTTCTTGGTTCATATCCGGCTTTGAGAAATTCGGAAGCTTAAGGCATTGACCTGAAAATAGGAAATATGGTTCATGAGGAAGGCATAAACCCTTATCATACTTAAAAAAGGAATAATGTAAATAAAGTATAGGCCCCTATCACTAGAGTATAATTGCTGAAGTATAGGCCCCCTATCTTAAAATAAAATATCACACTAAAGTATGGCCCATACCACCTAAAAGCACAGGCTCATATTACTAAAAGTACAGAGTTATATCACTAAAAGTTACATATCACATTTATATAACCGGAACCGTATTCGGTACTTAGAGGCGGCAGGATGGCTCTTGAGATTGAAAAAATTGTAACTAAACACGAATCGGCCCTTAAGAGATACAGAGGCTTCTATTTCCTGGCGGACCTGCTTGCCGCGTCCCTTGTCCTGTATGCCCTTTTCACGGTCTTTAACATGCAGGATATATTTTTTATGTTTCCCGTCTTTGAGCCTTACACAGGTGCAAGGTACGATCTCTTAGGCTTTGAAACCGTTTTTGAGACGCTTGGGGTGGCTTTTCTGGCCTTTGTCCTGTCCCTGGCTTTAACGGTAATCAGGCATTACAGGACCGGTAAGAAGGATGCTATTTCCCTGGTTGAGGAAAAGTACCCCGTGCTGAAAGAAAGGCTCAGGACCGCTTACGACAACCGGGAACTTGATAACATCATTGTCCAGGACCTTATTGGCAGCGTTATTCTCGATTCGAAGCCCGTGAAGTCTTCGGCCTTCCTGAACCGGAAGAAGCTTGCAAAAAACTTATTCATGATCGTATGCGCGTTTGTGGTCCTTGTCTATGTTGCCGAAACCGGCTACCAGAGCGGGTACAGTCCGACGGACCTGGAAGGGGTCATCGAGGACATCCCCTTCATCTCGGGTTCGGATTCCGACCTTTTCTCGCTTGAGGACGGCGGCGGGACTTCCGAGGAAGAGCCCGGAGAAGACCTCTTCGGGGAGCCTGCTGTCATTGTGGTGGAGGGTACGGAAGTGGACCTGAAAATCCCTCCCGGGGCAGGACTGGGCTTTACCGTACAGGAAGAAGGGGAAGAGCGGGATGAGGAGTTTATCCAGTCTGCAGCCTATGACCCTGAAGCTATTGCTTCCCAGGCCTATTACGACAACCTCCCTGAAGGGTACAGGAGCATAATCCAGAGTTACTTTGAAGAACTTGCGGAAGAATAAAATGAAAAATTTGGCTAAGTTTCGGGTTCCTATGTGCGAGCTGACTACAAGCTAACTGTACGAGCGGAACTATAGTCAAGGACCCAAATTCCTCTACCAATCTCAAGTGAAAGTTTAACCACGGAAAGCA
>DUKH01000188.1:0-9378 GCA_013329415.1 Methanosarcinaceae archaeon | reverse complement strand
ATAAAGGAAATAGGGCACAATCATTCCGTGCTTTCCGTGTCTTCCGTGGTTATAATGTAAGTGTAAATATTTACGTTCGGGACTATAATCATTATTGTAACACATCAAGTTAACACATCAAGTTAACACATCAAGTTAACACATCAAGTTAACACATCAAGTTAACACATCAAGGTTATGAATTATCCTGAGGGGCGGGAAGGGCTCCCGCAGGAAAAAACGGAAAACGACAGAAAGGGTGAAGCATAATATGTATGAAAATGATGCAGATTCGGAGCAGGCCTCCATGACCTACCAGAACGCGGGCAGGATTTTCAAGAGTTTTTTTGAGGAGATCGGGAATGTCATCGTAGGCCAGAAGGAAGCAGTGGAGCAGATCACGATCTCCCTCCTCTGTGAAGGGCACGCTCTGGTGGAAAGTAATCCGGGGCTAGCGAAAACCCTTATGATCTCCACGATTTCAAAGGCAATGAACCTGAAGTTCAGCAGGATCCAGTGTACTCCTGACCTCATGCCCTCCGACATTACCGGGACCTACGTGATCGAGGAAAAAGAAAAAGGTAAAGAGTTCAGGTTCGAACCGGGCCCTGTCTTTGCAAACATCGTGCTCGCAGACGAAATCAACAGGGCTTCCCCAAAGACCCAGTCTGCCCTGCTCGAGGCGATGCAGGAGAAACAGGTGACTGTCGGAAACGATACCTACCTGCTGGACCGACCTTTCTTCATCCTTGCGACCCAGAACCCCATTGAAATGGAAGGGACCTACCCCCTGCCCGAAGCCCAGCTCGACCGTTTCCTCCTGAAGATCCTGCTGGAATACCCCTCATTTGAAGAGGAAATGGAAATCGTAAAGCGCTACACGAAATCCGAGGTCCCGCAGGTTACAAGGGGCCTGGACAAGTCTACCCTTCTCAATTTACAGAAACTCACAAGACAGGTCCCGATCTCGGACGAACTCACCCAGCGTGCCCTTTCTATCGTGACAATGACCCGGAAAGATAAAGAGAATATCGAATACGGGGCTTCTCCGCGTGCCTCCATAGGGCTTATCCTTGCCGCAAAAGCCCGCGCCCTTATCGAAGGCAGGAACTTTGTGAGTAAGGAAGATGTCGATACCATGGCCTACCCTGTGCTCAGGCACAGGATAATCCTTACCTTTGAAGCCGAACGGAGCGGAATGACCTCCGATGAGGCAGTCGGGAAAATCCTCCAGAAAGTCAAATGAACGGATGATTTCTTCGGTATAAACCTTTGAGTCGACAGGAACAGAGCCCTGCAGGAACCAGGCTTTTGATTGAAGATCCAGAATGACCCGCACAAAACAAAAAATAGAAACGGATTTTTTCAGGCAGCTTGACCGCTTTACCTTCTCGGTCCGGAAGCGTGTGTCTACGGTCTACGCCGGGAACCGGCCTTCTACCCGGAGCGGACACGGTATCGATACAATCGGTTTCCGTGAGTACGACTCAAGCGATTCTCTCAAGGATATAGACTGGAAAGCCTATGCCCGGACCGAAAAACTTTATGTGCGGCAGTTCGAGGAAGAAAAGACCCTTACAACTCACATCCTGCTCGATTCCAGCAAAAGCATGGACTACCCCGGATACGGGACTTCTAAGTTCGAATACGCGGCCATGCTCGCGGCTGGCTATGCCTACATGGTCACGAAATACAACGACAGGTTCGCCATTTCCACGTTTGGGGAGGATGTGGACATCCGCAAGCCCAGGAGGGGGAAGAAAAACCTTCTGCGGACAATCGACCAGCTGACCGAGCTAGAACTTACGGGGGGGACTTCCATTGCCGAAAGTGTTGCAAAGTACAGCCGGGAGATCAAGTCCAGGTCCCTTGTCATCCTTATTTCGGATTTCCTGGAGGAACCCAAAGCCGTGGAATCTGCCGTGTACAGGCTCTCGGACCATGACCTCATCCTGATCCAGGTGCTGGACCCGACCGAAAAGAAGCTTCCCCTTGAGGGGAACAGCAAACTCGTTGACCTGGAAACCGGGGAAGAGATCAGGACCTATGTCAGTGAAAAGTTCAAGGAAAGGTACCTGGAAAAGCTCGATGACCACAGTGCCCGGATCAGGAAAGCCTGTCTGAAGGTAGGGGCCGAGTTCTACACCTTTACGAGCGACACTCCCATCTTTGATGCGTTCTACCATACGATCAGGAGAAGGAGGCGCTGAAAAATGCCATTTGCAAACCCTCTTGCCCTTGCCGGCCTTTTGAGCATCATCCCTCTTATCATTCTCTACATGCTCCGGCCCAAACCTGCGGAGCTTTCAATTCCCTCTCTCATGTTTGTCCTGAAAATCGAGAGGGAGCGAAAAAGGGTCTACGCTTCGATCACGAAAATCGTAAAAGACCCCCTCTTCCTGGCCCAGCTCCTGGTCCTGATCCTTCTTTCCATTGCCGCCGCCGGCTACTTCTACACTGCGGAAGAACCCCTGAGCGGAGAACATACCGTGCTCATCCTGGACACTTCGGCAAGCATGCAGACGGAGTCTCGCTTTGAAGACGCACTGGGACTTGCCGATACTTACCTCAGTAAGAAAAACAGCATTATCCTGGCTTCCAACGTGCCCCTGCTGGTCCTGGAAGGCGGGGGAGCTTCGGCTGCCGAGGATACCCTCAAGAATGTTCCGGTAGGGGCAGGGGTTGCCGATATCTCTGCGGCAGTTACCACCGGGATGCGTCTCCTGTCACAGGAAGGCGGGAGGATTATCGTGATCTCGGACTTCACTTCCTGGGAAGGGGACGACCCTGTTGCCTCGAAGAACCTGGCAGAGTCTTACGGCATCCAGGTCAATTTCGTGAAAGTCGGAAAACCTGCGGATAATGTGGGGATCATTAACGGCTGGATCGAAGCAACGGACGGGGACTACAGCTATACCTGCGTGGTCAAGAACTACAATACCCGGACCGAAAACGTCGAGCTTGAGACCGGTAGGGGAATTTCCGGGGGCAGTACGAAGAGCTTTACCCTTTCCGTCCCTGCAGGAGAGACCAGGCAGTTCCAGCTTGCAGAACTGGGCCCGGGAATTACCAGGGTCGTGCTTACTGAAGACGACGACCTCCCTGCGGACAACAGCGCCTATATCTCGATTCCGGAAAGCTCCCAGCAAAACATCCTCTTTATCACGGATGACGGGAAGCTGCCTTCGAAAACCGCGCTATCATTGCTACCCAACAGCGAGATCAAGGTCCGGAATAACGTTCCTGCGGACCTGAGTGACTACACCCTGGTAGTGCTTGCCCAGAAGGAAACTCCAGTAGCTAACAGTTCGGTCGGAAGGATCGAAAGCTATGTGAGAGGCGGAGGAAATGCGGTTTTCATTGCAAGCGGGGCTTTTGTTCCGGAAAAGACCGACGTTGACCTGATTAAGATCCTCCCTGTAAAGCCAATAGGGATCGGAGAGGCTGAAGACGGGCTGGGAGTCGAGGAGGTCCGGGAAAGCAGTATTACCCAGGACGTGAAGACTGAGGAAATCTCTGTGCGGAAGTACCTGAACGCCACTGAGAGGACCGGTTCGACTACCCTGGCAGTCCTTGACAACGAGGTGCCTGTCCTGAGTTACTGGCAGATAGGGGAAGGCACCGTCTTTTACCTGGGTTTCAACGACGAACTTCAGGAAGGGGCCTGGAATAATTTCCATAACCTGCCCGAATACCCGGTCTTCTGGATAAAACTCATCGAGTGGCTCGGGGGCGTAGGGGACATTGCCGATTACAACCTGGAGACCGGCACCGTAAGCTCCCTTTCGAAGACCGAGGACATACAAACCCCAAGCCGCACCCTGACTGCAAACCGCGTGCTCTTTGACGAAGTCGGAATCTATAATATAGGAAACAAAAAAATAGCCGTCAACCTTTATGACGACCGGGAATCGGACACCACCGTGGATGCCTCGGAACTTATCCAGCGGGCTGTTGCGGATGACGAGCCCAAACTCGTGCGGGCCGATACCTATACAGCCAAAAAAGATATCAGCAACTACCTGATCGGAGTTCTTTTCCTGCTACTGCTACTTGAAATCCTTATCGTGCGCGGGAGGGGTGAACTTTGAACGTCTCCCTTGAACACCCCGAAATGCTGCTCCTGGTAATCCCGGTAATCCTTGCGGGGTTCTACCTCCTGCGGAATACGAAGTCGAAGCTTGTGGAATGGAGGATGCTTGTCGCTTTCCTCCTGGTCCTTGCCCTTGCCTCCCCTGTCACTCTGATGACAAATGTCGTTAGTGAAGACAACCCTTCACTGGTCGTGGTCTCGGACGAGACAAGCAGTATGGGCATTTTCCAGGAAGGGACGGGCACAGAGCTCTACGAAGCCCTTACCGCAAAGACCCCCACAACCTTCATCCAGCTAACAGGGGACAAGACCAGCCTCGGGGACGCTGTCCTCCAGTACTCGGGCAGCGGAAGCCAGGTCGTGCTTGTGACCGACGGGAACAATAACGCAGGCAAAGACCTTACGGAAGCCCTGGAATTTGCCCGGGAAACCGATACCCGGGTTTACCTGGTCGAACCCGAACTCGAGGTAAACGACCTCAGCGTACAGGTGCTCGGGGACAAGACCGTTGTCGTGGAAAACGATAACGAGTTTGAAATCCTGGTTTCCCAGGCTAACGAAGGGCGCACCAGCTATTTCCTTAAGATATACGTGGACGGGACTCTTGAAAATAGCAAGCGCTTTTCTCAGGAGACCAGGGAGATGACTATTCCTTTCACCCGGGATTTCGATACCCTTGGTGCCCATGAAATGAGGGTCGAAATCGAGCCTGACGGGGAAGACCTGAACGATATCAATAACGAGTTCTACAAAGCCCTCTACGTGGTCCCGAAACCGAAAATCACCCTTGTAACAGACGAGCCGGATTCCCCTCTGGGCCAGGTCCTGACCAACCTCTACGAGGTCTCGGTGGTGAACGACTACCCCGGAGCAGACAAAATCGAGGGCATCAAAGCCCTTGTGCTGGATAACAGGTTTATAAATACCCTCTCCGAAAAAAAAGTAAAAGAAATCAAGACCTATGTCAGTGACGGGAACGGGCTGGTCGTTGTGGGTGGAGAAGGGGCATATAATTACGGGAATTACCTGAACTCTTCCCTCGAAGCCCTCCTGCCTGTCATCTCGAAACCTTCCGAGTTCAAGGGTGGGAGGAACATCATCCTGATCCTGGACGTTTCTCCCAGTACGGATGCCCACGGGACCCTGGGAGACATCCTCGGGAATGCGATCTTCATCCTGAGAAATGAAAACCTCAAAGATGCCAACGCCGGGGTCATCGCATTCGGGAGCACGGGTATTGATGTCTCGGACGGTTTTGTCTTCCTCGGGCTTCCCCGGAACCTGGAGACCCTTGAAGAAGACATTTCCCAGCTTACCCCTGACCAGCAGAGCGAGACTTACCTGGACCAGGGACTTAAGACCGCAAAGGAAATGCTTGAAACCGAAGACGGCGAGCTTGATGCCATCGTTATCACGGATGGAGGAATCGAGGACTCCTACGGCCCGAGCCTTGCGGAAGCAAAGGAATTGCAGGATCTGGGAGTGAAATTTTATTTCATCCATATCCGTTCGACTGCCCCCTCCCAGCTTGACCCAACCAGGAACTACTATGCCGAAAAGCTGATGCAGGAACTGGGGCTTGAAGAAAACTATTTCCATATCGACATGGGAGAAAGGGCAAACATCCGTTTTGACAGGATCGAAAAGCCCCCTGAGGAAGAAGAGGAAGAAGATATCGAACTTGACGCCTACCCCCTCCTGGTGTATTCCCCCAACCATTTCATCACACGGAATGTGGAAGGAAACGTTACCGGGATGATCACCGGCTACAACGACGTTACCCCGAAAGCCGGGGCCGAACGCCTGATAATCACGGTTACCGGAAAGCCTGTCCTTACCACCTGGCGCTTCGGGCTTGGCAGGGTAGCTGCCCTTTCCACGGACAACGGGGAAGGGCAAGGCTCCCGCTGGAGCTCTGTCCTCTATACAGGGCAGAACGCGCGGCTCATTTCAGGCATGAGCAACTGGGCTATCGGAAATCCCCGGGCTGAAGAAGGTGCCGTCCTTGACGGGCCGGATACCTGGCTCGGAACCCCGGCTGAGCTTACCCTGATAATGTACGAGGAGGGCGTACCGAAGCTTAAACTGGACGGGGAAGCTCTGGACCTTGCCCTTACGGGAAGGAACACCTACGAGACCACCGTAAACCCGGACACTCCCGGCCTTCACGACATCTCCGGCTATCCTCTTGCCGTAAACTACCCCCTTGAATTCAGGGACGTCGGGATCAATAAAGAGGTTGAGCCCCTGGTCCTGGCAACCGGCGGGAATATCTACGACGCAAGGGAAGCAAGAGCCCTCCTCCTGAAAGACGCCCGGCAAAACTCCGAACGGGAAGTTCAGGAACCAATGAGCCTGAAGATGTCCGTGCTCCTTGCAGCCCTCCTGCTCTACCTCAGCGAAATCATTGTAAGGCGCATCAGGGAAATGAGAAGACTCAGGAAAATGCAGGCAGTGCAGGAAGCAAAGGAAGCAGCAGGAGAATGATTTTCGGTTCTCTTGCTTCTTTTTCCTTTTCTTCCTTCTTTTCCTTTTTTTCTTTTGTTCTCCCTTTTCTCTTCTCTTCTTTCTCCCTCTTCTTTCTCCCTCTTCTTTCCGTCTTCTTTTTCCTCTCATGCCATCCTTTTTTCTACTTTCCCTGTCAGAAGCCTCAGGTTCCTGAACAGTCATTCAGGTATCTTTTTTGGTTATCTCAATGCCCTCAATAGTCATTCAAATGCATTTTTTAGTTATTGTAATGCCTATTACAGTCATCAGAATGTCTTTTTTGTATATTGTGATGCCTTTTTTATTATTGGTCTTTAAATTCAAAACAGTGCTTTGTATGAATTCAATTTTAAGATTTCATTTTTGGAAAAAGCCGGTCAGCAAGCTGACCGGTGAGAGTGCCGGTACCCGAAGAGCAAATTAAAAAAGGCTTGGATGGCTAAAAACAAAAAAATATGGAAATTTGCCCTTTTTCCTCCCGGTTGTGAGGGCTTACGGTCCGGTTCTGTTTCAATTTTGCTTTTTGGGAAGGCCGCTTGCAAGCAAGCGGGAAAAACAGTCTGAGAAAGCAATCCTGTTGTTCTGGATAAGTTTTAAAATTCCCTGGATTCACCTGGTTGCTTTGCGTTTCCTCTCTTTTTGAGCCCTTGTTTCCCGGGCAGCCTTTTTCAGATATGGGCAAGCACCAGCATGGTCACCTGCCCGAAAAAGCCGGAAAAGAGGGGGACCACCAGGTTATCATCGATTTTGTTGACTGCGGTTTCTGCGAGGGTTGCGAAAAAGGCCATGACCAGGGCCACGAAGGGATTTCCGAGAATAAGGAGCCCGACAATGAAGTCTACGAGGAGCTCGGCGCCCGAGCCTTCCAGGGACTTGTCATTTTTGAATGTTGTGTGAAACACTCTCCTTTTTCCGTAGAATTTTCCGATAAGGGCTGCAACAGGGTCTCCTAAAGTTGTCATCAGGATTGCGGCATAGGCGATTTCCCTGGAGAAAAGACAGATGACAGCAACTGCTCCCAGCGCAAAATAGATATGCCCTCCGAGCCTGCATCCTTCCTTTTCCCTGTACATTGTATGGAAAAAGGGGATTTTAATGTCATGTTCAAGCCGGAAATAGTCAAGGACCAGGACAACAATCAGGAAGAGCATGAGCACCCAGAGAATCACTTCTTTTCCGAAATATTCGTAGATAAGCACGATCAGGATTGAAACCAGGTGCACGCTTTTTCTAAGGACTTCGAAAATAAATTCTCCGGAAGACATGTTGTAGGAACTTTTGCGAAGATAGGATATAAAGTGTTTGATGCAAAGTGTCTGATGCAAAGTGTCTGATGCAAAATGTTGAAAGGGTTCTGGGAGCTTCAGATAACTTCAGGGAGCTTCAGATAACTTCAGGGAGTTTCAGATAACTTCAGGGGGCTTCAGATGACTTCAGGGAGCTTCAGGGAGCTCTGAATGGGGTACTTGAGGATTTTCAGGCACCCTGCGGCTTTCTGTGGAGTCTCCTATCAACTTTTTGATTACGTCCATGTCTTTTAGCACTTTCAGGCTTACAAAGCCGCCCACCAGGAGGTTCAGGTAGTAGGTCAGGGCTCTCCAGGCAAGCACGGTGATTCCGAGGATGGAGGGGCTTACAAAGACAGAGAAGAGGGATGCTGCCCCGAATTCCGCGACCCCGCTTGCTCCGGGGGTTGCAGGGACTATCATGATCACGGCCAGGAGGACCTGGGCTGCAAAGGCGGTAAGAATCGAAGGGGTTTCGGAAAGGCCCATCAGGATCAGGACCAGCAGGGAAAACTCCAGGGCCCAGAAAACGAAGGTATAAGCTATACCGTAGAAAAGCCCTTTTTTCCCGTCCGAGAAAAAGAGCAGGATGCTTTCATGGAAATGGTCTATTTCCCGGTCAACCTGTTCCAGGATATGGGAAATTGCGGTGTCCGTGCGTTTCCCGAAGAAGGGGGATGCTTTGCTGAGCACCCGGTGAATTGTGCTTTTTACCTTTTCGGGTTTCCATAAGCTGTAGACAAAACCCAGGAGAATAAGGAAGACCAGAGCGTTTGCAGTCAGGAAAGCCGCGTCAAACTCGTAGTTCGAGGTCATGTCCCCGAAAATATGAAGGGCAAAGGGTAAGGACGCAAAGATGAAAAAGGCATCAAGTAACCTTTCCCCGAAAACGATTGCAGTTGCTCTGCCCAGGGGAATCTTGTTCTGGTGGAGCATGTGGACCCTGAGGGGCTCCCCGCCTGCGGAAGACGGCGTGATTCCGGCTGCAAAGGCGCTTGAAATAACGATTTCGATAACTCTGGCGAGTTTTATCTCGTGACCCAGGGCTCTGCAAAGCGCCCGGGTCCGAAAGCCCCAGACAAAGTACGAAAAAATATGTAATAGAGCGGCAGCAACTATGTATTCGAGCTTTATCTTTTTGAGGGCCTCGATCGTTTCCACCTCAAAGGTAAAGCCTGTAACTATGGCTACCGATACCGCACTTATGAGCAGGGATGCGATCAGCCATTTTTGATACCTGTTCATGGTTATCTGTTTTTATTTTGCGTTTTCGTAAATCCATTAATCTTTCAGGAGGTATTTTTCCGCCGAGATATATATTCATCCCGTTTTTTGATGGTACAATAAGCTAAATTCAGTCATTTATATATAAGAGCGTAAAACCCCCAGGTCTTTAGCCCAGGGGATATAAGCGTAAACTTAACCCTGATTCCGTATATATATTTCTAAAGTTTCCCTGCTAACTTCTTTTTACGTTTATTAGAACGTATATAAACAGTTAAAGCATATAATGATATGATGTTAAAAGCCTAT
>DUKH01000069.1:35426-37998 GCA_013329415.1 Methanosarcinaceae archaeon | reverse complement strand
TACCTTTTCCTTTACTCTTTTATATAATTAATTTGATTTTTGAACTAATTGTTTGATGAAGCGGCGTTTTTCTGGGGACATATTTATATATTATAAACGTCCTGTATGAGTAATTAAAAATAAAGAGACGTATAATCATCTGTTGTTAAAAACCAATTTCGTTTTTAATCAAAGAGTTCTATACAATCTTATTTTTAAACACTATTGACTACCCGCTTAAGCGGAGGTGACAAGAAAATGGCTTTTAATGACAGAGGAAACAGTTTCAGAGGCAACAATTCCCGTGGTGGTTTCGGAGGCCCCAGGGAAATGCACAAGGCAACCTGTTCTGACTGTGGTGTTGAGACCGAAGTACCTTTCAAACCTGACCCGGAAAGACCCGTCTACTGCAGAGATTGTCTTCCCAACCACAGGAAACCCAGAGAAAACAGGTACTAAGTGTTTGTTGTAACTTTGTTTACATTAACACTTATCCATTTTCATTTTTTTGTTTTCTTGTTGTTTTCTTGTTGTTTTCTTGTTGTTTTCTTGTTGTTTTTGTCTTAACGGGCTTATGCTTTTTTCTTCAGATTTCCGGATAGATTCCCGGGATATTCCTTATTCGTTTGTTTGTAATATTTTTGATCGTTCCTCAAATTTTCATAAGTACATTTATATAATTTAACTGCTATATATTATGTAGAAGCTAAATAGGTCTGTAATCTGTTATTCAAAACTCATTTTTGTTTTTGTTTTTTTTGTTTAATGAGTTCTGTATAATTTTATTTTCAGAATATTGGCTATCCGCTTAAGCGGAGTCGTTCTAAATTGAATTTGAAATATCACACAATGAGGTGTTAATCTGGCAAATTACAGAAGTAATATGAGAAAAAGAAGGTTAGGTTCAAGTAAAGTAGTAAAATCAGGAGACGGTCCGGAAGTAACAAGGGTACGTACTCCCCGAAGAGAGAAAAACGAAATCCTGGCAACTGTTGCTAGTTTACTCGGCTCGAAAAGGGTCAGTCTGCAATGTATGGATGGGATTGTCCGCATGGGCAGGATTCCCGGGTCCAAGAAAAAGAGAATGTGGATCAAGGAAGGAGATGTTGTCATAGCCAATCCCTGGGAAGTCCAGAACTCCAAAGCCGACGTAACCTGGAAATACACAAGACCCCAGGTCGAGTGGCTCGAAAGAAAAGGATACCTCAAGTGTTGAGTTAAATGCATGGGTATCTTCAGTGCTAATTAAAGGCATCTGGAAAATGGTGCCTGAAACAAAGGTATCTATCAAAGGTATCTATCAAAGGTATCTATCAAAGGTATCTATCAAAGGTATCTATCAAAGGTATCTGAATAAAGATGCCTGAACTTCATATTTACTTTTCTGCAGGAACCTATCTATGCTGTCTATGTTGATGTGGACCGGGTTCTATAGACGATAACTTATTTATATATTTTATGTTATTCCTTCTTTATGAAAAATTATGACCCGGTTAAAGTTGGCTATGCAGTCATAATTATCCTGGTTTCATTGTATGCTTTATACATTACGTCCGCTTTTTACTATGTGCTTATCCTCAGTTACCTTTTCGCGTACATCATCCATCCTGCTTACGCTTTTTCCCTGAAGTTCGTGAAGAATAGGCAAATTTCCGCTTTAATCCCCCTTGTCACGATCTTTCTTTTTGCCACTTTCTTTACCGTCAGCACGGTAGGGATTTTGCTGAACGAGGTCTCAAAAATTCTGGAAATCCCCAATACATTAAACGGGTTTGCAAACATAAACCTCCGGCAGATTATCGGGCTTTTTGAACCTTTTATTTCCACTCCTCCCGGAGAATTGACCGAAAACATAGGCTCGTCTCTCAATACCCTGGTAACGGACCATGCCCCTGAAATCCAGGGCCTCATCTTCCGGGTCTCCTCGGATTTGACCATCCTTACGGTTGAACTGGTTGTGGTCATCATCCTGACATACTACCTGCTGGTCGAAAGCTCAAATATCGCTGTAGAGCTCCCGAACCTCTTCCCTGACAAAAAGGTGGGGCTAATTTTCCTGACCGAGCTCAACCATATTTACCACAACCTTTTCAACGTCTACTTCCTGACCTGCCTCCTGACAGGCGTATTCGGAGGAATCCTTTACTGGATCCTGGGAGTCCCCTACCCCCTCATCTGGGGAATCTTTACCTTTGTCCTGGCACTCCTCCCCGTGGTCGGCGCAGGGACAGTCTTCGGGCTCCTTGCCCTCTACTATGTCCTCCTGCAGGAGTTCTTCACCGCAGCCGCCCTGCTAGTCTTTGGTACCCTTTTCCTGAGCATTATACCGGACTTCATAATCAGGCCGAGACTTGCCAAAAGCAAAGCAGCAATCCATCCCGCAATAACCCTCGTGGCCTTTGCAGCCCCCCTCTTCGTCCTGGGACCTGTAGGGATCATCATCGGGCCGCTGACCTATGGTTTTTTGCTTGCGGCTTACAGGGCGAGGAAAATTCTAAATAATGGAGAAACCACCTCCGAGGAAGAGCCACATGACAGTGTTTTTGAGAATAAAACCGCAGGAAACGAAGTTATGGGAAGTGAAGTTATGGGA
>DUKH01000069.1:34331-35074 GCA_013329415.1 Methanosarcinaceae archaeon | reverse complement strand
CTATGGGAAGTGAAGTTATGGGTAATGAGCCTGTAGCTTGATATGTCGAAGTTTGTTCGGTACAAAAACGGTTAAAGGCGGTATTCAGTTCGCCTTGCTTTGAAGCCGCTTCCTTCATATTGATTAAGTGTAGGCCGGGATTTCCGGATAGGAGGGCTTAAATGGCGGCTTTTCCTCTATACTGGGAGATCTTGTTTGGGCTGGGGACGATAATCCGGGATGGTGTTCTTGATATGTCTTTCGGAGGGTTTGTAAGGTCGGGTACATGCAGCTGGTTCCGGTGAAAGGTTTTTCTTGTGTTCCCATTTTTATGAGTAACTTTTATATAATTTGATTGTACAATGGTTGTATTGAAAATAAAGAGACGTATAAAGTCTGTTATTAAAAACCAATTTTTGTTTTTAATCTAAGGGTCTATACAATCTTGTTTTTGATCTATGACTATCCGCTAAAGCGGAGGTGAAACGAAAATGGCTTTTAATGACAGAAATTCCAGGGGAAATTCCGGAGGTTTCCGCGGTAACAGTGGACCAAGGGAAATGACAAAAGTGACCTGCTCTGACTGCGGTGTTGAGACCGAAGTACCTTTCAAACCCACTGAGGGCAGACCAGTATACTGCAGGGATTGCCTTGCAAAACACAGGTAATTCTAAAGATAATCTGCGTCAGGTGTTAATTCTGTAATTAAGTTTACAGTAACTCCTGATTCATTTTTTTGTTTTTCCCGAGTTGCGCTTCCCGAG
>DUKH01000069.1:22386-34003 GCA_013329415.1 Methanosarcinaceae archaeon | reverse complement strand
CCCGAGTTGCGCTTCCCGAGTTCCGTTTCGGGAGCACGGTGTCCTTTTCGCTCACTTCGTTCGCTCAAGAGGACTATTTTAGGTGGATTAAAATAACTGTATTTTTATTTTTCGCTGGCAGGCTCTTCCTTATCTCCCCCACGAACCATTTGAAAAATCGAAGTTCTCCTTCGCCCCTCCCAAAGTCTGTCAGCCGTTTTCTAAAAGATTGATTAAGGGGAGGCCGGGATTTTTGAAGAGGGGGAGAAGGTGGAGGGGGCGGCTTTTTCTCGATCTGAGGATTTCGCTCAAGTGAGTTATAATAACTATATTTTTATTTTTAGCCGGGAGGTTCCTCTCGCTCATCCCTCCGCAGGTATAAATAAAATCACCAGGATATGATTTATAAGACGTTTTTTAATGAGGAAAGGTCAGATGAGAGAATTTACTGTTGTGATCGAGCAGGATGAAGATGGAATTTATGTGGCATCCGTGCCTGAACTCGAGGGCTGCCATACCCAGGCGGAGACTCTGGACGAACTGAACAGGCGGATAAAAGAAGCTATTGAGCTCTACCTTGAGGTCGAATCTGAAAAAACCGGGGAAAAACTCGATTTTATCGGGATTCAGAAGGTTAAGGTTGGCATTTGAATGAGTAAGATTAGCCCTCTTCCTAACAAAAAAGTCATAAAAGCACTTGAAAACCTGGGATTTGAACAGATAAGGCAGAAGGGCAGCCACCTGTTTATGAGGCATCCTGATGGCAGGACAACGATCATTCCAGTGCATCCGACTGAAAAGATTGGAAAAGGTATGATCAACAAAATCATAAAGGATGTAAAAATAACCAGGGATGAGTGGATCGAACTCATAAAGAGCCTTATCGTTTTCTAAGCTCAAGACTGGAAAATACTTTTGAAATATCTGAAAGAAAATCTTGTTTTAATCTGAAAACCTCCCTCCTAACATTCCGGATGCTCGGTGTCTGAAGCCCTTCCAGGGAATCACCTATGAAGGAGGCCGGGATTTTTGAAGAGGAGGAGAAGGTTGAAGGGGCGGCTTTTTCTCGATCTGAGGACTTCGTTCGGCGGATTAAAATAACTTCTTTTTTATTTTTCGCCGGCGGGCTCCTCCCGCTCATCCCCCACGAATCGTTTGCAAAATCGAAGTTCTCCATAGCCCTAGGCAAAGTTTTTCAGTTGCTTTCTTAAAATTGATGAAGTGGAGGCCGAGATTTTTGAAGAGGAGTAGAAGGTGGGAGGGAGAGATTTTTACTCGATTACACGTAAATGTAACCTTCCAACTTGTATAATTCATTATCAGGTAAGTCTAAGTTATTTCTCATTGCCCGATAAGTTGCCACTGCTGCAATGATACTATCCAATGCATCCCCTTCTCGGTCATTAACTACAGAGTCCCATATTTCAGGTGAAATATTTGTGATTCGTTCTTTTTCCACTAATCCTTGGAGTATTAGTTTTCGATTGTTTTCCGAAACTTTGGCTTCTTTGCCCTTTTTCTTAAAGCTACAATCTAAATGTTCACATTTAAGTGTCGAAGCAGGGCAAATTTCAATTACCCAGGGTTTTGATTCTTCAAGAGATTGCATGGGGTGAATGTTTGCAGAATTATTTAGAATAAGAGGGTAAAGCACACTGTTTATCCCATAATAAGTCTGCTTATGCAATTGAATAAATATGGGGCTCCATGGAGATTTTGCATCAACATCAGTAAGTCTTTTTGGCTCTTTTTCAACCACGGAATGAGAAACATCGTAAAATTGAGCTGGATCTTTGTATTGCTCATGAAATCTTCTTATAAAAGACTCCCAAGTGTTCTCACGTAACAGACATTCTGGCAGTCCGAAAGGAAAATCAAGTCCAAAAACTGCGTCATTCTTGCTTTCTATGAAATTTCTCAGCATTTCAAGAGACTTTTCAAGTGAGATATTTCCATGTTTTTTCTTTATGTTCCCGCATTTTTGAATCTGAAGTCCTTTATTTGTAGGGACCGATTCACAAATCCATATCTTCTTGCAGGCTTCTTGTGAGCCACTGAAATCAATGCCATAAATCAAGGACCTTGAGAATTGTTCTTGCATGGTTTTTGCCTTTAGCCTGAAACTATGTGTGATAAATTCAAGAATAAGAACCATCATTTTAGCTGTTCTATGAGATCTTCTCGGTCGTGCAATAGTAGATAACCTTTAATTTTTCTAGCTAATCTATCCGGTAGCTTGGACAATTTGGTGATATGTTTTCCTTTTATCCTTTTCAAATCTTCCTTCAGTTCCGAATAAGAAATTTCCTGCAAAGGAATTGTAACTATGTGCTTTGCCCCTGTCCCCAAAATTTCAATCCCTGAAGAAATTTCGATTTCTTCTTTTATTCCCGGCTTCAGACTAATTCTTATCTCATTCATTTCCTGAGATATATCATACAGTTTTGCCCCTAAATCTTGACTTGTTTTGCTAATATTTTTTACAACAACATCTTCAGGAACAACTCTCATTGTAGGGATTTGGCCAATTAAAATAAGAAGGGCTTCATATTGCTTTACCAGATCTCTTTCCTTTCTCATCGCTTCAATCTTATTCAGAACATACTCATTTTCTGGAAGATCAGTCAATTTCGCTTTTAAGATGTAAGCAACGTCCTCGACTTTTTGTGTCATTTCTTCCTGACTACCGATCTCCCATTTCTGAACCTCTCGACTGACAGCACATGCAATTTCTTCTGTATCAGTACCTTTCGATACCTGGCACGCTGTCTTTGCTTTTTCCTGGATTTCTTCGAGAAGGGATTTTAGATTCCGATCGAGGATTGGAAGCCCTTTTCTCATCACTATTGTAGCAGAAGGTGCATTTTCTTCGGTATTTTTCATTAACTCTGCGGCCTGTTCGCAGTATTTCCTGTAAAAATTAATTTCTCCTTTCTTTGCTTCCAGATCCATATTTTCAAGGTTCTGGACTTCTTTTAGTGCATTAGCAAGATTTTCAACCGCTTCGAGGAGCAATTTCTTGTTCTTTGAATCACCAATCTCATTTTTTGCCTCTGCAAGGTATTTCTCAACTTTATCTTTAACCTGCGGTTTTTCGGCTAGAACTATCGTATGAAATGAACGGTAGAAAGGTAGGCAAAAACTGGAGGGATTGTCGTAAAAAATAGCTTCTTTGGAAGCTTTTTCAAAGAACTTAATTGAATTTTCTAATTTTTCGATGTATTCTTCTTCACTCTCAGATTTGGATGCCTTATATATTGAAATTCTGCCAAGAGAATGATGAGCATTGACTCGAACGTCGCGGTCTTCATCTGAAGTAAGTTTGATCAAATTTTCCCATGCCTTTTTTTTATCAGGTATATATTGAATAGCGGTTCCAATTGCCTTTGCTATCCCCTCTCTTATATTGCTATCTTCATTAAATGTAAGCCTGTGTAAATCTTCCCATGCTTGTTTTTTATTAGTTACATGTTTAAAATTGAGTCCAATTGCTTCTGCTGTACTGTATTGTACCAAATAATCTCCATCTGAAGTGAGTTTTATCAAATCTTCCCATGTTTTTTCTTTATAGGGCATTTGTTGAAAAACAGTTCCAATTGTTCTTGTTGCTTCAACTCTAACATTGCTATCTTCATCTAATGTGAGATTGATCAAACATTCCCACGCCCCTTTTTTATCAGGCACATGTTGAAAAGAAGCTCCAATTGCCCTTGCTACTTCAATTCTAACATAGAGATTTTCGTCTGAAGCCAGTTTTTTCAAATCTTCCCAAGCTTTTTCCTTCTCGGATACTTGTTGAAAATAAACCCCGATTGCCTCTGTGGCTACACTTCGAATATAGAATACTTCATCTGAAGTCAATCTGTGCAAATCATCCCATGCCTTTTTTTTGTCTGGTATATGGTGAAATGTAGTTCCAAGTGACCTTGCCGCTCCACTTCGAACACTGCTATCTTCATCAAATGTAAGTCTGTGTAAATCTTCCCATGCCTTTTTTTTATCAGTTACATATTGAATAGCAGTTCCAATTGCTTCTGCTGCTCCCTCTCGAACCCAATGATCTTCGTTTGAAGTAAGTTTGATTAAATCTTCTCTTGCTTTTTCCTTGTTTGGTATTTGTTGAAAAGCAGTTCCAAGTAATCTTGCTGCCTCAGCTCGAACGCTACAGTCTTCATCTGAAGTCAGTCTGAGTAAATCTTTCCACGCCTGTTTTTTATTAGGTAAGTGCTGAATAGCAATTCCAATTGCTTCTGTTGCCCCCTCTCGCACATCACTATTTTTGTCAGATGTCAATCTGTGTAAATCTTTCCATGCTTGCTCTTTATCAGGCACATGTTGAATAGCATCTCCAATTGCTTCTGCCACCCCCTTTCGTACACATCTACTTTCATCAAATGTCAACACGTGTAGATATTCTGCAGCTTTGTGTTTATCGAGGAGATTCTGGAATGCCATTCCCAGTGCATGTGTTGTTCCCTCTCGTACATCACTATCTTTATCGAAGGTAAGTCCACATAGATCTTCAAACGCTTTCTGCTTATTAGAAAATTCATCGTAAGTCCATCCTAATTTAAAAGCTGCCCTTCTTCTTTCGATAGGATTAGCACTGAAAGACTCCTCATGAATCTCTTTCTGATCAAACAATTCCCTGCACCATAACCCTCTAACACCCCAAAATTAATAAATCATTCTCATTTTCACCCTATTCTATCCCCTTCCTCCCGCCGGGCATTTCAAGCAAATCTATGAAAAGTCAGTCTCTCCTTCGGGTAGAGTTTTCTCATTTTCTGTCCAGAGTTGTGCTTTTCGAGCTGTATTCATACTCTTCGTTGTCTTTTCCCTCCCCTATCTCATATTCAAGCTCAGTGGAAACACCCAGAGGCTGTTTTTTAGGCCGGAGGACTCTGGCACAATAATCGAGGATGGCGTCGTCCATGCAGTTAGAGCCATCCCGGTCGTCAAGTGAGGCGTAGGCAAGAAAAGTGAGGGCTGTGACTTTTTTTGAGTTCAGGTTTACCAGGTAGATGGGATGCTGTCTATCGCTCGTGTCCTTTTCGAGCAGGCCGAGCTTCGTCAAGGAGTTGAGGATCTTCCGGACAGTGGGGGCTGAAGCCCCGGTCAGTTCTTCAAAATAGCGAGGTCGGTAGTAGCGGTGCGGATCGGCTATGATTTCTTCTATGATTCTCGTCCGGGCATTGTCCCCGAAAAGGCCCCCGTATGGCTTGTCCAGGAATGGCTCAAGGTCTTTCGGCAGTTCTGGAAGGTTTTCTCCCGTTGTATCTGTCATACATGATTATATGGCAGTTTTTGCCTTAAACCTTACTTTTATTTTCTGTTACAGAAAATATTTTTTCTATTGAGCTGATTATCCAGGGCGTTTTTCGGGATTTTATAGTCTTTTCTTATGTTTGTGATGGGGGACTTCAAGGTCGTGGAATATCATCCACCTGTCTGCCCATACCTTATTCTTTAAAAAAACAACTTTTTCTCCGCGTGAACGGTAAATAGCAATAGTTTCCGGACCTAATGAACTGACGATGTCTTCGATGTCGAGCCCTTCGCTTTCCCACTTTCTCATGCACTCGGAAAGTTTTCTTATAGCTCCTCGCTTTTTTAGCCAGGCTATGAATTCAGTAGTATGATATGAAGGGGCTGGAGGGAAAGGCTCGGTGGATTCTGATACAGAATCAAAATCAAAGTCAGAATCAGAATTAGAATCTATACTATATTCTTTGCTTTCAACAGGTTTTGAACTATCTGGCATTTATCATTTTTCTATTACTTTCGAGTATAAATTCCTTTTTGAAGTTTGCAATTACACCAGGGATTTGCTATTGCACAAAAAAATAATTTCCATGCGATGAGCGTAACGTGGGGCGTAGATTATGCAGTCAATACTTTTTCCGTGCTGCTGGGTTTTTGTTACCGCTTTTCTTCATTCAAGGCGTAATTCAAGGACAAGCCGCGCCAAGGCGCGTGGAAATTCCGACGGTAGACACCATTCCGGTTATTCCGGCATAACCCCAACATATCAACGAAGGCTACCTGTTTTCCACCATCCAGCAGAGTCACTTCTAACGCACGTAACCCTACAAAACCACTCTTCACTAACCGCCCTTCACCTCATCCTCGTATTATACGTGTGGTACAGCGTATACAGCAGATAAATCAAGAAAGCCAGGGCGAGGATCTGCTTTGTATAGACCACTTCCGTCCTGACGGTTTTTTGGGTGGTGGTTTTTGAGTCTTCTATGATCCGGGTATAGAGGTCCTCTTTGGTGTAGATTTTTCCGCCGTTTTCGCGGATGGCTGTTTTGAAGAGGGGGTTTTCGCCGATGTAGATGCATTCGTCAGCGTGGTTTACGGAGACGGGTCTGGAGGAGGCGTTCAGGATGAAGGCGATTTTTGCGGGGGAGGCATCGAGGGGGATTACGGAGTAGGGGGTTTCGGAGATGTTGTGGAGGCCGAAGGCTTCGGGGATGACGTAGGACTCGTACATGTTGCTCCCGATGGAGCTTATTTCCATGGGTTCTTTGTCAAAGTAAAGTTCGGGGGTGCCTTTCTTGCTGGTCGTGATCAGGATCCTGCCGGGCTGGTATATTTTGAGGTCAGGGACTTTTAGCTGGACGGGCTGTCCGGTGTCGGTGTCTGCGACTGCCCAGTTCAGGGTCCTTGTGATAAGAAGGCTGTCGTTTTCAAGGTATAGGCCGGGAGCCCAGGGGATGCCTCCGCCGTAACCGTTATCGGTAGTGATCGAGGCAACGCGGCCCAGGCCCAGCCTCCAGACTGTGAGCACGGGTTTCCCGAGCCTTGTTATCACCAGGCGGTTTGCTTCGGGCCTGGGGGTAACGTCATTGTAGCCCAGGATGTCGTAAATCCCGGAAACGTCCCGGGTGATGAAATGTTTCGGGTCGTAGATTACAATGGAGCCGGAAGAGTAGTCATCCTCCGTGTCCTCGGCTTCTTTTGGGCTTTCCCCGAAGTTGAGGTTCACCCTCTGGCCGGGCTCGATCCTGTAATAGTTTTCGGACAGGTGGATCCTGTTCATCAGGGTATCGGCGTAGTACCTGCCCTCGCGGTTGACCTGGTACTCAGCTTTCGGGGAGTGTATGTGGACAAAATAAATGCCAATCCCGCTGTCCTTAAGTTCCTGTGCCCGCACAATGGCTTTTTCAAAACTGCCTACCCCCTCACCGGGGGCGCCGATCCTGCCGTCGGAGACGATTATAATTTCGGCTTCGGCATCATCGTCCTGGGCTTCGAGGAGGTGGCGGGCGGTTAAAAGGCCCTGTTCGAGGGCTGTGGAGTCTCCCCTGGGCCTTATTTTCCGGATCTCGGAATCAAGCCAGACCCTGTTGGATTCCCTGGACATGTCCAGGAAGCCGTCCGTGATATCCTCTCCTTTGCTTCCGAAGGTGATTACGTCAACCCTTGCGTCTTTCAGGAGTTCGCTTTCGAGAAGCACAATGGTGTTGGACAGGATGTCGTCAAGGACCTTTCCTCCTATGTTATTGCTCTCCAGGGTGCTCGGGGAGACGTCGAGCATCAGGACAATGTTTCTTCCACCCCGCCAGCTGGAAGGGTTGGACGTAACAGGGAGTAGCTCTTCGAATTTGGTGTTCCTGTACGTGTCCTCTTCCGGGAAATCATAAGCAGAGTCCCCGCCGACCACTACCATGCCGCCCCCGTTAAGGATAAATTTTCTCAGTTTTTCGGCTTCGGAATCCGAGATGGTAGACGCAGCCTGGTTGTCGATTACCACGGCGTCCATGCCGTCCAGGTAATTATATGACCTGCCTGCGTGTACCTCGTAGACTTCTTTCAAGACGTAGGCAAGAGGGGAATCAGGCTCATCGGTTACGAAAAGCACCTTCGGTTTCGGGGTTACGTAGATACTCTTCATATACTGGTTATTTTCTTCGAAATAGTCCATACCCCCCGGCCGGAAGGTCGCGGGGTGGAGGGTCGCTTTCAGGGTATGCGGGCCCTGGGTCTCGAAGGTGTGGGTGAAAGGAATACTTACTATTCTTTCGGTCTGGTTAATTTGCTGTTCCATTATTTTTACACGGTCAACCGTAATTCTCAGTTTGTAACTAATTTCTTCTTTTTCGTCTTCCTCGGTCGACTTCCTGATATGGGCTGTAAAGAAAGCTTCGGAATCCACCGGGACTTCGTTTTCGCCCTCAATCTCTATACTGAGATCTTCTTCGAGAGTTTCCGGGACCAGGGCTGCTACCGGAAAATTGTTCTTGTAGCAGTAGGAAAGGGCGTCTTCAAGCGAAGTCCCGGAGTTTTCCTGCCCGTCCGAGACCACAAGTACAAAGTTATCAGCCGAAGCCTGCTGGATAATGGCGTCGCCCAAAGCGGTATTCGGGCCTGAAACCGTTGTGACGGTTACGGGAATACCGTTGCCGAGTTCTTCTGCGATCTCTTCGGAGACCCCTTCCCGGAGCAGTTCCATACTCGGGCTTTCGTCCGAGATTATGGTAACCCTGGACTGGTCACTTTTTATGGAAGCTATTTCCGCAGTATAGGGCGCTGCAAGCGCTATGATCAGGAGGAAGGCAACCAGGGCGTGGATAAAGAGATGTCTCTTATAGACTTTTTTCCTGAGCCCCAGGAGGACCAGCAGGGCCAGGGGGAGCAGGAGTATCAGCTCTTTTCCGTAGAGGAAATCAAGTTCGTACCGGATCCCGATGGAATTCAGAATTCCAAGGCCGTTCAGGAAATCAAGGCCGTCAGGGCCGTCAATAATCATATGATCCTCCTCCTGAACATGATTACGTTTTCAATCACCAGAAGCAGCAGTAAGGCGTAAATCAGGTATTTCCGTGGCTTGTAAGGGGATTGTGTGCGGATTTCCTGTTTCAGGGCTTCCTCTCTGTCGGGTTCCAGGTGCAGCCGGTTGCTGGTATAGGTATTCGATTCCAGGGGGTCGTAGAGGTTGGCAGCAATTGTTTTCTGGTCCAGGCTGTAAAAGCCGCACTCGTCGTAGTATGCTAAATTACTGAAAACTGTTTCTGTCGGGGTCCTGATCCTGGCGTTGTGTTCGAGCGGCTGGTACCTGCCTGTTCTCACGTTGGTCTCGCTGATGTCCCCGACCCCCCACATGTACTTGAGCAGCTTTGCCCAGAATACGGGGTATGTGGGCATGGTGTGGAAATTGTTCCAGGGCTCGCTATCGGCAGTGTCGCTGAAACCCACATAGGCGGTTGTCCCGTTGTATATGTTCCAGGTAGAGACCATGGGGCCTGAGTCTTTGCCTGCGCCTTTAAGTTCCGCAAGCACGACAGCATCTTCTTTCGGGGAAGTAGACAGGAATTTGCGCACGTATATTTCCTCGAAGGTGACGTCTTCAAAAATATTCTTTCCGCTTCCTGCAGCTTCGACAGTATGGCTGCCCCCTTCTTCGAATGCTCTTATGCTGACCGGAAGGACCGGGTAAAGCCCGTGCATTTCCGAACAATTGTACAGGCAGCCGTTCCCGATGACTATCAAATCTTTCCCGCTTTTCGCATAGTCGGCTATTTTCCGGACACTTTTAGAGGGCAGGGGGTTGTACTTGCAGTTTACGATAATCGTATCATACCTGGTGTAATCGGCGGGAAGCCCGTCCAGGGGCTTGTAATGCACATCAACAACCGTGTTTGGCATCAACGATACGGCTGTTAGCAGGGCGGACCTGTTGACTGCCGGGTCCTGGTCCGTTAAGACCAGGATTTGTTTCGGGGTGATTTCAGGGATGGAAATGTAAGCGGTGTTGTCGCAGGGAACCGCGTCCTTATTCAGGATTTCCACGGTAGAGGTACCCTGGCGGATGTTGGAAAAGGTGATTTGCTGGGTCCCGTATTTTCCCAGGGAGACTGAGTTTCTCACTTTCTGGGTTGGGAAGAGCTCGGATTTGCTTTCCAGCCGGACATCGAGTTTTACGCTTTTAGCGTTGAAGTTTTTGACAGTGCACGTATATTCATAGGTCCCGTCATTGCGGTCTGTCAAATGACCGGCTATGATTGCGTAGTTGGGGGTTTTTTCCCCGACCTGTTTGAATTCAAGTTCGATATTTTTGGCACGGGCGATGTTGATGTATGTTTCAGGGGCCTTCCCGTCCCAGTTTTCAAAATCGGATATGACTATTACTTTCCCGTTCTCGCTTTCTTTGTCGCCTATGACTGACAAAAGCGCTTTTGGAATGTCAGCCCCGGTGTTCCTGGCTTCCATGCCGGAAAGGGCTTCTCTGGCATCGGCTGCGTCCAGCGATTCCGCAAGGATAACCGGAATGCTTTCCGCGGCAATAACCGTGTTTTTCCTGCCCAGGTTGTTTACTGCAATATCCTGCGCGGCTTCGGTCCGGCCGGCCGCGGTCATGCTGGCGGAAGAGTCTATGATGAATATGACCTTTCTCGAGTCCCCTGCAAGGTCGTCCATCATCGGGCCCGCAAGAGCAAAGGCTAAGAAAATCAGGGTCAGGAGCTGTAAGAAAAAGAGCGGGTCGTGTATCCTGTTGCTGAGCTTGCGCCGGGCATCGAGCACGTTCTGGCCTATCCGCTGCACGAACATCAGGGTAGGTAAGATAAACTGTTTCGGCCGGGGTTTGAGCAGGTATACTATAGTCAGGGGAATAATTCCTGCAAGCGCAGCCAGACCCGGAGAAAATTCAAAGTCCATGGGCGGGATCACCTTTTCTTATCTTTCACCTATGATTCTGAGGACAGTGTCATAGGGCTGGTTTTTTACGTTTACCCTGAAGTACGGGATCTGGAAATCGTATGCGATTTTTTCAAGCCCTGCCATGTGCCTTGCGTATTCGGCAGCATATTCTTTCTTGAATTGCGGGCCCACTACGATGTTAAGCTCTTTGTTTGTTTCACTGTCAACGAATTTGATTGCCCCGTCCACGTTTTCAGGCAGGTTGATCTCGGTTTCGTCGTAAAGCTGTACAAGGACAAGTTCGTGCCGGGACAGCCTGCGGACAGCGTAGCGGATTGAGTCGAGGTCGTCCAGGAAGTCTGAAATTATCAGGACCATTGATTTTGTCTTGATTCTCGGGTATACGGAATCCGCGCAGTCGGCAAGCTTCGTTTCTCCGTTGACTGAAATTCTGGATAAGTTGTCGATGGTCCGGAGAAACTCGTTTCTTCCTTTGCGGGCCCTGGCATAGTCCACACTGTCCGTAAAGGTCGAGATCATGTACCTGTCGTTGTATTTCATTACGATGTAGGAAACCCCTATGGCTATCGTTGCCGCATATTCGTATTTTGTCGGCGTACCGTCCGGGATAACCATGCTGCTGCTGGCATCGAGCAGGATGACCATGTTCAGGGTCTTGTCTTCCTCATACCTGCGTATGTACAGCCTTTCCGTACGGGCATAGAGGTTCCAGTCAATGTCCTTTAAGGAATCGCCCTGGTTGTATTTCCTGTGGTCCACAAGTTCGATCCCCGTCCCTTTCATGGTTGAGACGTGGCTGCCCGAGTGAACTGCTGCCACCCTTTTTTTGAGGAGGAGCGTATACCTGTCGAGCCGGGTCAGGAATGAAGTATCGATCTTATGTTTTTCACCAGCCATGTTTCACCACCGTTTCAAGCCCTTTTCTGTCCCTGTATGCGCCATGCCTCAAAACCCATTTCCAAACTCATTT
>DUKH01000069.1:18548-22011 GCA_013329415.1 Methanosarcinaceae archaeon | reverse complement strand
CGAACTCATTTCCGAACTCATTCCAGAACTGAAGTAATTGTTTTATCCATCAGGATTTTTTCTATGACTTCGTCACTGCTAACGTTGTCCCGGGCAGCGTCAAAGGACAGGATAATCCTGTGGCGGAGGACCGGGAGGACCATGAAGTCGATATCCTCTTTGTCAACATACCCCCGGTTGTCGAGAAACGCGTTTGCCTTTGCACAGAGGATCAGGGCAATCGAGGCACGGGGTGAGGCTCCCGCCTCGATAAGTTCGGGCATGTTCCTGGTCCGGTTTACGATGTCGATTGCGTATTTCTTGAGCTTGTTGGAGATCGGGATCCTCCGGGTGATTTCCTGGAGTTCGATGAAGGTCTGCTTGTCTATGCACTTCTGGACAGTCGGCCTGAAAGCTTCAGCATAGCGGTTTACTATCTCGAATTCCTCGTCCGGGTTCGGGTAGGTCAGGAGGATTTTCATTAAGAACCTGTCAAGCTGGGCTTCGGGGAGTGCGTAAGTCCCTTCCATTTCAAGCGGGTTCTGGGTTGCAAGGATAAAGAACGGTTTGTCCAGGGCGTATGTTGTGTTTGCCACTGTGACCTGTTTTTCCTGCATCGCTTCGAGCAGGGCGGACTGGGTCTTGGGAGATGCGCGGTTGATTTCGTCCGCAAGGACAATATTTGAAAAGACGGGGCCCAGCTTGAACTGGAAACGTTTGGCACCTTTTTCATCTTCTTCAATGATGTCGGTCCCTGTGATATCCGAAGGCATAAGGTCCGGCGTACACTGGATCCTGCTGAACCTCATGTTCATAATCTGGGAAATGGTAGATATTGTCAGGGTTTTTCCCAGTCCCGGGTTGCTTTCGACCAGGACATGGCCTTCGCACAACATGGCTATGAGGATCTGCCGGATCATTTCTTTTTGCCCGACGATAGCGTTTCCAACTTCTCTGAAGATGGTTTCGAAAATCTCCTGGGCCCTTTCGTAAGTGGGTTTTAAGTCAAGTTCCGAGTTATCCAGCTGGATTTCCTGTTCATATCTCATGGTGAAACTCCGTTCTCAAGACGAAAGATCTTCAAAGTATTGCTTTATCATAGGCTCGTATTCTTCCGGCAGGTTTTCCGTGTATGTCTGGCTGTACCTGAAAGTCTCGTTAAATCTGTCCGGGTTTTCCCCGAACTCATTTTGGGTATCCGCATCAGTCCGGCTTGTAAACCCGAGCCCCAGGCTCGGATTGATTTCCATCTCAACCTGTTCCCCGTTTTTTATGATGAGAGCTTCTGCTTTAAATTCAGTATCAGGGCTAACTTCTCTTTCGGCGTCTTCGTCAAATGTGGTTTCGGGTATTTTCTGGATGTTCCCCATAATGTCGTCCATCAACTCGCTGGGAGATACATCAAAGCTGAAACCCTGGTTGATACAGAAAATGATCGCTCCGCAAGCCAGCAGGAATATTATGAATGACCTGAGCATCTCTTTGCGCGGGGATATTTTTTTGATCTTGATGTCGGTTAGCTGCTTATGCACGTCCTCAAGCAGTTTTTTTGTAACTATGTTGATATTCTGCCTGTTATCGTATGCCGTGCTCAGTCTTGTGCTGAGTTCGGGAAAACTCCTTTCAAGCCTGCTGATCAGCCCGATGCTATTACTTTTATTCAACAGCTTGAATCCCAGGTCGGCTAAAGGAGTCAGTATCAGGGCTTCAACAGCCATTAAAAGGATGTTGAACTGGTAAGGGTCAATGTATCCCTGGGTTCTTATGAACGTCTTTAGTTCCGGAAAATAGTTGGTGATTTTGTACCCGTCAAACAAAATCACTAGCAAGAATAACAGGGCAAATATTTCTGCCGCCTGTAAAAAGCCGAGAATCCAGCAAGACCGCTTCAGGTACTTTTTGTATTTTTCCAGCAGGGACACAACAAGCATAATAATCTCAAACCAGGGTTGTAATTTAGTAATTATATTGTGGATGTTACTAAAAAACTTTGCGAACAATTTCACTATTGATCGGATATATTTCCAGATGAAAACTCATTAATAAATTATATTAAGCCAGCAATTCTTTAAAAAGATATTAATTTTTGATATAATATTTTCGAGGAACTTAAAACTTTTTTTGTGTCTTATTTTCCTGTAAAGTTATTTAAAAGAGGGTATTAACCCTTTTATTTGAATGGAACAAATTAAATTTTTGTTCATTTAAAGGGCGAAAAATCCAGCTTAGAAACATATTTATTAAAGTATGTCAGGATGTATATATTAATTTTTGAATATACAATAATACCCGGCATCTAAGCTTATATTATATAATATGTTTTTATCCTGCATTCCTAAAATGAATCTTTTTAGCAGCTTATTTTTCAAAAAAATGGTCCTGAAAATAAAATCATTAAAAAATTTGTATTGATACTCTCCCGGATTCTGATCACTTCAATATTTGTAGTTACGGCATTGGCAAAATACTGGACGAGTGCCCGGATTTGTCTTCATCCGGTGGAATCTCCGGCTTCATCGGTCATATAAAAAAACATATTCACTTCATTATTACCCAAAACTCATGTAATAAAGTATGGAAGATTCTCATAAATATTTTGAAAATGATGCGGAGCCTCAGGTCAACTTTACTTCGGAAAAAAGCACAGGAATAAATGCAGATAATGTGCTTCAACCCAACATTAACTCTGAAAAATGTTCATTTTCACTTTTGTCACATTCTCATTTCCATTTTTCACATATTCTTGCTCACAACTACCCCGTCCTTCAGCCTGATCACCCTGTCAGTATACGCAGCATGCCATTCCTCATGCGTGACCATCACGATCGTCTGCCCGTATTCCGTATTGAACTTCTTGAACAGGTCCAGGACTTCCTTTGAGGTCTCGGAATCCAGGTTTGCACAGGGCTCGTCTGCGAAAAGGATGATTGGGGAATGGGCAAGCGCCCGGGCAATGGAGACGCGCTGCTGCTGACCGCCGCTCATTTTGGAGGGGAGTTGTGCAAGGCGGTCCCCAAGGCCGACTGCGGTCAGGATTTCGGCTGCGGCGGACTCGTATTCTGTTTTGCTTTTGGCCTGCATCATAAGGGAGAGGTAGACGTTTTCGGCGGCATTGAGTTCGGGGAGGAGGGCATAGTCCTGGAAGACATAGCCCAGGTTATGGAGGCGAAATTTTCCTTTTTCTTTCTCGGAAAGGGTAGATGTATCGGTGCCGTCTATTACGACTTTACCGGAGTTGGGGGTATCCAGGATTCCGAGCTGGTTCAGGAGAGTGGTCTTGCCCGAGCCGCTCGGGCCCATGATGGCGACGAATTCTCCGCGTTGGATTTTCACGGAAACCCCGCGGAGAGCCCTTACCTGCACTTCCCCCATCCGGAAGGTGCGGACGATATCCATGCCTTCGATGATGGTGTCGGTTTTTTGGATACCTGATTCATTTTCCATCTCATTTTCCATCTCATTTTCCACTTCGTCTTCCACTTCG
>DUKH01000069.1:7226-18163 GCA_013329415.1 Methanosarcinaceae archaeon | reverse complement strand
TCGTCTTCCACTTCGTCTTCCATATTTTCACCTCCCTCTCATTTGTCCCAGATCAGTTCCAGGAGGTCTTTTTGTGCCAGTTTGTAAGCCGGGATCACGGAGCCGACGATGGAAGCCAGGAAGAGGAGAACTGCCCGGTTTATGGCTTCGGCGTCGTCCAGTTTCAGGCTCATGGCGCCCAGGGGGATGTCCACCGGGTGAGCTACCGTATAGGGGGCAAGCCCGAAGCGCATGAAGCAGTAGCCCAGGACGACCCCGGTGCCCGCATAGAGCATGGCCTGGAGCACGAAAGAGGCCACAATCACGTTCTGCTCTATCCCGATGGCTTTCTGGACGCCGATCTGACGTTTTTTATTGACGATGTTTACGTAGATGACCACGAAGATAATCACAAAGGCGATCAGAAGCCCGATTGCGTTCATGATGTTCCGGATAAGGCCCAGGGTGTTTTCGATCAGGCGGAGGATTCCGGCAAACTCGTGCCAGGTGCGGATGTTTTCCCTGATACCCAGGGAAAGAAAGGCCATCCGGGTCTCGTACTCGTCAGTGCCTGCGGTGGTCCTGACAGCTATTTCCTGGGCAAGGTCCTGGCCTTCCACACCCAGCATCTCTTCCAGGTCGGCCCTGTTTATGTAGGCTGAGGCATCGGCCATGAAGTAACGGGTTGTGTAGATCCCTTTTACCCTGAACTCCCGGGTCTTTCCGCTGATGGTAAGCTCCACGGTATCTCCGACTTCCACCCCGCCAAGAGACCTCGATTCCATCAGGGCTCCAAAGCCTCCCGAAACTTCCCTGCCCAGGATGATCTCACCCCGGTCTGGCCTGCTCAGGAATTCTCCGCTTATGATTGCGTCTTCTATGGCCGTTACAAAACTCTCGTCCGCAGGGTCAATTCCGTATACCGTGCCTCCCATTTCCTTTTCCTTGTAGCGGAAGTTCCCGGAGGTCTTAAGGCGGGCGGTGGTCCCAATCACCCTGGGGAGGCTTTCGATCTTCTTCTGGAGGGCTGAAGCGTCCTCGATATAGCGCTGCTCTTCCTCGGGCTCGATAACGACATTTCCTGTCTGGTAGTCCACCATAAGCTCGTTGAACTTGAGCGTGACCCCGGCAAGCATGCTCGAGAAGAGCACCAGCTGCACGAAGATCAGGGTCAGCACAAAGATTGTAAAGATCGTGATCCCCTTATTGCCCCTTGTTATGGAACGGCCGGCAAGGAAGAAGGAGACTTTCGCTTTTTCAAGCATAATCAGGCATCCTGCTCTGTTTCTTGCTCTGTTTCTTGCTCTGTTTCTTATGTTGTTCCGGAGCTCAGAGCTTTTGTTTCAGAGCTTTCCTTTCTTCTTCATGAAAAAGACCGCCACGGCAAGCACGACCAGCACTCCGATAAGAAGCGGGAGCTTGCTGTTCGAATCGTTAATCACGTTTACCTTCAGGTCTTCGCTTAGCTGGTGCTGCCCGAAATCGTCCTGGTATTCCACAAGCAGGGTGACTTCATGCTCCCCGGTTTTTCCCGGGATGAAGGTAAAGACCGCAGGGGCGTCGTCGTCCTTATCGAGCCTACCCAGAAAAGCGCTGGTGCTGCCGCTGGCATCGAGCCCTTCAAGTTTTGCCTTTACGAAGCGGGCTTCTCCTTCGCCCACGTTCTCCAGCCTGACGATCATGGATACTTTCTGGCCCTTCACCGGGATTTCCGGGTCAAATTTCAGGCTTGCAATGTTAATTCTCGCCTGGTTCAGTACGTTGATCCCGATTTCCTGGGCCTTGTCGATCTGCAGGGTCTCGGCTTCGTTCGAAGCGGTGATCCGGAGGGGGAGTTTGTAGGGCTGCACTTCGGCATTGCTCCCGAGTAGCAGCTTGAAAGAAAGGTTTTCCGAACTTCCGGCTTCCAGCTTTTCCAGGAAACGGACGTTATCTTCCAGGGTAATGATGGGGGAGGACCCGTTCATATCCAGGCTTACCCGGACGTTCTTTGCGTCCCCGTTCCCAGCGTTTTTCACCGTTGTCCGGAGGTAGAACTCCTGATTCGGGACCAGGGAATCCGTTGAAGGATTTTCACTTTCCACCAGGCCTGCCGGAATAATCTGCGTGCCTACGAGCACAAGGTCCGGGTTTCCTTCCACCAGAATCGGGATCCGCTTTGAAAAACTGATCCCGTTACCGTCTTCGACGGTAAACTCGAGCTGCTGGACACCCGAAGTGGCTCTCGAATCAACCCGGTAATGGAAGTTCAGTTCCACTTTAGAGCGCTGCCGGATCTGGTCGATTTTAAAGATGCGTTCGGTGTTGGTACCGGATCCGTAGACCTTTGAGGTGCTGTACTTGAAAATAAAAGGGTCAAGCTCCTCAATCCCGATTTTTACGTTCTCGGCAGGGTCATTCCCCGTATTTTCAATATTGATTCTGATCAGCAGGTCTTCCCCTGGCCTTGCCGGGTTCGGGGTGATTTCAGCTACTTCGATCTCCAGCCGGGTGTCCCCTGATATGACGGTTGCGGAAGCAGGTGCTGCTATGAGTGCCAGGATTACGGTTATCATCAGTACGGCAGCTGTAAAACGCAAAGTGGCTGCAGGGGCTTTATTTGAGCCTGTTTTTGTTCTTTTAGTTCTCGGCTTTAAAGCCCTCAAGGGTTTCTCTGAACTGGTGGACTTCATAGTTAACAATCCGCTGGAATGCTTATAACCGTTGCACTTTATTTGCAACCTGCATCAGGTTGTATTTCCAATTCTCCAGCTTTACCTGGTACTGCGATTCCAAATTATATTCATAAATAACGAGGTACCAAAAAATTCTCTAAATAATCTCGAACTAAGATTAAAACCACGGAAGACACGGAAATACACGGAAAAAAGAACGGCCTAAAGACGGCAATTAAGGTTGCTCTGGTGTTTTTCAATCTGCTTGAGTGTAGCAGAATTCGGGTTTTAAAATGGTCATTTCAGTTACCCGGTAATCCACCGGCCGAAAGGCCGGTTTCCGTGCCCTTCCGTGCTTTTCCGTGGTTTATTTTCAAATTATGGAATCGATACACTAGTTTTTATTGTATTCAGCTTCCTGCTTTCATTTTCCTGCCTTCAGGTCCCCGTTTTCATTTTCCTACCTTCAGACCCCTTTTTTCAGCATCTTTTTTTCAGCCTCTTTTTCAGCTTTCCGATTTCAGGTCCTCAAAATACTTTCCTGTCTCGGCCACAATGACCTTTCTGAGGGCCAGCAGGGCAATGAGGTTCGGGAAAGCCATGAGCCCGTTTACGATATCTGCCAGGACCCAGATCATTTCCAGAGCCAGGAAAGCGCCGGAGGCCACAATGAGAATATAAAGTATTTTGTAAGGTAGGATGCCTTTTACCCCGAAGAGGAATTCCGTGCAGCGTTCCCCGTAATAGTTCCAGCCGATGATGGTGGTAAAAGCAAAGAAGATCAGGCCCACGGTCACGATATAGCTCCCGATATTGGAGAGCACGGTGGAAAAGGCGTAGCTGGTCATGTAAGCCCCTTCCAGGTCCCCGGTCCAGGAATCCGTCATGATGAGCACGGTCCCGGTCATCAGGCAGACGACAATTGTATCGAAAAAGGTCCCGGTCATGGAGATCAGGCCCTGTTTTGCCGGGTCCTCGACCTTTGCGGCGGCGGCTGCAATGGGTGTGCTCCCGAGCCCGGCTTCGTTTGAGAAAACCCCCCTGGCAATTCCCATCCGGATGGCAAGCATCATGCTCGCACCCAGGAACCCTCCCCTTGCCGCAGTTTCGGTAAAAGCCGAACTGATGACCAGGGAAAAAACCGCAGGGACCTTATCCAGGTTCACCCCGATAATTATCAGGCAGCCGAGCACATACGCAATTGCCATGAAAGGCACCATGAGCTGGGCAACCGCCGCAATCCTCCTGATTCCCCCGAGGGTCACAAAGGCCACAAGCAGGCTCAGCACAACCGCTGTCAGGACTTCCGGGATATCAAAAGCAATCCGCGCCGAGTCCACGATGGCGTTTACCTGTGGGAAAGTCCCGATCCCGAAGAGCGCCACACTTAGCCCGAAAAAGGCAAAGATCGGGGCAAGCACCCGACCGTACCATTTTCCGGCAAGCCCGTTCTTAATGTAGTACATCGGTCCCCCTGACATCTGCCCGTTAGCGTCCACTGTCCTATACCTGACCGCCAGGAGTGCCTCGGAATACATGGTCGCCATCCCGAAAAAAGCCGCAAGAAACATCCAGAACAGCGCCCCCCGCCCTCCCATTTTGATCGCAGTTGCCACCCCAACGATGTTTCCCGTCCCGATGGTCGCCGAAAGCGCTGTACTGAGTGCCGCAAAGCTTGAGACATCTCCCAGGACCCCTGCCTCATATTTCCTCGAATTCAGCACATATTTGAGAGCTAGCGGCAGCCTGAATATCTGGATCAGCCCCAGGCGCAGAGTCAGGAAAATCCCGGTCCCCACCAGCAAAATCAGGAGAGGAGGCCCCCAGACAAAGCTGTCTATCCTCGTCAAAACCTCAAGTACGTCCATACCCAGCAGTTCCATCGAATTCCTGACCCCCGTCGGAATCAATAAGAAAAGATTCCCTATTCATTATTTGTTAAAGGTTGTTTTTAAAGGTTGATGCCGGAGGAGAAGTGCAATCCGTTGGATACAAATTCTGTCTGAAGCCGGACCCTGGATTTTTCCTTCCTTCCTTCATATGCAATTAGGAACAGGGTTCCCCGTTTAGCAGCCAGTTCTCATGCCCACCTCCGTTCACGAAGTGAACGGCTTTTCCCTGAAAATTGAATAAGTGGGAAATTATCATACATCCAGTCTTGCGACTTTTAGAATTATAGTCTGGTAATGCCCAGTACCCTGATTCCAAACGCAATCCTTACAGTTTTCCGAACTCTTCTGGACAGTTATCAGGATATACTTTTTAGTTATTAAAATATACTTTTTAGTCATTAATGTTCACTTTTTAGTTAGTTGGATGCACTTTCCAGTTCTTGGAATACGCTTCATAGCTGTGGTCTGACTTTATAATCAGTTCACTGGATGTCTATGAAAATGATCAACATTTTGAATCGGCGCTTGAGCTATCGGGCAAGGATTCCTAAGAAGTTTGAAAGTATTCAGGAGCACTGCGGGTTTTTCTGATTTAGTAGCTCGAAAGATGATGCTGTATGTGAGGATTTCTCTTTCTCTTTATCGTGAAAAACCGCTGGATGTGTTGATTTTGTCGCTTCTTTTCCTTTTTTTCAGGGGCATGCCGCTCGCCGTTGGCGAGCGTGGGGTGGGCATGGAATCTGGAAATCGGAGGTTGCCCGGGGTTCTGTATTTTCCAGGATTTCCCGGATGTTTGGGCTTATGCAGGAACCCGAGGTAGCAAGGTTAGCCTAAAAGGAGGTTTTGGTCATGCGGTCTGCTTTGATGATGTCGTTTGTCCAGGTCCGGAAGTTTAAACGTTCTTGTTTTTCTCGTTCTTCTTGCTTTTCTCGCTTTTCTTGCCTTTCTTGCTTTTCGTCTTTTCCTTGAGAAAGGGAGAAACCTGTGCCATATATTCCCTGTGAATCCGGACCTGTTCGTCGTAGTTTTGCCTTTCTTTTTCCAGTGACTCTTTCAATATTCTGGATTCCCCTTTCAAACTCTCGATATACTCGGCCTCTTTCCAGCCAATGCTCTCGGTCTCGTTCTCGCTTTCGCCCTCTCCTTTTTTGAGTGAGTCAATAAACTGCCTGACTGCCGCCCTTGCCGCAGCCGTAACGGTATTGTACCCATATTCCCCGGCGGTTTCCTGTAATTCCGTGTACAGCTCGCTGTCTATCCGGATTGATTTTAGCACTGCCATAGCTATAGATTTTTGTTCATTCTCTTAGTTCTTTTCGTCCGGCTTCTCCTGATTTTAGTTTCAGAGATAAAGTTTTAGGCCGGACAGAGGCAACTGAAAACCGGATATGTCAGAAAAAGTGAAAAAATGTACATTAAAACTGAAAATGAATGAAATATGAATGAATAACTGAAAAAACGCACATTAAAACTGAAAGATGAACGAAAAATGAACGAAAAAAGGAAAAAGGAGAAACAATCCCATGGAGGACTGTTTCTGAACAGGTAATTCTATAGCTTTAATCTTCTTCTTCGGCGGCTGCCACGGCTTCGGGAGCGGGGGTGCTTGCGGGTGAAGGTACCCCGACGCCTGTGGGCTTTGCTTCAAGGGACTTGAAGTACTTGTTTGTCTCCGCAACCACGACTCCGCTCAGGGCGAGGAGGGCGATCAGGTTCGGGAAAGCCATGAGCCCGTTGAAGATGTCGGCGATGATCCAGACGGCTTCGATTGAGAGGAAACCGCCGGCGGCTACCAGGAAAACGTATACGGCTTTGTACGGGAGGATGCCTTTTACGCCGGCAAGGTATTCCATACAGCGTTCTCCGTAGTAGTTCCAGCCGAGGATGGTCGTGAAGGCGAAGAAGATCAGGCCTATGGTCACAACGTAGGTGCCTGCGGTCGAAAGGGAGGCTGCAAAGGCGGTGTTGGTCATGTGGGCGGCTTCGCTCGCTCCGGATGTCCAGGCCCCGGAGAGGATGAGGGTAAGGCCGGTCATGGTACAGATGATGATCGTGTCGAAGAAGGTCCCGGTCATGGAGATCAGGCCCTGCTTTGCAGGCTCGTGGACTTTGGCTGCGGCTGCGGCGATAGGGGCGCTTCCCAGGCCTGATTCGTTTGAGAAAATCCCTCTTGCAACCCCCATCTGGATTGCGAGCATGACACCTGCGCCCAGGAAACCTCCGGAGGCAGCGGTCGGGGTAAATGCGCTCTTGAGAATCAGGGCGATTGCCGAGGGCAGGTTTCCTATGTTGAGGCCGATAACTACGAGGCAGCCGATAACGTAGGCGACTGCCATGAAGGGGACCAGCAACTGGGCAACCCGGGAGATGCTCTCGATCCCGCCGATGGTTACCAGGGCGACCAGCAGGGCCAGGATGACTGCGGTATCGATTTTCGGGACGCCGAAGGTGGCTTCCACGGAACTTACGATTGCGTTCACCTGGGTAAAGGTGCCCACCCCGAGGCTGGCTGCACAGATCCCGAAGAGGGCAAAGAGCTTGGCAAGGATTCCGCTGTAGCTCTTGTGCGCAAGCCCGTTCTTGATGTAGTACATGGGCCCGCCGGACATCTGCCCGTTTTCGTCAACTGTCCTGTATTTGACGGCAAGGAGAGCTTCGGAATACTTGGTCGCCATCCCGAAGAAAGCCGCAAGCCACATCCAGAAAAGTGCTCCAGGCCCTCCTCTTGCAATGGCTGTAGCAACTCCGACGATGTTTCCGGTCCCGATCGTTGCCGAAAGGGCCGTACAGAGGGCTGCAAAGCTCGATACGTCTCCCTGGGCGGTGGTATCGATTTTTCGGGAACGGGCCACATCTTTGAGGGCAAGGGGTAGTTTGGTGACCTGGATGAGATTCAGGCGCAGGGTCAGGTATGCTCCGGTTCCTACCAGCAGGAGCAGGAGAGGGGGTCCCCAGACAAGCCCGTCAATACGGTTCAAAAGGGAGAGTATTTCTGGTGAGTTAAATAACTCGAATATTGAATTGACTACCATTGGAACCACATCTTTAAAATAAATATTATGAAAAGTCCGGAAATATCAGACGTCCGGCAGCTTTAGCGTTGGGATGCAGCTCCTTTCCTTTCGGGCACTTTGGATTAACAACATCAATTTAAATAATACAAAGTTAGCTGAAATTAATTTAATCAGTTTAACCGGTTAAGCTCAGTTGAAATATTAGTTTGAACCGGTTAAACTCAGTTGAAATTATTGAATTAGTTGATCCGAAAGCGGAAAAGGACAGAGTCTCTCAGCTGACAACAGTTTTATTAAAATATCTCTCAAATAATAGTCAATAATTAAAAATTATAATATTTAACTGCATTGATTTATTTTTAAAAATGTAAATAAATATATTTATCAATTATATTTTAATAATTTATATAATCGCTCGGGCAGCACACACCATTTTCATTCTGAACTTTTAGATGAAATTACTTAAAATATTCGTTGTGTTTTCCTTCTTTTTGGGATATACTCTTTATAAGATATTCACCATAATATGATGGGAATATAATGGGAATATGGGAAATGTTTCGAGATAACATTTCATTGGCCTGGCATATTTCTGTATTTTTATATGGCTTGTATTTTCCCATACAGTATACTGTTTACCCAGTTCATTATTACAAATTATAACAGAATCCGAAAAGGTGAAAAATACATGGAGGATATGAATCTCAAAATCGGGGAAGCTGCAGGAGCGCTTTACCACAGGCTGGTAGAAGGGGACTGCAGCCTGAACCAGATAAAGAAACACCTCAGTGAGGAAGGTTTTGACTCACAGTTAGCTTTGATGGCCGTAGGCTGGCTTGCCAGAGAAGACAAAATAAGCGTTGACAAAACAACAAACAAGTGGTCAATCCGGCTGAAGGAATAAGTGGTTAGGAGTTACGCACTTGAGATGTAAAACCAAGCACATGAGAGCTTGCCATGAATATCATGCTTTAGACAGTTTGGGGCTTCATACTACTGGTTTTTTTGTTCAACTGCGTAAGTCCTGGTGGTATTCGGCTAAAGGAATAAGTTATCAGTTCAGTTGAAGAAGTAACTGAAGCTTATAAGGTTCATTCATTTGAAGGAAGAATAAATAAACTTCAAGTTAGCCGCAACTTCAAGCTAGTCGCCGCTTTCTGTCCCCCTTCAAAGCAAAACTCCTGTCAGATAGGCCAGAGACCCTAACTGCATGACCGTAAGGGTCTTTCTTCTAAGGTAAAGGACTTTTTTTGCGGACTGGTCCTTAGAAGTACCCGGCAGAGAAAGAGGTAGGAAAGCACCGGGACAAGGGCCAGAGCCAGGAAGATCCAGTCTCTGTAAAGCCTGGGGTTCATGTTAACAAAAAAGGGAAGGGGGTCAAGGAGCATGATTCCCGCATACAGGGCTGTCGAAAGTTTTGCGGCAGAGCTTCCGGACCTGCAGACAGCTACCGTCCTGACCCTGAAACGGCGGTCTCCCGGGACGTCGGCAATGTCGATCATGATCTCGAAAGCCAGTCCGACGATAAAGGTGATTGCTGCAAAAAACAGGATAATGGGTTCAATTTCTGCGTCCGAGAGCAGGACTGAAAACCCTGCAAAGAGGGAATTTTCAAACCTAACAAGCTTCAGAAAGGTTCCAAGGCCGGGAGCCAGGGCTTTATTTTTCTCCTGCATTCAGTTCCTGCAAATTCAGTTCCTGTATTTTCCGGCTTACCAGGGCCTTCAACTCTTCCAGGTCCTCGGTGCGGTTGATTTCCCCGGCGCTGATGAAGAGTTCCAGTTCGTCCCCTTTTTTCAGGAAAGCACAGGGAAATTCCGCCTCTCTGCCCGGGTACTGCTCTGCAAACTCGTCCTTGTGCAGGAATTTTACGGGGAGGTCCCGGCTTCCAACGAATTTTTTCCAGTCGTTTTTCATGCCTCCTATCCCGTATGTGATGGCACAGAGTTTGCAGGGGTAGGTGGCAGGGGCTACGATCTTGTGGACATAATCCCCAACGGCATGAAAGACCCCGCTGTCAGCGTTGTAAACGAAAATAAGTTCAATTTCTTCCAGTAAGAACCCCCTCTCCTGCGTGTTTGAACTTTTATAGCTTTTGAAGCTCCCACAGCCTCACAAAAGTTTAAACAATTTTATAATAATTCCACTGTATAATTCCATGCAGCGCTGATATACTTTTGGAAACAGTATTTCTGAGCAATTCAAGCAATTCTAGGCAATTCTAGGCAATTCTAGGCAATTCTGAGCAATTCTGGGCAATTCTAGGCAATTCTGAGCAATTCTGGGCAATTCTTAGTAATTGTGAGCAACTTTACTTCTTCAGGGAGAGGGTATTGGAAATCTGTCCAAAATTATGTGAAAAATTGTGTGGAGAATATCACGAAATTCCCTTTCCGATCCTGGCTTTTCCGGAAAGGCCGCGAATATTTTCAAGGCTTACGAGCAGGCCTGCCGCAAGGATCAGCATGCAGCCCAGACAGGTGTTCAGGCAGAAAGGTACTCCAAGGAGCGTATAATCGAAAAAGATCCCTGAAACGGGCTCTATCAGGGCAAGGATGCTCCCCACCTGCGCCTCTATTCTGGAAAGGCCTTCGGTATACAGGATTTCTCCCAGGCCCCCGGAAATCAGCCCGAATGTGAGCAGCACTTCAAGGTTCCCTGTCACGGTCGCCCCGGAAGTCCCTGCGGCAAAGGGGGCCGTTAGCAGGACAATTATCACAAGGGGCCAGAAGGCAAGGGACATTTCCGAGTATTCGTCTTTCAGGTAGCGGATGTTGAGAATCACGGCAGCATACGAAATACCGGAGATGACTCCTAAAAGGATTCCCAG
This sequence comes from Methanosarcinaceae archaeon, assembly GCA_013329415.1. GTDB lineage: Archaea > Halobacteriota > Methanosarcinia > Methanosarcinales > Methanosarcinaceae > MTP4 > MTP4 sp9310u. Next base: position 7,794 of record DUKH01000069.1, on the reverse strand, counting down.
GCGGTAATTCTCGTCCCATTCGAGCCCGGAAAAGCCGGTTTCCGGCTTTACAACCATGATTACCCCGGAAATTGCCAGGAAAAGGGCCAGGTAGCTCCTGGAACTTAGTTTTTCTTTCAGGAGCAGGGGGGGAGAGCAGGGTTACATAGACCGGGGCGGTGTAATGCAGGAGCACGGCAACTGAGAGGCAGGTGAGCTTGATTGCTGCGAAATAGCAAAAGAAGGTCAGGCCCGTAAAAATGCCCTGAAGCAGGAGAAATTTCCTTTTTTCTTTCAGCCTGAGCTCGGAAAGCCTCCCCTTCCACAGAAGGTAAAGCAGAATCGTTACTGCCCCTATCAGCATCTCATAAAAAAGGATGGATCCCGTGCCCATCCCGTCAATATATTCCAGGAATATGCCTGCCATCCCGTAGATCATACAGGCAAAGGCCACTTCAATCTGGGCTTTCCCGGTTCCTTCGGTCATAGAAACTTTGCTTAAGAAGCGAGGGCATAAATATATTACTTATATTTTGAATGTGAATTTAAGATCGGATAACAGAGGCCGGATACTTGACTGGATACTTGA
>DUKH01000069.1:0-6882 GCA_013329415.1 Methanosarcinaceae archaeon | reverse complement strand
TGACTGGATACTTGACTGGATAATTGATTGGATATTTGACTGGGTGGATCATGAAAAAAGCCGTACTTACAATGAACGTCCTTGACGGAAACTTCGGGGTTTGCAGGCTTGCCGGTGCTTCGAAAATTCCTGAATGGGTCCTTGAAAGTGATTTTTATTCGATAACTAAAACGTCCGATGAACTCTCCATTGTTTGCCCGGAAGCTGATGTTCCGGGGAATGTCATATGCGAGCGGGGCTGGAAAGGACTGAAGGTGGATGGCCCTCTCGATTTCGGGCTGACAGGGATTCTTGCCGGCATCAGTGCCGTCCTGGCCGGAAAGGAGGTCAGCATCTTTGCGGTTTCAACGTATGACACGGACTATATCCTGGTCAGGAAAAAAGATCTGGAAACTGCTGTTGAGGCCCTTGAAGGGGCAGGATACGTTATTTTGAGCTAATTCCAGGGCAGGACCCGGTTTGGAGTGCGGGGTTCAATGTTTCGGGTCCAATGTGCTATTTCTTGATACGGACCTCAGGGTTTGCCTGCTTGTCAGTGTCGTTATAATCGGGAAATGTTTAGCAAAGTATATAATATCCGGCAGGTAATTCTGAGAACATGGATGACATGATGGAAAAGCTGGTAAATATGTCGTTTTATCCCGTTCTTCTGGTGGGATTAGTGCTCATTTCCGCTCTTTTTGTTCTTATGTTCAGGTTTGCGGAAGCTGAAAATCTTGGCCTAGTGCTGTTGATGGCCCTGTTGATTTCGTTTGTTTCCGTCCTTATTGTAAGATTCATTGTCTACAAAAGGAAGTACGGGGGCTTCTAAACTCCTTCCCGGATGCATTTCCCCCCTGGTATCTTCCAGGTGTATTCCTGCTTGAGCCGGGTTTCTTTAGCTTATGCGGAAGACCAGGAACATAAATCCTGCGTAAATCAGGATCAGGAAAAGGCCCTCAAACCTTTTGATCTCCCAGCCTGTCCAGATGAAAAGGAGGAGCAGGAGACTTATAAAAAGCATAAAAGGGGTTATGAAATAGACGACCATTTCCGTTATTGGGAGAGGGTAGGCGAGCCCTGCGCAGCCAAGGATCAGAAAGATGTTTGTTATGTTGGAGCCAATGGCATTTCCCAGGGCGATATTTGCAAAACCACTCCGGGCAGCCGAAACCGTGACCATCAGTTCCGGAAGCGAAGTGCCCACTGCAACCAGGCTCATGCCGATAAGGGTTTCGGGAATTTCCAGGAGCCGGGCAAAGAAGATTGACTGGTCTACAAAATACCTGGCCCCAATAATAATGGCAGCTCCACTTGCAAGCAGCTTAATTGAGTCTCTAAAAAGGCTTCCATTTCCACAGGTTTTTATTTCAATATCGGACTCAATTTCAAGTTCCTGTCCTTTATTCTCAATTTCGTCTCCGGTCCTGGTTTCGGCTTTTTCTTCCTTTTTACAGGTGCTGTTTATTTCTATGCGCCCTTTTATCCCGGTTTCAATTTTTGCTTTCAGGTCAAAGAGATACTCAAATTTGAAAAAATAGTTAAGGAAATCCTTGAAATATATCTCTTCCTCATGTTTCTGCACCTTGTCAAGCAGGAAAAAAATGTAAGCGACATAGAGCAGGAAAAAAATCGAGGCTTCAAGCCTTGAGATCCGGAAGTCAAGGGCAAAAATGTAGAACACGGCAGAGGCAAAAAACATGATGTAGCTATCCCTTTTCAGCATCAACTCCTCGGTTTTGACCCTGGAAAGGAGCGCTGCGATGCCTACGATGAGCCCTACGTTGGCAATGTTTGACCCTACAACGTTTCCGATCACTATTCCGCTCGCTTCCTGGAAAGACGCGGTAAGGGAGGAGGCAAGTTCGGGCACTGAAGTCCCCACCGAAACGAGGGTCAGCCCTATCACAAACTCCGAAACCCCAAGCTTCTTTGCGATAGAGGAAGATGCCATTACAAATAGATCGGAACCCTTGACAAGGAGACCGAGTCCGGCTACCAGAAGGATTACGTTGACTGCGGGCACAGGAAAAGAAGTGAATCCGGTTTTATTTAAAAGTATCTTCTTTAAAGCTTTGATTTTTTTACGCGGTTTATTTCTCTGTTTCAGGAACGGTTGTAAGTTTTGAGTATTTTACCCCTTTCAGACTCAGGATATTTTCGGTAAGTTCCACTATCTTTTCGCCTTCTCCTTCCATTATGATAACTTCAAAACATGAGTTTGCATCAATATGGAAGCGCACGGTAGAATTTATCAGATCGGTGTACTCGTGCTGGATTTTTCCCAGGGAATTGGAAACCCCTTTCTTTGAGCAGTCATATACGATGGAAATCGTTGCAGCCCTTTTTCCCTGGATTTCCTTCATCCATTCATAGTGCTGGTTGTAAGTCCGGATAGCGTCCCTTATTCCTTCCGAGCGGGAAGAGTATCCCCTGTCCGTAATTATCCTGTCAAAATTGTCAAGAAGTTCTCCGGGAAGAGATATCCCTATTCTCATAAGCTGCTTTTCCATAATCCCTACTCCTTAAAATAATAGAATACCCCTTTCAAGATGCTAGAATTACCTCTTTCAAGGTCTCTTCTTTTGGGCCCTATTTTTCCTGTTCTGGAATTTCCTGCCCTGAAATTCGGGTGAATGAAAACCCTTAACAAATTTCATTTCCAAACTGAGGCACGGCAGGAAACATAATAGAGCTCCAATTTTCCTCCTAAATATAGTGGTCTGAAGTTATATTTAACATTTTTTTACATCTTAAGTAATATTTTTTATTATTTTAACCCTGCTTATTCATACAATATTATATTTTTTAGCAGGGTTCTTTCGGCAGTTTTCCCTCAATATAAGAAATAAATCATCTCGGTGAGGCTATGATTGATGATTTCGGGTTAGACTGAACTTTGCAATTTATACGAATAAATAGGGTGAGCTAAAGCTAAAATCCCTCTGATCCCCCGGATATGTCCGTTTGGTCTTCAGGTTATGTCAGTCTGGCCCTTCGGCAAAGCTAATAACGGACAAATGCTTTAAAAGTGTGAAAATCAAGCCATGGCGGAAGTGATCAGGTCATGAAAATCCTGTCAGAAGGTTAAAGGCACAGGAAAATAGAATGAGGAAATAGCAGGTTCCGGGCATGTTCACCATCTAAAATCATCAGGAAGTTGAATACAGGTGGCTCACTGTCTGCGGGATTTCCTCTCCGGGGCGCTATCTTGTGTCTGACTCAGCCGTGCTCCTGACAAAAGTCAATATCGTGAAGACCGCTGCAAAAAAGTTCGTGGGCGCCCGCGGGCTGTGTAAGTTCCGGTGAACAAAGGTGAGGCGGATCTTGTCAGGAGGCGAGAGGATTATTCCTACCTGCTTGCGAACCAGGTAGTTCCCACCAGGTTCCTCTAAAACGGGATATGCGCCTGCATACGGGCAAGGTCCTGCCCGGTGCCTCTACAACTTCCGCCCGGGATCTACAGAATCCGTGCAGGATTTTGACGGGATATGCGTGGGATCTGCACGTAATTTGCACGTAATTTGCATGGGCCCTGAGCAGGATCTGCATGGAATTTGCCGGAATTTCCCGGTATTTTGACAGTGTCTAAATTTTTGTAAATGAAATCCGGTTTGATAAGCCTCTCGTGAATTCCCAAAAAGCTTATTAAAGGCAGAGTGCTATAGCGTGCGACACGTTTACTTTGAAATTACAGAAATCGGGCTAATTTCCCGGGATTTTCCCATTTATCATATTTAATGAAAGAGTTTCAATTAAAGAGTTGAAAAATCATGGCAATCCAGAAAGGCGATTTCATAAAATTAAGCTACACAGGAAAGTTTGACGACGGCAAAGTTTTTGACACAACCGACGAAGAACTTGCAAAGACGGAAGAAATTTTCAACCCTCGCGGCCTTTACGGCGGAGACGTGGTAATTGTCGGGGCAGGGCACACCATTGAGGGCCTGGACGAAGACCTCGAAGGAAAGGAAGTCGGGTACTCCGGCAGTGTCGAGATTCCTCCGGAAAAGGCTTTTGGGCCAAGCAACCCCAAGCTCATTGAGACCATCTCCATCACAAAGTTCGAAGACAGGAAAGCCTACCCCGGCATGAGTGTCGAGATCGACGGCAGAAGAGGTGTGGTCACAAGGGTAATCGGGCGCAGGGCTACCGTGGACTTCAACAGTCCCCTGGCAGGTCAGACCGTTACCTACGAGTACACCATTGAGGCAGCCCTCGAAGAAGGCGTCGAGAAGATCCAGGGCCTTCTAGCCCTCTACACCGGCCTCCGGGACATGGAAGTCGAAATAGAAGGCGAAGTCGCAAAAATCTCCATCCCCACCGGCCTTACCTTCAACCAGCGCTGGCTCATGGCAAAGAACAGGGTGGCAACCGAACTCTTCCAGTACCTGGGTCTTAAGGAAATCCAGCTTATTGAAAAGCTCTCCGCCGAACCCCAGATCTCCGAAGAAGCCATTGCAGAAGCCATCGCCGCAGCAGGGGCCGATTCCGAAGCAGAAGCAGAAGCTCCCGAAGCCGAAGCTGAAGCCGAAGAGCCTGAAGAAGCAGAAAACTAATCTCTGACCTGAACCGTAAGGAATAGGTTAGGAGGCGAAGAGCCTTTCTCTTCGCAAATTTTATATATAATAATCGGATTCTCAGTACATACTCCCCGGTGTTCAATACATCAATGCATCAATGGTGTTTCCGGGAAGTCTTTGAGAATCCCTTCCTTAATGCTGAGATAGCCAAGCGGACTACGGCGCCGGTCTTGAAAACCGGTAGTGCTGCGCACTGCGGGAGTTCGAATCTCCCTCTCAGCGTACTTTCTTAAGTTCAAAGATCAAAAAAAGTATTTTCTTTTTTGTTATATGTCCGTCGTTTATCCCTCATATTTTTGAAGGGGTCGGCAAGCTCTTCTTCCGTCATCGTATCTTATTCCATATTTTGAGAGATTTTTAATTCTCAACATTGGGACAATTCTCAGAACATCTAAATAAATTTTTATACTGTGTGGCCCTATGAAGATATGCAAGTTTAGAAAAACTTGGAAAAACAGAAAAACGATAGTACAGTGTGATCCACCCCTTCCCGATTGAGAGGAAACCCTTATCCTCTCAATCCTACATTTTCTATAACCCTTTCTGAGTTTTTCTGAAAAAACTTTACGGGACTTGATGAAAATTTTTGAATGCCGTTATCCCTTGCCCGCCAGACTCAGGCTATGTATCCTTGGAAAGGATATAGAGAATCATTTCCGGGGTCAGTTTGTTTTGCTTTAAAACCTTTTCTATCTTCTCGGCGGGGGCGCCTTCCAGTTTTAATCTCCTTATATCTTCAATAACGGAAGACGGGATTTCGTAGTATTCGTTAATGTCTTTCCTGTGGCCCCATACATCCCCTTCCATGAGCTGGACTCTCAGCATTTCCAGGAACATTTCGATTGACCTTGAAACTGTCCGACGATAAGAGTTAGGAAGCTGAATCACCTCAATTCTCGGGCAGGCCTCAACCAGCGCAAAGATATCTATGTTCGACGGGCGGAACGCCAGGTGAACCACTCTTTCATTAGGGTTAAGCGTAAAAATCTCTTCTTTGGAACTAACTACACGTATTTTCATCTAATTCCCCACTTGTAACTTTTTTTCCCATTGTTACAGTTCATTTACTTATAATAAATATTTTTCCCCTGAATACTTCTTATAAAATTCAAAAATAAGAATTCTCCCGAATCCCCGATGTATAAGCTTTAAAACTCTCCTCTCAAAAAAGTTTAAAAAATATCTGACACAACGAGGTCGCCGCAATAGATCAATCTGCTGGAAATCCACTCTGGGGGATCATCCGGAGTATAGAATACGGCCAGGTATAGTCCACATATGTTAAAGGAATGTGAAAATTATAAAAACAAGAATTAAGGAGAACCAGCTTCATTATTCGGGTTGTGGACAAGAGTAGTATTTATGAAACTGGCTCACATATATATAAAAGTTACAACTAAATAAAGTTATGCAGTGCCCGCCCAGGCCGGGCAGTCCCCTGAAGAGTCAGAAACGTCAACTTATCAAGATAGACCACCTATGGTTTTATCTGGAATTTCCTGGAGTCTTTTATTTTATCTTTAATACCGTATCTCCTTGCTTTTAGCTTTTCTTGCTTTGCATTTCTTTTGCTCGCCCTGGTTACTTTTCAAGTTCATATAGCATTCTTCGCAAAGAACCTGGCCGTTTTCCTGCATACTTTCGTCTTCAGGCACCATGGACCCGCAAACCTGACATTTTATGGAGTTTTTATTATCTTCTGCCATATCGCCTTTCCTTCCTTTGTATTTTTAAAATCCTTTTCAAACATTTAACTCGTCCAGGATTTCAAGAACGACTGCAGACCCGTAGGCTACGGCAGTTCCGCCTGAGATCAGTATTGCAGTGCTCACAGCTTCCATAATTTCTTCCCTGGTGGCTCCCATCTTTACGGCTATGGGCACATGGTTCCAGAGGCAGTACTCGCACTTCAGGGCAACAGCCATTGCCACGAGCATCAGTTCTTTTGTTTTGGCACTGAGCGCCCCGTCTTTCATGACTTCTTCGTGAAGTTCGCCAAGGGCTTTCATAACTTCCGAGATTTCTTTGCTTATCGCGGCTTTTTTTGCTTCCATGTCTACTTTTTTCGCCATGGCCTCACTTCCTGTATAATTTATTCGTCAGGAACTCTTATGAATCAAAATTAGTAAACTTTTGTGAATCAAGATCAGTTAATTTTTATGACTCGAAATTATAGTGAATCCAGGAATTAATTACACTTTTCAAGACCAATTATAGTTAATGACCAAAATTCCTTTCGCAATCTCAAGTGAAGGTTTAACCACAGAAAGCACGGAAAGCACGGAAGGAGTGTGCCCCTATTTCCTTTATTCCGTGTTTT
>DUKH01000068.1:8521-15700 GCA_013329415.1 Methanosarcinaceae archaeon | reverse complement strand
GGCATTTTTCTCAAGGGCGCTTTCCAGGAGTTCCGGGAAACCCTCTTCTTCGAAGGGCATTTTTCCGGTTTTGAGAATTTCTACCACGCGCCTGTTTACGTCCACGCCCACTACTTCGTGGCCGTTGTTTGCAAAAAGAAGAGCAGTTGGAAGGCCTATGTAGCCCAGACCTAATACGCAGATTTTCGCCATGAATGTTCCACCTTTGAAATATAAAAATTTAGTCGTTTAATTCCGTAAATGTCAGTTGTTTTGCCGTATTTTGAATCGCTTTGTTCCCGGTTACAGTGTTCCTAGTACTGCGATTCCAAAATATTGCTATAAATCAAAACATTGAAATCGACATGAAGGCCAATATAAAGAACCACAGATAAACACAGATAGACACGGATTTTGGCCATCTGTGTTCATCTGTGTCCATCCGTGGTTTATTCACAAATTTTGGACTCGATACACTAGTTTCTGTATTTTCATTTGCCTTATTCCCTTTACTGTAATTTTGTAAGGGTCAGTTCAGCGGCATCTCCGTTTCCGTAAGGATTTTCCCAATCTGGATTGGATTCCAGCATTTTTCGGGCGCATTCGATTATCTTTTCGCCTGTCCCTGCAATCAGATTCGCACCCACATCCACCGTTTCCGGCCTCTCGGTATTATCCCGGAGCGTTACGCAGGGGACTTTCAGGATGCAGCTTTCTTCCTGGACGCCTCCGCTGTCGGTGAGGATCAGCTTTGCTCCACCTTCGAGCTGCAGGAATTCCAGGTAGCCCAGGGGTTCGATCAGCCTTGTGCCATCCGGGACTTCGAAGCCGAATTCTTTTATCATTTTCACAGTCCTGGGGTGTGCCGGGAAGATTATCGGGAGACCGAATTCTTCGTATATTTGCCTGAAACCATTGAGGATTCCGCCCAGGCGTTCTTTGCTGTCCGTGTTTTCGGCTCTGTGGGCTGTGGCTGCGAAGTATTCTTTTTCCTTTAAGCCCAGGGTTTCAAGGACGTTTCCGGTCTGTTTTGCAATTTCAAGGTTCTGGTAGGCAGCATCAACGACCGTGTTTCCGGTAATGAAGATCTTTTCTTCGGGGATGCCTTCATTCAAAAGGTACTGCTTTGAGTTCTCTGTAGGGGCAAAGAGGTAATCGGAAATGTGGTCTGCAACTATCCTGTTTGTTTCCTCGGGCATTGTCCTGTCAAAGGACCTGAGACCTGCTTCTACGTGGCCAACTTTGATCTGAAGTTTGGAGGCTGCAAGGGCACCCGCAAGAACTGTGTTTGTGTCCCCCTGGACCAGGACCGCATCAGGGGTGTCTTTGAGGAGGATTTCTTCTATTCCGGCAAGCATTTTTGCCGTCTGCGCCCCGTGTTTTCCCGAGCCTACGTCCAGGTTGTATTTTGCCGAGGGAAGTTTGAGCTGTTCAAAAAAGATCCGGTCCATATCGTAGCTGTAGTGCTGGCCGGTGTGGAGAATATAGAAGTCGATACCCTGTTTATCACATTCCCGGATAATCGGGCTCATTTTTATGATCTCAGGCCGGGTGCCGAGGATGATTGCAACTTTCATTGTTTTTTTCCCTATAGGTTTTTATTGGGCTCTATGATCGCCATAAATTTTTACATGGAAACTGTGTATAAATATTTAAGCTATTTGGTTTGGGAGACGCTGACATTTTTAGGGGAATATTGTTCAAAATGCCTGCAGTGAAGGTTTGGAGATCCCGGCTTCGGTTTGCCCTTCTTTTTCCAGCAGGCTCCTTGCAGTCTCCCTTACGCTTCTTTCTGAAGAATAAACCGGCTCCCACCCTATTTCCTTCAGATTCTCAATCCCGAGCCTCATTCTAGGCACATCACCTTTCCAGCCCCTCGAACCGCCCGTATAAGTAAACTCCACATCGGAAAGCCCCATTTCCTTAACAACGATTTTTCCTATTTCGGTTGCGCTGAGGGTGTCTTCCGAGCCTATGTTGAAGATGTTGATGTCTTCCTCGCTGTTTTCTATGGTGAAAAGGATCGAGCTTACGCATTCCGAGACGTGCAGGTAGGACTTTTCCTGTTTTCCGTCGCCCAGAATTTCGAGCTGCTTTGTGTTTTCCTGCAGTTTCCGGACGAAGTCTACGGTTATTCCGTGAGTGGAGCGAGGGCCGACTATGTTTGCGAAGCGGAAGATCCAGGCCTGGATTTCGAAGGTGTGGGAGTAGGAGGTTATCAGGGCTTCACAGGCAAGTTTTGAGGCTCCATAAAGGGAGATCGGGACGAGGGGTCCGTAGTCCTCCGGGGTCGGCATTATTTTTGCTTCCCCGTAGACGGTTGAGGTTGAGGTGAAGGCGAATTTTTTGACGCCGGTTTTCCTTACGGCTTCCAGAAGGTTGTAGGTGGCAAGGATGTTCTGGTCAAAGTGGACTCTCGTGTCCGAAGCTCCCAGTTTTACGTCCGGGTTTGCGGCAACGTGAAAGACAAAGTCCATGCCTTCACAGGCGCTTTCAAGCTGCTTTGTGTCGAGCATGTTTCCGTTTATGAGAGTGAAATTCGGGTTTTTGAGGTGGTGCTCGATAAAATCTATACTGCCCGAACTGAAGTTGTCCAGCACCGTTACTTCGCACCCGTTTTCCATCAGGCGGTCTACAAGGTGGCTTCCGATGAAACCTGCTCCGCCAGTTACCAGTATTTTTCCTCTAGCTGCCATAAAAAACCCTTTCTTGCATCTTCTTTTTTGTTGTGAAATCTTTATTTTGTTCTATCCTGATTGGTCTGGCTTCATCTGTTATTTAATACTGATAACTCTAAAACTATCCAAATTTTTAGTATGATACACTTTGTAATTATTTAAGTGATTTGGTCAATCCGGATAACTCCTCCGTCCCCTTTTCAATCCGTAAAAAGGTATTCTTGCAGGGGAAAGGGCGTGGTGCGGTTTGGCTACGGTTGCTCGGGAAGTTCCTGGAGGAGTCCACCGACTGAATAAAAATAAAAATAAAGTTTTGGGAAATTTTTTTATATGGTAAAGAAGTAACAGAAAACTACAGTTTGTTATTCTTTAAAGTCTATTTCCGGGTGATGTGTACATGGAACATGTAAGGAAAATTTGCCCCATTTGCGGCAGAGAGTTCTTTGTTTTGGAAAACGTTGAAGAAAAGGCGGTTTACTGTACGCTTGAGTGCCTGGCAAAGGCTCAGGAAGCTTCGGGGGTTCGGGAAGGCTTTTTAGTGACAGGGCAGTAAGTTCCGGAAAGGTTTCGCAATTTGATGTGCTTCAGGGAAGGTTGCCGGGGGGAGTTTGGGGAGGTGTCCGCCGACTGGCGAAATATAAAAAACGTGTTTTGAAAATCTGAAGTTGCTCGTTTATTCAAATCACAGTTCGGCTGGAAAAAAACTGATGTGCTCTCTCAGGAAAAACCGTTTTTCGGACTGCTTTTCAGGGCCCTGGCTGGAATTTCCTTACAATCCATTCCCTGAATATCGGATCGATCAGCCCGTATCGTCCAGGCTCTTTTTTCTTTACAATTCCCAGATTAATGAGGTATGACATGTAGTAGGGAAGAGAAGTTGCTGCAAGGCCTGCGTCTTTTGCGATTCTGGAGGGGCGGTCGTACTTTGCGGTTGAAATAAGGATGTCCGAGTAGGTCTTTGAGTTCTCGCTGAGTTTTGCAAATACCAGGTTGAAAGTGGGGTCGAGAGTTACGAAGATTTCTTCGTAGGCGTTGAGTACATCCGGCTCCTTGATTATGTCGCTTTTTGCGGTGTCGAGGAGGGAGTCTCCCAGGCGCTGGATGTAGTCCGGAAGCGAGTTGCTTTTCTCCATCATTGTGTCAAGAGCCCTTTCCTCAATGGAATAGCTCGCAAGAGCCAGCCTTTCTTTTACAAAACGCCTGGCATGCTCTTCAGGGAGAGGACCTATGAAAATTGGTTTAAGCTGCCTGTAAAAGGGACTTTTGCTGCTGTATACAAGCTCGTTCATATAGGTCATGGCAGAACTTGAAAAGACGTACATGGTTCTCGTTTGCTGCTGGATTACTGTCCTGAAGAGTTTTATGAAATCCTCCCCTCCTTTCTCGGCAAGTTCGGCAAATTCGTCCAGGAAGACGACAAAATAGATGTCCTTGCTTGTCGCAAGTTCCTCAAGGTAGTCCAGGGCCTTTTCAAAGATGAGGGCTTCATCGCTCCCGGGGTCTTCCAGGCTGATTTTTATCGAGAGGTATGAGGCGATAGAGAGGTCCAGCCTGGAGACTTTTAAAAGCAGTTCGGCGGCACCTTTTTTAAGGTAGCTCTCGAGCTTTCTTAGATAGGCCCGGTCCCCTGTTTTTTCAACGTACTCTTTTTTTGCGTTTTCCAGCAACACCCCCGAAAAGCGGCGCACTGAGGGCATTGAGAGGCAGTCAATGAAAAGCGGAATAATTCTTTTTTCGGATTCGAGGTCCAGGACCACATTCTTGAGAAGGAAAGTCTTGCCCACTCTTCGCGGGCCGAGGACGGCAAGGTTTATGGCCGTTTCCGAGGGCAGGTTTTCTATTTCAGCTCGCAGAATCCGGGACTCTTCTTCCCGGTCCGTGAAATAAGGATCTGTAACAGGTTTTCCGTATATGAAGGCCCGGCTCATATACCCAGTTATTATAGGTCAGACTATATATAGTTTCCACACATAGATTTCATTATAGTCTGTGCTATATATAGGCTGGCCTATAATCAGAAGGCAAGCTTTCTCCCCAAGCGCTGGGGACTTATGCTAACCTCTGTTCACAATTTGTGCAGGCTCTACAGTGAACTACCCCCATGTCTCTGAAAACTCAGCACTCTATTGATAAGCAAAAAGATTCAAGAGATCTGTGAAAACCCCTTTCACTACAAACCTTTAAGAAACGAGCTTCGTGGACTGCGCAAAGTGCATATTCTGAAAAGTTTTGTCCTTGTCTTCAAAGTAGACGAGAACGAAAAGTCCGTGACCCTGGTTAGTTTTTCACACCACGACACTGCGTACTCACGCTAAATCCTTATTCATGACAGTTTTCCTTCCAGATCTTGCATTCTCCGGAAGAACCACTTTTTCCTACCTTTTTCCGGAAAAACCGTTTTTCGGACTGCTTTTCACTTCCCGGGGCTCTCACCGGGTGCCGAAAGCAGCCGGCTTTTCCCTCGAAATTGTTAAAAGATTACTGGAGTCTAAAATTCAAAAGTAGTTTTTGTTTTCTTGTTTTTGATCCCTGGTGTTCCGGGAGAGTTCTCTGAGCTGCCCGTCCACCGGCTAAATATAAAAAATAAGTTATGTAATTCATTCTTTTCACAGGGGTTTGCTTTTATCTATCTGACTCCCGGTTTTCTCTTTCTTGCTATTTCTTCTTCTCAGTCTTTTCGAGCAGGCCGTTTGCAAGCAAACGGAAAAATAACCACATGGATACGGCAATAAACACTGCTGGGTTTTTCAGTCGAATTGATATGCTTCGTTCAAGGTTCTTTGGGGAAAATCGGAGAGGAGTCCGCAGACCGGTGAAAATTAGGGAGTTCAACTCTAAACAGGTTTGTTATTCCGTAACTGGTTTTGTATTCCGCAGGAATCAGTTTTTTGGCAATTGGCTGCCCATAGTGGACATTTTCCTTTAACAGTTCCACCTTCTGAAGGAAAGCATTAAGAATTACCTCTTCTTGCTTTGAGTCTGATTCTTTACTCATGAAATTCTGATATGCATCTGCAACCTCCGGGGTAAGGATTACCCGGACAGATTTCATAGTTCAAGTCCCTGAACAACCGTCTTTCTCAAGTTTTCATTCCTGCTGTGAATCCAGGTTATCCCCTTTAGCCCGACAGCAATTTTATTACTCTGTTCCAGGTAATCCAGAATGACCACCAGAGTATTGTGGTTGACCTGCCTTGGCAGCATTTTCTTGAGGTCGGCAACTGTTACAACGCTGGCCGGGCTGTTTTTCAGGGTTTCTTCTACCATAAGGATAGTATTAAGTGTCGGGGATGGTTTTACCTTTTCAGAATTCAATGCTTCTGCCATTTCTTTACCCCCGGGAGATTTGCAATAGGCTTTGACATTATGCTTTTTAGTTATTTTCATGTAACAAATGGATATTAATTAATAACTAATTGATATCTGTAGATATTTATGTTTTCTTGTATAGGGTTATCACGTTCATCTTCAAAAATCGGTCAGGGCTGTTCTGGTTAAATGCATGCAGGTGGCTGCCCACCGGCTAAATATAAAAAATGAGATTTTAAAACTCGGAGCTTGCTCGGGTTTTCAGGTTAAAATTCTGCCCGGAGAGAGCTAATGCGGGCTTTCCGGAAAAACCATTTTTTCGGGCTGCTTTTCAGGTCCCGGGGCTCTCACCGGGTGCCGAAGGCAGCCGGCTTTTCCCTGAAAATTGGCAGATGACTGCTGCAACAAAAATTCAAAAGCAGTTTCAAAGGCGTTTTTTAGTGAATATTTAATCCCTTTTATATCAGTCCGCTTGAGCGTAGCGAAACGGACCGCGTACTGCAGAGCCGCAACTCTGCTGGCGCAACTATGCTGGCGCAGGCAGCCGGCTTTTCCCTGAAAAATGAAAGAAGACGGCCGCAGTCTAAAAATCAAATTTCGTCTTTTTCCTTCGTGTTTTTGACTCCCGTTTTTGGGAGCGTTTCCGGAGCTGTCGCCACACTGGGAAAAAATAAAAATCAAGATTTTAAAGTTGCTGTTTCTTTTACCTTCCAGCTCTTTTTCAGGCTCTCGCGGGTTCATTCTTGTCCGGGAGTAAAAAGGGCTCATGCGGGTTTGAGGAAAAGGACGAGAATAACATATATATTCTCTTAAGGAAATAGGTTTTATATGAAGAAACGGGCAGAGATCATAATCTCCGGTCGGGTTCAAAAAGCAGGTTACAGAGATTTTATCGATGAGATTGCTTTCGATCTTAATCTTAATGGTTATGTTAAAAACCTTGATGATGGGACTGTGGAGCTTGTCTGCGAGGGCGAAGAAAACTCCATTAGCAAATTGCTCAAAAATATTAACATCGTCCAGTATCCTATCCGCGTAGAGAATATTGACGTCGTTTATAAAGATCCCACGGGGGAATACAAAACATTTGAGGTCGTCAGAGAAGAAGACCTGATATTAGCAACTTACGAAAGAATGGATGTAGCCGCAAGATATATGAGGCAAATGAATTCAGATCTCGGGAATAAAATCGATGGACTTGGAACCAAAATAG
>DUKH01000068.1:4201-8159 GCA_013329415.1 Methanosarcinaceae archaeon | reverse complement strand
GACTTGGAACCAAAATAGATGGGCTTGGAACCAATCTAGGCGATAAAATAGATGGGCTTGGAACCAATCTAGGCGATAAAATCGATCAAAATGGGGCGGAAATTTCATCTGAAATCCGCTTAAGTAGAGCTGATTTCAGGTCCCATCTTGATGAAAGACTTTCAATCGTAGAACGTGAGCTGGCTCAGATAAAAGCAAAATTCATACCCTGAAAATGTAAAGGGAATCGGTATGCCCCATTTCTTTATAGGGATGTGCCTTCCGGCTGGTGAAATATATAACTCCATATTTTAAAACTTGGCGGCTGATCACGTTTTCTGTTCACAGCCCGGGCTTTTCTGGTAAACCGTTTTTTCAGACTGCTTTTCGCGTACCGGAGTTCTCACCGGCCGACGCAGGAGGCCGGCTTTTCCCTGAAAAATTGTAGCTGACTGCTGGATTCTAAATTTCAATGGCAGTACTGCGCTCCCTGAATCTACCTTCAGGCTACTTTAAAGAACCACTGCTATACACTTCCAGACACTGATCAAGATCATCTGTGTTCATCCGTGTTCATCCGTGTTCATCCGTGGTTTTTTAGTTTCGTATATTTGGTTCCGGTTGTTCCGGTTGTTCCGGTTGTTCCGGTTGTTCCGGTTGAGTTCTTGGAAGTGGCACCCACAGGTAAAAAATAAAAAATCTGTTTTATACTTGCTTCTTTTCACCGGTGTTTTGCTCTTTTTTCCCTTCAACTTCCTTTTTTTTCGGGAGTGCTACTTCTTCATGGCGGTTTTTTTGGGTGGACCGTTCGCAGGCGAACGGGAAAAGAACGGTGAGGATGCGGTAATAATGTTGTCCCGGTTTTCAGTTTGCCTGGTGTGGTTCTTCTGGTTGTTCCGGGAGAGTTTCTGGAGCTGCTCGCCGACCGGCTAAATTAAAATTCAAGTTTTAAAATTTAAGTCCTCTTGAGGGAGCGCAGCGATCGAAAAGGACGCGTGCTGTTGCACTTACAGTGCAACTAAAAGAAAAATCATAGATTTTTCTGATCCCGAAGCGGAACTCGGGATGGGCAACTGGGTCTGCACCAGCTTTTCTTCCGGTTATGAACCTATCAGGAAGGCCGGAGGGGAAGCTTACTACCTGCTTGAAGAGGGGTTTGTGGTGAATCCCGGGTACTCGGAGGTTCCTGAAATCAGGCGGTTTGAGCCTGTGGAGCCTGAGGTGCTGGGGCTCTCACGGGGAGAGGATATGTATGAGCTTGTAGAGGATCTCGAAAGGTTGAGGTTCTTGAAGGATCCGCAGGAGTTTGAGGAGTTTTTCGGGGAGGCTTATGAGGAGAATTGATTGGATTCGGTAAAGGCTGCTTGGGGAAGTGTTCGCAGGAGCCCACCGACCGGTGAAATATAATAATTAAGAATTAATAATCAGGCATTGAACATCCACTCCTTAAATTCCCCTCGGCTATAAGTACTATAGCCATTATAATAGGTATGCATGGCTGAAACAACGACCATCCAGATAAAGAAACAAACTCGTGATCAATTGCGTGCTATTGGGGCTATGGGAGACGATTATAACAGTGTTATTGAAAAACTGATAATTGAGCACAATAGAAATGAGCTTGTAGAATACGGTGAAAGGATAGTAAAAGAACATACGGATAAATTTGTGAACGTAAATGAGCTTTGATGTTTTTGTGCTCCCTGAGCTCCTTGAAAAAATCCCCGCTGAGAGGAAAGCGCAGATAATATCAGCAATCAAGGAGCTTAATGACCCTTTTCCCGGGAGTAGTGGAAACAAAAAAGAAATCAAAGGTACCCGAAAAGCTGCATACCGTCTAAGAGCAGGAAACTTTCGTATTTTCTACAATGTAGACAAAGATAAAAAGGAAGTTTATGTTTTCGATATCCTTACATCCGAACAGGCACATAAAAAATACGGAAAACTTTAAAAGTAGATTAAGCTCGCTCTGGCTGGGTGCTCGCAGCCGTCCGCTGGCTGGCTAAATATAAAAAATGAGGTTTGAAAACTGGTGGATGCTCGGGTTTTCGAATCTAAGTTCGGGTAGACAGGAGCTAATGTTCTCTTTCGGAAAATCCGTTTTTCGGATTGCTTTCCACTCCCCGGGGCTCTCACCGGGTGCCGGAGGCAGCCGGCCTTTCCCTGAAAATTGATTGAAGGGGGCTGAAGTATAAATTTAAAAGTATTTTCAGGGTTTTTTTAGTGAACTTACCTTTTTTGCTCGTTTATGGCTGATTCCCTTTTTCTTTTTTGCTTTTTTTTCCAGGCAGTTTTTTCGGGCAGGCCGTTTGCAAGCAAACGGGAAAATGGCCACAGGATACGGCATTAAACGCCGCTCTGTTTTTCAGCCTGCTTGAGGACAATTCGACCATGGTTGTTCTGGTTTAGTATTCGCTGGAGCCCGTCTACCGAATAAAAATAAATCTCAAGTTTTGGACAATTTTTTTATATGGTGAAATAATAACTAACTACAGTTTGTTATTCTTTAAAGTTTACTTCTGGGTGATGTGTACATGGAACATGTAAGGAAAATTTGCCCCATTTGCGGTAGAGAGTTCTTTGTTTTGGAAAACGTGGAAGAAAAGGCGGTTTACTGTACGCTTGAGTGCCTGGCAAAGGCTCAGGAAGGTTCGGGAAGTCGGGAAGGCTTTTTAGCGACAGGGCAGTAAGTTCCACGGGGGGTTGCGGCTTGCTGGGTAGATGCCGGGGAGAAGGGAGCACGGTTGTTTAGGGAAGTGTGCTGAGCTGCCAGCCGGTTTTTTCCTGGAAATTTGTGGATGACTGCTGGAGTATAAATTCAAAAGCAGTTTCAAAGGCGTTTTTTAGCTGTTTTTGATTTCGGTTTACTCTGCTCGGGCTTTTTAATTTAATCCGAAACTTATTTTTTAAAAACTGTTTATTATCAAAATCGTTACAAATTTTTTCGGGAGATTTGCTTTTAATATAGGCAGTTTAGGAGCTTTTTTAGGAGTTTTAAGGGCTTATATCAGCTTTAATCTTTTTTTTACTTTTTTATTCTTTAATTGTATTCACTTCGGTTTAATATCTCACTTCATATTTTTTAATATGATTAAAAAGTTTTTTATATGTACGGTTTAATCTCTCTAATCGGGGGATGAAGTTGCTTGCTGGTTCCATAACGGCTTCCGGGAATTTGATACTGAATACTGCAGTTTCAGGCGTAAGTGCCTGTTCGATATCCACGGGGATCTACTACCCGGAATACGGGGCGATAATAACTGTCGGCCTGATCCTCCTGCTCTCCTGTAAGGAAGTGCTCTCGGCATCAAGCCAGTGGTCCCGGGACCTGAACGGCTCGCTCAATACAGCTATCTTTCCATTGTTGTTTTCTTTTTTCGGAATCGTTGTTTTTAAGGTGCTGGCAATTCTTGCCTGATTTTAAGCCTGCCCCGAAGACCTCCTGAAACTTTCGAAGACGTCCGAAGGCTCCCAAAGACTTCCGGAGACGTCTGAAGACGTTTCGAATATCCGGGTACACAGCTGCCAGGGTTTCAATTTGTAAAAAGATATTCGTGCGGGGGGAAGGGTGTGGTGCGGTTTGGCTGCGGTTGCTCGGGGGAGTTTGGGGAGCTGTCCGCCAACCTGCAAAAAATAAAAAACGAGTTTTGAAAATCTGAAGTTGCTCGTTTATTCAAATCACAGTTCGGCTGGAAAAAAACTGATGTGCTCTCTCAGGAAAAACCTATTTTCGGATGGCTTTTCAGGGCCCTGGGCTCTCACCGGGTGCTAAAGGCAGCCGGCCTTTCCCTGAAAATTGGGAAATGACTGCGGGAGTATAAATTTCAAAGCAGTTTCAAAGGCGTTTTTTAGTGAATTTTTAATCCCTTTTATATCAGTCCGCTTGAGCGTAGCGAAACGGACCCCGTGCTCCCGAAGCGGAACTCGGGCGAGCGAAACGGACCGCGTACTGCAGAGCCGCAACTCTGCTGGCGCAACT
>DUKH01000068.1:3613-3882 GCA_013329415.1 Methanosarcinaceae archaeon | reverse complement strand
CTGGCGCAACTCTGCTGGCGCAGGCAGCCGGCTTTTCCCTGAAAATTGGGAAATGACTGCTGCAATAAAAATTAAAAGGTAGTTATTGTTTTCGTGTTTTTGATCCCGGTTGCTCCGGAGGAGTTCTCGGAACTGCCCACCGACAGGAAAAAAATAAAAAATCTGTTTTTAAAACTCACCCTTTTCATAGGAGCTTTACTCCTCTTCTTTCCGACTTCCCTTTATTTCTACATTGCTTCTTATTCTTTGCAATTTTTTCGGGCAGGCCG
>DUKH01000068.1:0-3297 GCA_013329415.1 Methanosarcinaceae archaeon | reverse complement strand
AAATAACCACATGGATACGGCAATAAACACTGCCAGGTTTTTCAGTCTAATTGATATGCTTCGGTCAAGGTTCTTTGGGGAAGATCGGAGAGGGGTCCGCCGACCGGCTAAATATAAAAATTATGTTTTGGAAAATTCTTTTATACATTGTGAAGTAATAAATGTCTACAGTTTTTTATTCGGTAAAGTCTACTTCTGGGTGATGTGTTTATGGAACATATAAGAAAAATTTGCCCCATTTGTGGCAACGAATTCTTTGTTTTGAAAAACGCGGAAGAAAAAGCGGTTTATTGCACGCTTGAGTGCCTGGCAAAGGCTCAGGAAGATTCGGGAATTAGAGAAGGCTTTTAAGCGGCTGAAAAGTAAGCTCCGCGGGGCTCCGCGGGGGGTTCGCAATTTAGCTGGCACAGGTAGGGGTGAAGGGGGTACGGTTGCCTGAGGGAGATCGGAGAGGACCCCGCCAACCGGTGAAACACACAAAACGAGTTTTGAAACTTTCGGTTCGTTTGGGTGGAAGCTTCTTTTTAATCCAAAAATCTACTTCCTACCTGAAATTATTATATTAATTTTGTATATATCCCCCCTTTTTTTCTATTCATTATATTTTATTTCCAACTCCATGCGGCAACTCCCCCTTTTCTTGCCCCTCCAGATCAGCGCTTCCGGGACTGCCTGAGGGGAGTCCTGAACCGGGGAGAGGTTCGGGAACGTCTAATGAAATGTAACTGAATTTGCCCGCCCCCGGTTTCATTTAAAACTTTTTTATCATTTTAATATGAATATATAGATAGTTTTTAAAATTTAGTATTATTCGAATATTTTTTTCCCGGGCCCATTACATCTGCACTAATTTTAATAACGGTTTGCCGAATGTTATTATGCGAACTTTTTTATTATTTTAAGTGATTTGAAATCGATATGTTTAAGTAAAGAAAAACCGGCCTATCATTAGAAAAACTATAGTGGTGTATCTACTATCAAATTATAATATTATTAGAATTATCTGCTAATATTTCCTGCTTATATTTTCAAGGGGGGGTTGAAAGTAAGTGGTAGAAGCAGCTTTTCCGGAGATCGCTCAGAAGAGTGGTTTTCAAATCTCAGCACCAGGAGAAACTTCCTTCGCCGGCGGGACGGATTCCCGGAAAATAGCGGGGGTCCTCCCCACCTTCAACGAAGAAGTTTCCATAAGAAGCGCAGCCCCGGTTGCGAAATAGTATTCAACCCGGTATGCAGACCCGTTTTTAGTCTTCGCCGATGGGAAAGTGGTGTGATCGATGTATCGCAAAAAGCTGGTGGGAGTGGCCATTCCTGCATATAATGAAAGTGAACTTATCGAAAAAACACTTGGGTCTATCCCCGGGTATGTAGATATAATATATGCGGTTGATGATGGTTCCACGGATGATACCGCTGAAAAAATAGTCAACTTTGGAGATCCCCGAGTTGTCCTTATCCGGAAGGCAAACGGAGGAGTAGGATCTGCAATAACTGCGGGATATAAAAAAGCACTTGAGGAGAATATTGATCTGGTTGCTGTGCTGGCGGGAGACGATCAGATGGACCCTAAGTATTTGCCTGATTTATTGGACCCGGTCATAGATGGGAAAGCCGATTACACAAAGGGAAACCGATTGGTGAATTCCAGATATAGAAAAGGGATGAGTAACTGGCGTTCTCTGGGTAATTATCTTTTAACATTTTTAAACAAAATAGTTTCAGGCTATTGGAACGTCTCTGATCCTCAAAATGGTTATACTATAATCTCAAGTTACGCTTTGAAAAATCTAAACTTAGACGAAATCTCCAGAGGTTATGCATTTGAAAATGATATGCTTGTAAAATTAAACATTTATGACATGAATGTTAAAAGCATACCAATCCCCGCAAAATACGCTGATGAAAAGTCACACATCCACTACCCAGGCTTTATACTAAAAACCAGTCTCTACCTCATAAAAGCCTTGTTGTGGAGGTCATGGCACAAATATGTAGTAAAACTTAATCCTATTGGAATATTCTACCTCATTGGGAGTTTTTTCATAGTTACTGGCTTTTTTGCTCTTTTCACGTTAAATATAATGTACATAGCCATCGGGATTGCTATGTTTGGCATCGCCTCTATTTTAGAAATTATGAGAATTAAGATCCTGAACGCAAAGTTACCTGAAGAAAAAGTGGAAGCAAAATCGTTGCAAGAGTGGTAAAATGAAAATAGCATTCTTTATTAATACGCCTGCCCACGTACATTTTCATAAGTACACTATCCGGGAGTTGGAGAAAAGAGGGCATACCGTTTTAGTTCTCGCCAGAAACTATGGAGACACACTGAAATTGCTGGAAGAAATTGGCTTAAACTACTTCATGTATTCGGGTGTTCCTGATTCAAAGTATGGAAAAGTTCTTAATTTCCCCTTCAGTGTACTTTCAGCCTATAACTATTTGAGGAAACAAAAACCTGATCTTCTAATCGGGATCGGGCTTTATTCGGCTTATACAGCTTTGCTGTTAAGAAAACCCTGTGCCATATTCACGGATTCGGAACCCACAAACGTCCAGTTTATGATGCTTAAGCCGATAGTCAAGGCTATAATCACCCCTTCGGCTTTTAACGCGAATCTGGGTCCCAAACACATTAAAATAAATGCGTATAAGGAATTTGCATATTTGCATTCTAATTATTTCAAACCGGACCCTTCCATTTATGAATTGCTGGAAATCTCTCCGGGTTCTGATTTCGTTTTGCTTCGTTTCAATGCTTTTGATGCCGTTCACGATGTCGGAGTAAGGGGCTTCACACTTGAAGAAAAACGAAAACTTGTAAGGGATATTGAGCGGTACTCTAAAGTTTATATTTCTTCCGAACTTGATTTGCCAGAAGATTTGCAAAAATATGCTATAAAAATCCCAAAACACAGGATTCATGATGCATTATATTACGCCAAAATGGTTGTTGCTGACACCCAGACAATTGTAACGGAAGCTGCAGTCCTGGGTACCCCCGCTATAAGGTACAATTCTTTTGCGGGCGAGAACGACATGGGCAATTTCGTTGAACTGGAACAAAAATATCATTTGATATTCAGTTTCAATGATTCAAAAAAGGCAATAAATAAAGCTACGGAACTTCTCCGGAGCCCCGGGCTCAAGAAAGAATGGATACAAAAAAAGGACCGCCTCCTGGCTGACAAAATAGATGCCACCCAATTTATGGTTTCCTTCATTGAAAACTATCCGGAAAGCCTGAATAAGACATCCGACAATCAGAAAGATGTCGTGAACTACCCGCTAAATCTA